>NZ_NKIG01000044.1:0-36043 GCF_002255865.1 Pseudomonas sp. PGPPP1 | reverse complement strand
AGGACGTGTTTATCGTCGGCGCTGACATCACCGAATTCGTCGACAACTTCAAGCTGCCCGATGCCGAGCTGGTGGCTGGCAACCTCGAAGCCAACAAGATTTTCAGCGATTTCGAAGACCTCAACGTTCCCACCGTTGCCGCAATCAACGGCATCGCGTTGGGCGGTGGCCTCGAAATGTGCTTGGCGGCAGACTTCCGTGTCATGTCCGCGACCGCAAAAATCGGCCTGCCTGAAGTCAAACTGGGCATCTACCCAGGTTTTGGCGGCACCGTACGCCTGCCGCGTCTGATCGGGGCCGACAACGCCATCGAGTGGATTGCCGCCGGTAAGGAAAACAAAGCTGAAGACGCACTGAAAGTCGGTGCCGTCGACGCTGTAGTTGCGCCGGACAAACTGGCCGAAGCCGCTCTGAACCTGATCAAAGGCGCCATCAGCGGCGAATTTGACTACAAGGCCAAGCGTCAGCCGAAGCTGGAAAAACTCAAGCTCAACGCCATCGAACAAATGATGTCGTTCGAAACCGCCAAAGGTTTCGTGGCTGGCCAAGCCGGCCCGAACTACCCGGCACCGGTTGAAGCGATCAAGACCATCCAGAAGGCTGCGAACTTTGGTCGCGACAAAGCCCTGGAAGTGGAAGCGGCTGGTTTCGTCAAATTGGCGAAAACCTCCGCTGCCCAGAGCCTGATCGGCCTGTTCCTGAACGACCAGGAGCTGAAGAAAAAGGCCAAGGCCTACGACGAAATCGCCCGCGACGTGAAACAGGCTGCCGTACTCGGCGCCGGGATCATGGGCGGCGGTATCGCCTATCAGTCGGCGTCCAAAGGCACGCCGATCCTGATGAAGGACATCAACGAGCACGGCATCGAGCAAGGCCTGGCGGAAGCCGCCAAGCTGCTGGTGGGTCGTGTGGATAAAGGTCGCATGACCGCCGCGAAGATGGCTGAAGTCCTCAACGGCATCCGTCCTACGCTGTCCTACGGCGATTTCGGCCACGTCGACCTGGTGGTCGAAGCGGTTGTCGAGAACCCGAAGGTCAAGCAAGCCGTATTGGCTGAAGTGGAAGCCCAGGTCAAAGACGACACCATCCTGGCATCCAACACCTCGACCATTTCCATCTCGCTGCTGGCCAAGGCGCTCAAGCGTCCGGAAAACTTCGTCGGCATGCACTTCTTCAACCCGGTGCACATGATGCCGCTGGTAGAAGTGATCCGTGGCGAGAAGTCCAGCGAGCAAGCGGTTGCGACCACCGTTGCCTACGCCAAGAAAATGGGCAAGAACCCGATCGTGGTCAATGACTGCCCGGGCTTCCTGGTCAACCGCGTGCTGTTCCCGTACTTCGGCGGTTTCGCCAAGCTGGTCAGCGCCGGTGTGGACTTCGTGCGCATCGACAAAGTCATGGAAAAATTCGGCTGGCCAATGGGCCCGGCGTACCTGATGGACGTGGTCGGCATCGACACCGGCCACCACGGTCGCGACGTCATGGCCGAAGGCTTCCCGGACCGCATGAAAGACGACCGCCGCTCGGCGATCGACGCGCTCTACGAAGCCAAGCGCCTGGGCCAGAAGAACGGCAAGGGCTTCTACGCCTACGAGGCCGACAAGAAGGGCAAGCAGAAGAAAGTGGCCGATCCTTCGGTGCACGAAGTACTCGCGCCGGTCATCTACGAGCAGCGTGAGGTGTCAGACGAAGACATCATCAACTGGATGATGATCGCCCTGTGCCTGGAAACTGTGCGTTGCCTGGAAGACGGCATCGTTGAAACCGCCGCCGAAGCCGATATGGGCCTGGTGTACGGTATTGGTTTCCCTCCATTCCGTGGTGGTGCACTGCGTTACATCGATTCGATCGGTGTGGCCGAGTTCGTTGCCCTGGCTGATCAATACGCTGATTTGGGCCCGCTGTACCACCCGACCGCGAAGCTGCGTGAAATGGCCAAGAATGGCCAGCGCTTCTTCGGTTAAGTGCCCAGACGACTAGAGCGAGAATATTTATGAGCTTGAATCCAAGAGACGTCGTGATTGTCGACTTCGGTCGTACTCCGATGGGCCGCTCCAAGGGCGGCATGCACCGCAACACCCGTGCCGAAGACATGTCGGCGCACCTGATCAGCAAGCTGCTGGAGCGTAACGTTAAGGTCGATCCGAACGAAGTCGAAGACGTGATCTGGGGCTGCGTCAACCAGACCCTGGAACAGGGCTGGAACATCGCGCGCATGGCCTCCTTGATGACCCAGATCCCACACACCGCTGCCGGCCAGACCGTCAGCCGGCTGTGTGGTTCGTCGATGAGCGCGCTGCACACTGCCGCCCAGGCGATCATGACCGGCAACGGTGATGTATTCGTGGTCGGTGGCGTGGAGCACATGGGCCACGTCAGCATGATGCACGGCGTTGACCCTAACCCGCACATGTCGCTGTACGCGGCGAAAGCCTCGGGCATGATGGGCCTGACTGCGGAAATGCTCGGTAAGATGCACGGCATTACCCGCGAAGCCCAGGACGCGTTCGGCCTGCGCTCCCACCAGCTCGCCCACAAGGCGACCCTGGAAGGCAAGTTCAAGGATGAGATCATCCCGATGAACGGCTACGACGAGAACGGTTTCCTGAAACTGTTCGACTACGACGAAACCATTCGTCCGGACACCACCCTGGAAAGCCTGGCGGCCCTGAAGCCGGCGTTCAATCCAAAGGGTGGCACCGTGACAGCGGGCACTTCGTCGCAAATCACCGACGGCGCCTCGTGCATGATCGTGATGTCGGCGCAGCGTGCCCAAGACCTGGGTATCCAGCCGCTGGCCGTGATCCGTTCGATGGCAGTGGCGGGTGTGGACCCGGCGATCATGGGCTATGGTCCAGTACCGGCCACACAAAAAGCCTTGAAGCGCGCAGGCCTGACCATCTCCGATATCGACTTCTTCGAGCTCAACGAAGCTTTCGCCGCACAGGCTCTGCCAGTGCTGAAAGATCTGAAAGTGCTCGACAAGATGAACGAGAAGGTTAACCTGCACGGCGGTGCGATTGCCCTGGGCCACCCATTTGGTTGCTCCGGTGCACGTATCTCCGGTACTTTGCTTAATGTGATGAAGCAAAATGGCGGCAACCTCGGGGTTGCAACCATGTGCATTGGCCTCGGCCAAGGCATTTCCACCGTCTTCGAACGCGTCTAAGCGTTCCGTTGACGGAAGCCGGGGCCCAGTGCCCCGGTTTTTGTTTTTTGGCAGTTTTGTATTTTTTTTTTAACAAATTTTGTAAGAGGGCCAGAGCATGAAAGTCGAACCAGGGCTCTACCAGCATTATAAAGGTCCGCAGTACCGTGTTTTCAGTGTGGCGCGGCACTCCGAGACCGAAGAAGAAGTGGTGTTCTACCAAGCACTGTATGGCGATTACGGCTTTTGGGTACGCCCATTGAGCATGTTCCTGGAGACCGTCGAAGTTGACGGCGAGCAAGTCCCGCGCTTTGCTTTGGTCCAGGTCGAACCCAGTCTTTTTTCAGGGCAATAACGGCAGGTCGCGCAGAATGCTGCGCTTGACCTCACCTTGTTGCCACTATATATAGCGTTGCCGCGACAGGCGCCAACTGCCTTTCTCTTCTCGAATTCAGGAATTTTCCGATCCATGGGCAAATCGCTGGTCATTGTGGAATCCCCGGCTAAGGCCAAGACCATCAACAAGTACTTGGGCAACGAGTACGTGGTGAAGTCGAGTATCGGCCATATCCGAGACCTGCCCACCAGCGGTTCGGCTAGCGCCAGCAAGGAGCCTGCTGCCAAGCGCGGCAAGGCGGCTGCGGGCGAAGGTCCGGTGCTCAGCCCTAAAGAGAAAGCGCGCAAGCAGCTGGTCTCGCGCATGGGTGTGGACCCGGATCATGGCTGGAAAGCCAAGTACGAGATCCTTCCTGGCAAGGAAAAGGTCATCGAAGAGCTGCGCCGGCTCGCCAAAGATGCCGACACCATCTATCTCGCAACGGACTTGGACCGCGAAGGGGAAGCCATTGCCTGGCACCTGCGGGAAGCCATCGGCGGTGACGACAGCCGCTACAAGCGTGTGGTGTTCAACGAAATCACCAAGAAAGCCATTCAGGAAGCCTTCTCCAAGCCGGGCGAACTGGACATCGACCGCGTCAACGCCCAACAGGCCCGTCGTTTCCTCGACCGCGTCGTGGGTTACATGGTCTCGCCGCTGCTCTGGGCCAAGATCGCCCGTGGCCTGTCCGCCGGCCGTGTGCAGTCGGTAGCGGTCAAGCTGGTGGTGGAACGTGAGCGTGAGATCCGTGCGTTCATCCCCGAAGAGTACTGGGAAGTCCACGCTGACCTCGGCACCGCCAAGGGCGCCAACGTGCGCTTTGAAGTGGCCCGCGAGAAAGGCGAGGCCTTCAAGCCGCTGAACGAAGCCCAGGCCATGGCCGCGCTGGAGAAACTCAAGTCTTCCAGCTACAGCATCGTCAAGCGCGAAGACAAGCCGACCAGCAGCAAGCCATCGGCTCCGTTCATCACGTCCACCCTGCAACAGGCTGCGAGTAACCGCCTGGGCTTTGGCGTGAAGAAGACCATGATGATGGCGCAGCGTCTGTACGAAGCGGGCTACATCACCTATATGCGTACCGACTCCACCAACCTGTCGGTGGACGCGGTAGCGATGGCGCGTACTTATATTGAAGGCGAATTCGGCAAGAAGTACCTGCCGGAGAAACCGAACGTCTACAGCAGCAAGGAAGGCGCCCAGGAGGCTCACGAAGCGATTCGTCCTTCCGACGCCAACACCACGCCTGCCAAGCTGAGCGGCATGGAGCGCGACGCTGAGCGCCTCTACGAGCTGATCTGGCGCCAATTTCTGGCCTGCCAGATGTTGCCGGCGCAATACCTGTCCACCACGGTCACCGTGGCGGCGTCTGACTTCGAGCTGCGTGCCAAGGGCCGTATCCTCAAATTCGACGGCTATACCCGCGTCATGCCGCAGATCGCCAAGCCTGGCGATGATGACGTGCTGCCGGACATGGCCCAGGGCGACACGCTGAAGCTGATCAAGCTCGACCCATCCCAACACTTCACCAAGCCGCCGGCGCGTTATTCGGAAGCCAGCTTGGTGAAAGAGATGGAAAAACGCGGTATCGGTCGTCCTTCCACCTATGCGGCGATCATTTCCACTATTCAGGACCGCGGTTACGTTGCGTTGCACAACCGTCGTTTCTACTCGGAAAAAATGGGCGACATCGTCACTGAGCGTCTGTCCGAGAGCTTCTCCAACCTGATGGACTACGGCTTCACTGCCGGCATGGAAGAGAACCTCGATGACGTGGCCCAGGGCGAGCGTGACTGGAAAAACGTGCTGGACGAGTTCTACGGCGACTTCAAAAAGAAGCTCGAAGTAGCGGAAAGCCCAGAGAACGGCATGCGCGCCAATCAGCCGGTGATGACCGACATTCCGTGCCAGACCTGTGGCCGGCCGATGCAGATCCGTACCGCATCCACCGGTGTGTTCCTCGGCTGCTCGGGCTACAGCCTGCCGCCGAAAGAGCGTTGCAAGGCGACCGTCAACCTGGTTCCGGGCGATGAAATCGCGGCCGATGACGAGGGTGAATCCGAGTCGCTGGTATTGCGTGGCAAGCATCGCTGCCCAATCTGCAGCACGGCGATGGATGCCTACCTGCTGGATGAGAAGCACAAGCTGCACATCTGCGGTAACAACCCGGATTGCAACGGCTACGAGATCGAAGAGGGCACCTACCGCATCAAGGGCTACGAAGGTCCGAGCCTGGAATGCGACAAGTGCGGTAGCGAGATGCAACTCAAGACTGGCCGCTTCGGCAAGTTCTTCGGTTGCACCAACCCGACGTGCAAGAACACCCGCAAGCTGCTGAAAAGCGGTGATGCGGCGCCGCCGAAGATGGACCCGGTGAAGATGCCGGAGCTCAAGTGCGAGAAGGTCAACGACACCTACATCCTGCGTGATGGCGCTTCGGGGCTGTTCCTGGCTGCCAGCCAGTTCCCGAAAAACCGCGAGACCCGTGCACCGCTGGTGTTGGAGATCGTGCCGCACAAGGATGAGATCGATCCGAAGTACCACTTCTTGTGTGAAGCGCCGAAGAAGGACCCGGATGGCCGCCCAGCCGTGATCCGCTACAGCCGCAAGACCAAGGAGCAGTACGTGCAGACCGAAGTGGACGGCAAGCCTACCGGCTGGAAAGCGTTCTACGACGGTGGCAAGTGGAAGGTCGAGGATAAGCGTCAGGGCGCTTGATCGACTGATCTGCCAAATACTAAGGCCGCCTGCATAGGCGGCCTTTTTTTGCGCTTGCAGTGCGCTCGGCTGATCCGTGACACTGTTAAGCCAGCATCATGCTTCTTTCGTTGTGGAGACTGCCGTTATGGCCAACGAACTCTATACCCGTACCAATCAGAAAATTTACTTCGCGGGTTTGTCCCTGGAAGCCCTTGGCCGTGCCGAGGAAGGGAAGGAGATGAACGCCATCGCGCTGGTCCAGGCGGGGCGTGAAGCGGCGTTGTTCCACCTGTACGGCGCTTTGTTGGGCCTGTGCCATGAAATCGCCGGGTTCTATCGCTTGCCCCAGGCGGGCTCGCCCCGTGCAGAAATGATCATGACCCGGGAAGTGCTGGAGGCCATGGCCATTCCTGAGCTGGCGGAGTTGGTAGAAATGGCCCAAAGCCCGGACAGTTGGGTTGCGCGTTTGCTTAAGGCTCATGCCGACATGTTCCAGCCGCCACGTGTGCCTCATGTGCCCAAGGGCGACGTGACCCAGCCATTGATCGTAGCGGTGGCGCTGGAAGAGGATGAGCCTAAGCCGTTGAGCCGTGAGGAGCTCGAAGGCTGGCGCCAAGAGCTGAAAAAGATGGCGTTGCGCTTTCGCGAAGGGTTGAACGAGTGCTGATGAACCCCCATTGATAAGGGTACACAGCACAAAGCACCGTTCATCAAGCTGTCAAGAAACCTCTTCAGATCCTCAGCGATGCCGGGTGGATGACTGATATAATCCCGGCCTTTCGTGGAGAACAGATTGTTATGCCAACGTCCTTTCTGGAAATTGTTGAATTGCCTGACGGCCGAATCGAGCTGCGCCGGGCTGAGGACGAGGGTTCTCTGGTTATTCTGGATTTTTCCGAGGACGCCAAAGCGTTCCTGCAAGGTCAGCACGTGGAAGTGGCCAAGGCCATGTTGAGCGTGGGTGTGCAGATGGCAGGCCGGTTGGCGGAAGGCGAGCCGGAGAAGGAAGATGGGCCGCGGGTGCTTCACTGAGTAGCCGATCGAGCCCTGTAGCGAGCGGGCTTGCCCCGCGCTGGGCTGCGAAGCGGCCCCAGAACCAAACGCCGCGTAATAACTGATATACCGCAATAACTTATTTAGGGCCGCTTCGCAGCCCAGCGCGGGGCAAGCCCGCTCACTACAACTGCTCAGCCCAATCGAATATTCAAGCTCTGAGCATCGCCCGTACGCGCGGCGCTGATCAGCTGTTGCTTGGCACTCGCATTCAACGGGTTCAACCAGCTCACCACTGTATGGCTACGCCCCAATCGCAAGGCTTCGCAGGTCAATTGCTGGGCACTTTGCGCGCCACGCGGTTGCAGCAACAGGATACGTTCGCGGTTGAGGCCGGCGTCCCGCAGCCAAGCCTGGGTCAGGCTGGCGGGCGGTGCGATCAGTGTCAGCCAGCGAGCATCCTGCTCTTCGCTGAGTTCGCGAAGGATCGGCGCCAGCAGGCTCAGGCAGCTGCCAGCAGCACCGCGCAACGACAATTCACTGAACGCTTCAGGCTCGGCGCTCCAAGGCGCCTCGACCGTTTCCTTGAGGATGGGCGCAAGAGGTTGGGCCATAAAGGCCTCGAACAGCGACAGTTGTGTATGTTGTGGGGTGTGCACGAGCTGCATGATGCCTCCTTTAGCGGCGAATGACGCCGACGCTCAAGCCTTCGATCACCAGGTCCTGATCTTTCAGGTTCACTTCAATCGGGGCGAACTCCGGGTTCTCGGCCAGTAGCCAGACCTTGCTGCCTTCGCGCTTGAAGCGTTTGACGGTGACTTCATCGCCGATACGGGCGACTACGATCTGGCCATTACGGGCTTCGCGGGTGGTGTGGACGGCCAGCAGGTCGCCATCGAAGATGCCCACGTCCTTCATGCTCATGCCGTGGACCCGCAACAGGTAGTCGGCTCGAGGATGGAAGAAGGTCGGGTTGATGTTGCAGGACTCCTCGACGTGCTGCTGCGCCAGGATCGGCGCACCGGCGGCGACGCGACCGATGATGGGCAGTGTCGATTCGTCGGCCTTGGCTTCGAAGCCAGGGATGCGAATACCGCGTGAAGCCCCCGGGGTCATCTCGATTGCGCCTTTGCGCGCGAGGGCCTTGAGGTGTTCTTCGGCGGCGTTGGGGGACTTGAACCCCAATTCCAGCGCAATTTCCGCTCGGGTCGGCGGGTAGCCGTTGTCATCGAGGCAGCGCTTGATAAAAGCCAGAATCTCAGCTTGGCGTGGCGTCAGTTTTAGCATGTTGATCGCTCTGTCTTTTTATACAGTGACTGGGATTATATACAGTGAACTGCGCTTGGCAATCATCCTTTTCCTTGCGGCCGCTGGACGGTCATTCGTCATCCTTCCTACAAGTGAGAGATAGCGCTGCCTACAGGCCTGGATGAATGTGATTAAATAGCGATGAAATACATGACTGCCCGGCCGGAATGCGAACTCGCAGGGTTGACAAGACACACCCTGAAACGTATGTTTCAAACAAGTGTTTGTCAGGCGGAGTAGCCATGGCCCAGTCGGAAACCGTTGAACGCATTCTCGATGCTGCCGAGCAATTGTTCGCGGAAAAAGGATTTGCTGAAACTTCATTGCGGCTGATTACCAGCAAGGCCGGGGTGAACCTGGCGGCAGTGAACTATCATTTCGGCTCGAAAAAGGCCCTGATCCAGGCGGTGTTCTCACGCTTCCTGGGGCCGTTCTGCGCCAGCCTCGACCGTGAACTGGAACGTCGCCAGGCCAAGGCCGACAGCAAGCCAACCCTGGAAGACCTGCTGGAAATGCTGGTGGAACAGGCGCTGGTGGTGCAGCCGCGCAGTGGCAACGACCTGTCGATCTTCATGCGCCTGCTGGGCCTGGCGTTCAGCCAGAGCCAGGGTCACCTGCGGCGCTACCTGGAAGACATGTACGGCAAGGTGTTCCGCCGCTATATGCTGCTGGTCAACGAAGCCGCTCCGCGTATTCCGCCTATCGAACTGTTCTGGCGCGTGCACTTCATGCTCGGCGCTGCGGCGTTCAGCATGTCCGGGATCAAGGCCTTGCGCGCCATCGCAGAAACCGATTTTGGCGTGAACACTTCTATCGAGCAGGTAATGCGCCTGATGGTGCCGTTTCTCGCCGCCGGCATGCGTGCCGAAACCGGCGTGACTGACCCTGCCATGGCCGCCGCCCAACTGCGTCCCCGCAGCAAAACAGCTCCGGCCGTCGCCAAGGTCTGACCTTTGCGGGTGTGCGTGGCCGCTTGCATCCGCTAAGCTAGCCGCCCATGCCGATTTCAGTTATTTACTCGCAACCCGTTGTGCTCACTGCGCGAATCGCGCTGGTCGAGCGCAACGGGTTGTGTGCGTTATTTAAGGAAGGTTTATGAGTGTTGCCCTGCAAGGTTCTTTGATGGTCGACGTTGCCGGTACTTGGCTGACGGCCGAGGATCGTCATCTGTTGCGCCAGCCTGAAGTCGGCGGCCTGATCATTTTTGCGCGCAATATCGAGCATCCACGCCAGGTACGTGAGTTGAGCGCGGCGATTCGTGCCGTGCGCCCGGATCTGCTGTTGGCCGTCGATCAGGAGGGCGGTCGCGTACAGCGTCTGCGCCAGGGCTTTGTGCGCCTGCCAGCCATGCGCGCGCTGGCCGACAATCCCAACGCCGAACACTTGGCCGAGCAGTGCGGCTGGATCATGGCCACTGAAGTGCTGGCGGTCGGCCTGGATTTGAGCTTCGCTCCGGTACTGGATCTGGACTACCAGCGCAGTGCCGTGGTCGGCACCCGTTCTTTCGAAGGCGACCCCGAGCGTGCCGCCTTGCTCGCAGGGGCTTTCATTCGCGGTATGAACAGCGCCGGTATGGCCGCCACCGGTAAACACTTCCCGGGCCATGGTTGGGCTGAGGCCGATTCCCACGTCGCCATTCCCAATGACGAACGTAGCCTGGAGCAGATTCGCGCCCATGACCTGGTGCCTTTCGCACGCCTGAGCAAGCAGTTGGCGGCAGTGATGCCGGCCCACGTGATCTACCCGCAGGTTGACGCTCAGCCCGCAGGTTTCTCGCGACGCTGGTTGCAGGACATCCTGCGCGGCGAGCTGCAGTTCGATGGGGTGATTTTCAGTGATGACTTGTCGATGGCAGGTGCCCATGTGGTGGGCGATGCGGCGAGCCGGATTGAAGCTGCACTGACGGCGGGTTGTGACATGGGTTTGGTGTGTAATGACCGCGCCGCTGCGGAGCTGGCACTGAGTGCTGCGCAGCGGATGAAAGTGACGCCGTCGGCGCGGATTGCGCGGATGCGGGGGCAGGCGATTGCGTCGACCGACTATAAGCAGGATCCGCGTTGGTTGGCGGCGCTGACCGCGTTGCGCGATGCTCAATTGATCGACTGAAAACCGCGTTGCTGCCATCGCAGGCAAGCCAGCTCCCACACTTGGAACGCATTTCCCTGTGGGAGCTGGCTTGCCGGCGATGGCAATCTGACAGTCAACGCTTCTCTTGTTTGTGCGGTAAAGGCGCAAACAACGCCTCGATATCCTCATTGCCCAACTGCCAATCCCCCGTTGTACGCCCATCCAGCACACCCGCCGCCAAGTCGGACTTTTCTTTCTGCAGGTGCTGAATTTTCTCTTCCACCGTGCCCCGCGCAATCATCTTGTAGACGAACACCGGCTTTTCCTGGCCGATGCGATACGCACGGTCAGTCGCCTGGTTCTCCGTAGCCGGGTTCCACCACGGGTCGTAATGGATCACCGTATCGGCTTCGGTCAGGTTCAGGCCTACGCCACCGGCCTTCAGGCTGATCAGAAAGATCTGCAGCTTGCCGCTCTGGAAGTCCTTCACTGGCGTGCGCCGGTCGCGGGTCTGGCCGGTCAATAGGGCGTAGGCAGTCCCACGTTTTTTCAGCTCGATTTCGATCAGGCTGAGCATCGAGGTGAACTGGGAAAACAGCAGGATGCGCCGCCCTTCGGCAAACAGCTCTTCAAGCATTTCCATCAAACTGTCGAGCTTGCCCGAGCTGCTGCCACGGGCGGGCAGGGTGGCGTCGTTGACCAGGCGCAAGTCGCAGCACACCTGGCGCAGCTTGAGCAGTGCTTCAAGAATGATGATCTGGCTGCGCGCCACGCCCTTGCGGGTGATTTCGTCGCGCACCTTCTTGTCCATGGCCAGGCGCATGGTTTCGTACACATCGCGCTGGGCTTCATTGAGGTCCACCCAGTGGACGATCTCAGTCTTGGGCGGCAATTCCGTGGCCACTTGTTCCTTTGTGCGGCGTAACAGGAAGGGTTTGATCCGACCGTTGAGGTGTTGCAACCGCACATCACTGGCGCGCTTTTCGATGGGCACGCGGTAATCGCGATTAAAACTCTTCACGTCACCCAGCCAACCCGGCAGCAAGAAGTGGAACAGCGACCACAACTCGCCCAGGTGGTTTTCCAACGGCGTACCGCTCAGGCACAGGCGTTGTCGCGCATTCAGCTCGCGCGCGGCCTGGGCCGCCTTGCTGGAGGGGTTCTTGATGTACTGGGCTTCATCGAGGATTAGCACATGCAAGGGCTGTGCGGCGAGCAGTTCGATGTCTTTGGGCAGCAGCGCGTACGTGGTCAGCAGCAGGTCATAGTCCTGCAAGTGGGGGAAATGTTTCTTACGCCCCGCGCCATACAACGCCAATACCTTGAGTTGCGGGGTGAAGTGCGCCGCTTCATCCAGCCAGTTCGGAATCAGGCTGGTGGGCATCACCACCATGCACGGTCGATCCAGGCGCCCGGCGATTTTCTCGGTAAGAATATGCGCCAGGGTTTGCAAGGTTTTGCCCAGGCCCATGTCATCTGCAAGTATCCCGCCGACATCGAGCTGGCGTAGCGACTGCATCCAGCTCAATCCTTCCAGCTGATAGGGACGCAAGGTCGCGTTGAGCCCTTCGGGCGCTGCGCACGTGAAGTCCCTGATGTCCCGCAGGCGTTGTGCGAAGTTGCGGATCTTCTCGCCACCTTCCCATTGCAGGGGCAGGTCTTCCAGAGGGTTCAGGCGGATCGCATCGGCCTTGGCCAGGCGCAGCGTGGTGGTGCCGGATTCCTGCAGGTAAAACTCACCGAGGGTCGCGAGCACAGGTTTCAAGCGGCCGTAGGGTAGTGCGACCTGGATGGGGCCGTGGCCATTGGGCAGGCCCGGAATATTCACCAGGATCAGCTCATCATCGCGGCGGCGGGCAAGTTTCTCCGGGTTGAGGATCTCGGTGTGGGAACGCATCAAGTTCAACAGGATCGGCAGCAAGCTCAGCCGCTCGCCGTTGACGATGATCCCCAGTTCCAGATCAAACCAGTCGCGCTCCGGCCCTTCATCGACCGTCGCGTACCAGTCATCGACGGCGCTCAGGTCAAAGCCGAAATCATCATCGATCAGCAATTCCCAGCCCTCGGCTCGCAAGGTCGGGGTGGCATTGAGGGTGAAGGTCAGCCAGGCACTGTCATTGACCATCTCGAACAGCTCGCCGGCACTTTCGGGCAAGGCCTTGCTTTGGCGTGTGGCGATCTTGAACCCGAGAAGACGCAGTTGTTCGCGGTACGGCTGCTCCAGCTCCGGATGCCGCTTGATCCGCAGGCTCTGAGCCTCCTGGCGCACCACGATATCGGCGTTCTTCTGCCCGCTGACGTAGTTGCCCAGGTAGTTGAATGACAGTGCCGCCCGGTGCTGGATATACCGCTGCATCTTGCCGTTGCGCGGTTCAAACGCGCTGAACTCCACGCTGGCCATCCACAGGCGCGGCACCGGTGGCACATCTTCCATCACCACTTGTGGCAGGGCCACGCGGTTATCCAGTACGGCCTGGAGTTTTTCCAGCAGTTCGGCATCCTGGGCCGCCGCCGGGTAGGCCAGGGTTTCCTGGACTTTGAGCAGCACCGCGGCGATGTGTTTGCAGTTGGTGTGTACCGGGCAGGTGCAGCGGCTGTCCACCAGGATCAGCGTGCCCTTGGCCGACTCGCGTAGTGAGATGGTCTGCCGATAAACGTTGCCGCCCGAGCCTTCGCAGCTGGCGACGATGGTGCTGTCGCCGGACTCGACAATGCGCACCCGGTTCTCCAGGGCATAGCGCCGGCCACGCTCAAGGCTTTGCTCTTTAAAGCGATTGGCCCACGAAGGGGCCAGGGGTTTGGTCAGCGACGACGGCAGGGACATGGTGCGGGATCAGTCCTGAATGTCAGGCGGTGGCGCGCTGGGCGGCTTGGCGGTCAGCGAGGTGATCTTGATCAGCAGCGCCAGATGGCCTCCGTCCAGGTAGTTGAGCTGGTTGTTCTTGGTGCGCACGTCTTTCTGGGCCAGATGCTCGCTGGCGATCACGCTGCCGTTGCTGTCGAACTGATTGATCCAGAAGTCCGCGTCAATATCGGTGAAGCGGCCCAGTTGCAGGCTCAAGACGCCCTCGATAGGGAACTGGCCGAACTGCTCCTGGCCGTCTGTAATCGCGATCTTCACCGGCTGCTCGCCGAGGTTCTGCTCCCACGCCTTGTGCGCCAACACCGTATAGCTGTTGTCGGCATTGAGCTTGTCGACGATGTTGTTCAGGCGTGGCGGGCTCAGTTTATCGGTGCCCAGGTGCGCAGCGCCGGCATCCCAGTTTTCCGGGGCGGCGCGGCTGTTGATCACCGGCTCCGCATTCTGGCGCACCAGGATCATTTCCACCTGGTACGGGCTGTCGGCGAACGCCGAAGGTGCCACGACCACCAACAACAGGCTCAGGATGCGGAACAGGCGCATGACGGCGTCCTTCAAACAGATTTCGGGATGAGGCGCTCAAACAGCGCCTCCAGGGTATTAAAGCGTTCTTCGGCGCGTTCCATCGGCACCATGAACTTGAACAGCGTAGCCCCTTCGAACTTGTAGCGGTTGGGTTGGCCCTGGATCAGCTTGATCAGCACCAGCGGGTCCACCGGCGTCTGCGCTTCGAACTCGATGCGCCCGCCTTGCGGCCCAGCATCGACCTTCTTGATCCCCAGTTGCTCGGCCTGCAATTTAAGCAGGGTCAGGCGCACCAGGTTTTTGGTCGGTTCCGGCAACAAGCCGAAGCGGTCGATCATTTCCACCTGCAAGTCCTTGAGGCCGTCTTCGTCGGTGGCAGAGGCGATGCGCTTGTACAGGATCAGCCGCGCATGCACATCCGGTAGGTAGTCCTCGGGGATCAGCGCCGGCAAACGCAGGTTGATCTCCGGGCCGCCGCCCAAGGGTTGGTCGAGGTTCGGTTGCTCGCCCTTGCGGATGGCTTTCACCGCCCGTTCAAGCATCTCCATATACAGGGTGAAACCTACCGCTTGGATTTGCCCGCTCTGGCCATCGCCCAGCAGTTCACCAGCGCCACGGATCTCCAGGTCGTTGGTGGCCAGCACAAAGCCGGCGCCCAGGTCCTGGGTGTTGGCGATGGCCTCCAGGCGCTTTTCCGCGTCGGAGGTGATCTGTTGGCGCGGCGGCGTCAGCAAATAGGCATACGCCTGGTGGTGACTGCGCCCGACGCGGCCACGTAGCTGGTGCAGCTGCGCCAGGCCAAATTTGTCGGCACGCTCGATGATGATGGTGTTGGCGCTCGGCACGTCGATGCCGGTCTCGATGATGGTCGAGGCGATCAGCACGTTGAAGCGCTTGTGGTAGAAGTCGCTCATCACTTGTTCGAGCTCGCGCTCGCGCATCTGCCCGTGGCCGATGGCGATGCGGGCTTCGGGCACCAGTTCGGCGAGGTCGGCGGCGCATTTCTCGATGGTCTTCACATCGTTGTGCAAGTAGTACACCTGCCCGCCGCGCAGCAGTTCGCGCAACAGCGCTTCCTTGACCGTGCTTTTGTTCTGCTCCATCACGAAGGTGCGCACCGACAGGCGTCGCGCCGGCGGCGTGGCGATGATCGACAGGTCGCGCATGCCCGACACCGCCATGTTCAGCGTGCGCGGAATCGGTGTGGCGGTCAGGGTAAGAATGTCCACTTCGCTGCGCAGGGCCTTGAGCTGTTCCTTCTGGCGCACGCCGAAGCGGTGTTCTTCGTCGATGATCACCAAGCCCAGGTTTTTGATCTTCACATCGTCCGACAGCAGCTTGTGGGTGCCGATGACGATGTCGATCTTGCCTTCGGCCAAATCGGCGACCGCAGCATTCACTTCCTTGGCCGACTTGAAGCGGCTCATCACCTCCACGGTCACCGGCCAATCGGCAAAGCGGTCGCGAAAGCTGTTGTAGTGCTGCTGGGCGAGCAGGGTGGTCGGTACCAGGATCGCCACTTGGCGACCGCCGTGTACTGCGATGAACGCGGCGCGCATGGCCACTTCGGTCTTGCCGAAGCCCACGTCGCCGCAGACCAGGCGGTCCATCGGCTTAGGCGCGAGCATGTCGGCGCGCACCGCTTCAATAGTGGTTTGCTGGTCTGGCGTTTCTTCGAAAGCGAAGCCGGCGCTGAAGGTGGCGTAGTCGGCCTTAGGGTCGGCGAACGCATAACCTTCGCGGGCGGCGCGGCGCGCGTAGATGTCGAGCAGTTCGGCGGCCACGTCGCGCACTTGTTCGGCGGCCTTGCGCTTGGCTTTCTGCCAGGTCTCGGAGCCCAGGCGGTGCAAAGGCGCCAGTGCGTCGTCGCTGCCGGTGTAGCGCGCGATCAGGTGCAGGTTGGCGACCGGTACGTAGAGCTTGGCGCCCTCGGCGTATTCCATGGTGAGGAATTCGGCGGCCTGGTTGTCGATCTCCAGGGTTTGCAGGCCGAGGTAGCGGCCCACACCGTGGTCGATATGCACCACCGGCGCGCCTTCGCGCAGCTCGGTGAGGTTCTTGATCACGGCATCGTTGTTGGCGTCGGCACGTTTTTCGCGGCGACGGCGCTGCATCACGCGTTGGCCGAACAGCGGGCTCTCGGCGATCAGTGCCAGGGCCGGATCGTCCAGCAACAAGCCTTCATCCAACGGCGCGATGGTGATTGCCAGGCGGTCTTTGCTCTTCACAAAGTCCGGCCAGCTGTCGACGGTTTTTGGTCGCAGCTTCAGGCGTTCCAGCAACTCCAGCAGCACTTCGCGGCGGCCGGCGGATTCGGCGGTAAACAGCACGCGGCCGGGGAAGTCGCCGAGGAAGTTGGAGAGCGCTTCCAGTGGCTGGTTGGCCTTGGCTTCAATCGCCAAGTTAGGCAGCGCTTGCGCGGGGAAGCGCTCACGGCCACTGCCGGCTTCCACGTCCTGCTGGCTGGCGACCACGCGCGGCCAGCTTTTCAGGCGGGCGAAGCAGTCTTCCACCGGCAGGAACAGCTCGGCGGGCGGCAATAGAGGACGGGAGGGGTCGACGCGGCGTTCTTCATAGCGATTACGTACGTCGTTCCAGAAGTTTTCTGCCGCTTGTTCGATGCCGGGCAGCGAGAACACTTGGGTGTCCTGGGGCAGGTAGTCGAACAGAGTGGAGGTTTCGTCGAAGAACAGCGGCAGGTAGTACTCGATACCGGCGGGCGTAATCCCACTGCTCAAATCCTGGAAGATCGGGCAGCGGCGGAAGTCGACGTCGAAGCGTTCACGAAAGCGTGCCTTGAAACGGGTGACCGCATCCTTCTGCAGCGGGAATTCGCGCGCCGGCAGCAGCTTGATCGACTCCACCTTGTCGATGGAGCGCTGGTTCTCGGGGTCGAACGTGCGCAGAGTCTCGATTTCGTCGTCGAACAGGTCGATGCGATAGGGCAGTTTGCTACCCATCGGGAACAAGTCGATCAATGCGCCGCGTACCGCGAATTCACCGTGCTCATACACCGTGTCGACGCAGCGGTAGCCGCTGGCTTCCAGGCGCGTGCGCATTTGCTCCACGTCGAGCTTCTGGCCGACATCCAGCACCAGGCTGCTGCCCAGCAGGAACTTGGTCGGCGCCAGGCGATGCAGGGCCGTGGTGATCGGCACCACTAGCACGCCGTGGGCCAGTTCCGGCAAGCGGTACAGGCTCGCGATGCGCTGGGAGATGATGTCCTGGTGCGGCGAAAACAGGTCGTAGGGCAGGGTTTCCCAGTCGGGAAAATGCAGCACCGGCAAATCGGGGGCGAAGAAGCTCAGCTCCTGCTCCAACCGTTCGGCGCTTTGGCTGTCGGCGGTCAGTAGCAGGGTAAAGCGTTTGGCTGCGCTGGCAGCCTCGGCAATGGCCAGGCTCAGGGCGGCACCGGGCAGATTGCCCCAGTGCTGTTTGCCTGCCGCAGCAGGGAGAAGCGGTAGACGCAGGACGGGCACGGAAGGTTGAGCTCCAAGCGTTGCGACAAAGTCGGTAATTGTAACGGTGCGAGGCGCCGTCTGTCAGTTGCTGACTGAGCCTATTACGGTTTGTAGGAAATGTAGTGGCTAAGACAAACAATGGTGCCTTTTGGCTCAATATGTAGTGTCAAAAAGCACGAGGTTTTCGGAGGGTTACGGATAAGTCGCCCTGCCTGGCAACAAGCTGGTCTTCTGGAACCCGCGTATTTACTGGGCTCCAGCGGGGTGTCAATTTTTGGCAAGCACTTTTTGTTGCCTGGGGCGCATTGCTCCGAGGCCAGTCGGGCGGCATAATGTAGCCCCTTTTTTCTGCCCCTACATGTGGAAGGTTCCCGTGACTCAGAAGCCCGACCAGTGTCTTGGTGAATGGATCGACCGTGAAGCACTCGCAGAAGCGATGATTCCGCTTATCGGCCAGCTGTACCGCAATAACAATGTGGTGAGCTCGATCTATGGCCGCAGCCTGATCAACCAGTCTGTCATCGCGATTCTCAAAGCTCACCGCTTTGCGCGCCATCGCTCCGCCGACGACAGCGAACTCTCCGTCCACGAAACATTCCCACTGCTTAAAGCCATGAGCGAGCTCAAGCTCGGCGCGGCTTCGGTAGACCTGGGCAAGTTGGCCTATAAATTCCGCAAAGAAGGCGCTGGCCGTACCGCCGAGCAGTTCGTGCGTGAAGAAATGGCTGACGTGGTAGGTCAACAGAACGCCGCTGCCCGTAAAGGCACCGACGTTGTGTTGTACGGCTTCGGTCGTATCGGCCGCCTGCTGGCACGCATCCTGATCGAAAAAACCGGTGGCGGCGACGGCCTGCGCCTGCGTGCCATCGTTGTGCGCAAAGGCGCCGAGAACGACCTGACCAAGCGCGCCAGCCTGCTGCGTCGCGACTCGGTACACGGTCCGTTCAACGGCACCATCGTCATCGACGAAGAAAACAACACCATCACCGCCAACGGTAACCTGATCCAGGTGATCTACGCGAAGAACCCGACTGAGGTGGACTACACCCAGTACGGCATCAAGGACGCCCTGCTGGTGGACAACACCGGCGTATGGCGTGATGCCGACGGCCTGGGCCAGCACTTGGCTTGCCCAGGTATCGACCGCGTTGTCCTGACCGCACCGGGCAAGGGCAAGCTGAAGAACATCGTTCACGGTATCAACCACGGTGAAATCACCGCTGACGACAAGATCGTGTCCGCCGCTTCCTGCACCACCAACGCCATCGTGCCGGTGCTCAAGGCAGTGAATGACAAGTTCGGCATCGTTAACGGCCACGTTGAAACCGTTCACTCGTACACCAACGACCAGAACCTGATCGACAACTTCCACAAGGGCGATCGCCGTGGCCGTAGCGCCGCGCTGAACATGGTGATCACCGAGACCGGTGCTGCCACCGCTGCTGCCAAGGCCCTGCCTGAGCTGGCCGGCAAGCTGACCGGTAACGCGATCCGTGTTCCGACGCCAAACGTGTCGATGGCCATTCTCAACCTGAACCTTGAGAAAGCCGCCACCCGTGAAGAGATGAACGAGTACCTGCGCTACATGGCGCTGCACTCCGACCTGCATAAGCAGATCGACTTCGTTAATTCGCAGGAAGTGGTGTCCACCGACTTCGTGGGCTCGCGCCACGCCGGTGTGGTGGACGCTGAGGCGACCATTACCCAGGACAACCGCGTTGTGCTGTACGTGTGGTACGACAATGAGTTCGGCTACAGCTGCCAAGTGGTTCGCGTGATGGAAGACATGGCTGGGGTCAACCCACCTGCGTTTCCACGCTAAGCATTCGCAGTAAATGAAAAAGCCCCGACTGGTTCGGGGCTTTTTTATGCCTGCAGGTTTTGTGGCGGGTGAGAGGGCCTCATCGCAGGCAAGCCAGCTCCCACTTTTGGAGCTGTGAATACCTTCAAATGTGGGAGCTGGCTTGCCTGCGATAGCGGCTCATCAGGCGCCACCCACTACAGAGGCTTGCGCGGTTCTCAGCTCATGCCGATTGCCTTTAAACAGCACCAACGTCGCAATCAACCCCAACACCGCCGCCCCACTCAGCCAGATCCCCGGCGCCGCCTTGTTGTCCAGCACATGGATCAGGTACGTGCACGCCGCAGGGGTAAAGCCGCCAAACGTTGCGGTCGCCAGGCTATAGGCCAGGGAGAATCCGGTGGTGCGCACTTCCACCGGCATGATCTCGGTGAGCGCCACCACCATTGCACCGTTGTACGAGCCGTACAGGAACGACAGCCATAACAGTACGATCAGCAGGTGGGTGAAACTTGGATTGACCACCAGCCACGACAGCGCCGGATACGCCGTGAGGATCGCCAGGATAGTTGCGCCGAGCAGCAGGGGTTTTCGCCCGATCTTGTCGGACACCGCACCCATCACCGGCAACCAGATGAAGTTCGAGATACCCACGCAGACGGTCACCAGCAGGGCGTCGAAATCCGACAGGTGCAGTTCGGCCTTGCCGAAAGTGGGTGTGTAGGCGGTGATCAGGTAGAACGACACGGTGGTCATCACCACCAACGCCATTCCTGCAATGACGACGCCGAAGTTCTGACCAATCGAACGGACGATTTCCTGCAGGGTAGGACGATGTTTCCGGGCCTGGAATTCGGGGGTTTCTTCTAGAGAGCGACGAATCACGAAGATCACCGGCACGATCATGCAGCCAATCAGGAACGGTACCCGCCAGCCCCAATCACCCATCTGCTCTGGGCTGAGCCAATGGTTCAGGCCTACGCCGAGCAAGCCGGCGAACACCACGGCGGCCTGTTGGCTGGCGGATTGCCAGCTGACGAAGAAACCCTTGCGCCCAGCGGTGGCGATTTCCGCCAGGTACACCGACACACCGCCCAGCTCTACACCAGCCGAGAAGCCTTGCAGCAAACGGCCAAACAACACCAGCAAGGGCGCAGCGACGCCGAGGGTGGCGTAGCCTGGTACACAGGCAATCAGGATGGTGCCGGCGGCCATCAGGGCCAAAGTGATCACCAGGCCTTTCTTGCGGCCGTGACGGTCGATATAGGCGCCGAGGAAGATTGCACCGAGAGGGCGCATGAGAAAACCGGCGCCGAAGGTCGCGAGGGACAGCATCAGGGAGGCAAAGGCGCTGTCGGTGGGAAAGAAGGTCTTGGCGATGGCCGTGGCGTAGAAGCCGTAGACCATGAAGTCGAACATTTCGAGGAAGTTACCGCTGACAACGCGAAAGATCGCCTTGCCTTTGCCCGTTGAAGTGGACATGTCATTCACTCATTTTGGCTGTTTTATGGGTGATTCCCTGGTCGCTGTTCGTCCTTTCGGTGTTTTGTAACCATATGTGTATTAGTCACTGCAGGCAACAGAAACAGATAGCTAGCTGACTAGATGCGGTCTAGTGAGATCCTTGTGGGAGCTGGCTTGCCTGCGATCGCGCAGGGTCAGTGGCAGAGAGGGTGGCTGACAGGCCGCTATCGCAGGCAAGCCAGCTCCCACATTGTTTTTGTGTTGTTTTTGAGGAATGTGATCAGTTGAGAAGTGTCGTACGCAGGCTATCGGAGAGGCCTTTAGGTGCCAGCCAAATTCCCAGGTAAACCCTCGCCAGTTCGTCATCGCGACTGCTGAACACCACCTGATCATTGATCTCCAGGTTCAGGCCACGTCCGGGGCGAAAATCCAGGGCGTACCGATCACCGCTGCGAATGTCGCGAAAACGGGCGTGCAGTTGATCCAGTTCAGGTTTCAAACGGGTGAGGGTGGCGGCTGTTTGCTGCCGTTCCAAGGCCGTAGTGGCGGCTTTGATCACATCGCCACGGTCGATGTTGCGAAAGTAATACAACGCCAGCCGTAGACTCTTCTGCTGGCTCCAGGCTTGTTTGGCACCGGCGTCTTCCGGGGCATACAGCGCGGCGGCGTACACATCCGCCCAGAGATAGACCAGCACCGCCTGGTTTCTCAGGACCAGGTCATGGGACTGTGCCGGGAAATCGGCTTGTCTGAGCCGGTCCGCCTCACTGGCCTGCACCGTGACCGATAACATCAGCAATAAACAGAAAACGACATGCCGCATAATGGCTCGTCCTGCGAAGGTGCGTGGTGGGAGTGTAATTGTAATTTCCTGGTGCTGTAGTAAAGGCAATACTGGCCTACGACGCGACCAAGGGTTAATGTGCGCGGCGTTGAGCCTTATATAGACTGTGCCCCGGTTCACACACTTTAGCCAAATTGTCCTTCATGACCGCTGGCCGCGGCATGATTTAGCCCGGCGTCCAACCGTACGCCTGGCCTGTTCTGAGGAGTACGCATGGCTGTCTACAACTACGACGTGGTGGTACTGGGTTCCGGCCCGGCTGGAGAAGGTGCGGCGATGAACGCCGCCAAAGCGGGGCGCAAGGTGGCGATGGTCGATAGCCGTCGCCAGGTCGGCGGCAACTGCACCCACCTGGGTACCATCCCGTCCAAGGCCTTGCGTCACTCGGTGCGCCAGATCATGCAGTTCAACACCAACCCGATGTTCCGGGCCATTGGTGAGCCGCGCTGGTTCTCGTTCCCGGACGTGCTCAAAAGCGCCGAGAAAGTCATCTCCAAGCAAGTGGCCTCGCGCACCGGTTACTACGCCCGTAACCGTGTCGACCTGTTCTTCGGCACCGGCAGCTTCGCCGACGAGCAAACCATCGAAGTGGTCTGCTCCAACGGCGTGGTCGAGAAGTTGGTGGCCAAGCACATCATCATCGCCACCGG
The DNA here is from genome assembly GCF_002255865.1 of Pseudomonas sp. PGPPP1. Classification (NCBI taxonomy): domain Bacteria; kingdom Pseudomonadati; phylum Pseudomonadota; class Gammaproteobacteria; order Pseudomonadales; family Pseudomonadaceae; genus Pseudomonas; species Pseudomonas sp. PGPPP1. Next base: position 13,849 of record NZ_NKIG01000044.1, on the reverse strand, counting down.
TTCGCGCCCTTATCGCCCGGCCGATATCGATTTCCACCACCCGCGTATCTACGATAGCGACACTATCCTGAGCCTGGGCCATACCCCGCGCAAACTGATCATCTACGGCGCTGGTGTAATCGGTTGCGAATACGCCTCGATCTTCAGCGGCCTGGGTGTACTGGTAGAGCTGGTAGACAACCGCGACCAATTGCTGAGCTTCCTCGACTCGGAAATTTCCCAGGCGTTGAGCTACCACTTCAGCAACAACAACATCACCGTGCGCCATAACGAAGAGTATGAGCGGGTCGAAGGCCTGGACAACGGGGTGATCCTGCACCTCAAGTCCGGCAAGAAGATCAAGGCCGACGCCTTGCTGTGGTGCAATGGCCGTACCGGCAACACCGACAAGCTGGGCATGGAAAACATCGGGGTCAAGGTCAACAGCCGTGGCCAGATCGAGGTGGACGAGAACTACCGCACCTGCGTGCCGAACATCTACGGCGCCGGTGACGTGATCGGCTGGCCAAGCCTGGCCAGTGCCGCCCATGACCAGGGCCGCTCGGCCGCTGGCAGCATCGTCGACAATGGCAGCTGGCGTTATGTGAACGACGTGCCGACCGGGATCTACACGATTCCCGAGATCAGCTCGATCGGCAAGAACGAGCACGAACTGACCAAGGCCAAGGTGCCTTATGAAGTGGGCAAGGCGTTCTTCAAGAGCATGGCGCGTGCGCAGATCGCCGGTGAGCCGCAAGGCATGCTGAAGATCCTGTTCCACCGTGAAACCCTGGAAGTGCTCGGCGTGCATTGCTTCGGCTATCAGGCGTCGGAAATCGTGCACATCGGCCAGGCCATCATGAACCAGCCGGGTGAGCAAAATACCCTCAAGTATTTCGTCAACACCACGTTCAACTACCCGACCATGGCAGAAGCCTATCGGGTAGCGGCCTACGACGGCCTCAACCGGCTTTTTTGAGCGGCTCCGGCCGGTGGCCTGAGCCGGCCGGGGAGACCGATTTCAGTAATTCTCGAGAGTGGCAGTGGCCAAACCGGGAAAGTCTGTAATCAGGCTATCTACGCCGAAGTCGGCGAGCCTGCGCATCAGCGCAGGTTCGTTGACGGTCCACACGGACACGTGCAGGCCCTGGCGCTGGGCTTTTTCCAGACGCTCAGGGGTGCACAACGTCCAGTTCAACGCCAGAATCTCACAGCCATAGTTTTGCGCGACCTTCAGTGGGTCGAGCCAGGCGTATTCGGCCACCAGCCCGCGTGACAGGTCGGGAGTGAGTTCAACCGCCGCCTTCAGCACTTCCCGCGAACTCGACGTCACGGTGACCTTGTCCATCAGGCCGTGGCGTACGGCCATTTCTCGAATTGCGAGCACGGTGGTCGCAGCGCGGGTGCGCGAAGCGCTTTTGACTTCCAGTTGCCAGTGATCGAAATCGCACTGTTCGAACAATTCTTCCAAGCGTGGGATCGGGCAGGGCTTGACCCAGCCCGGGCCGCCTTTGCGCGCGTCCATCTTCACCAGGTCTGCTGCCGAATACTCGACGACCTTGCCGCGTCGGTCGGTGGTGCGCTTGAGGGTGGGGTCGTGGATGACCATCAACTCACCGTCCATGGACAGGTGCAAATCCAGTTCGCAGCGGCGTACGCCGTGCTTGAGGCATTCCTGAAAGCTGGTGAGGGTGTTTTCCGGTGCTTCGCCTTTGGCACCGCGGTGGCCGTAGATCAGGGTCACAGTTGCTCCTATGCGCCAGCTTGTCTGGCGGGGTGAATACGTATTCAGGTGTCTTGTGCGTCGCTTTGTTCCCGCGCCAGGCGGCGTTCCTGGGCTTGTTTCTGCAGGATGTAGCGCGCGAGCAGCTGGCGCTGGGCGTCGGTCATGGATTCGAATTCCGTGCCCACGTCAAAACCACCGCCCTTGGGGTCGCAATGGGTGACCCGCGCGCGCAGCAACAGGCCGAGCGCCTGGGGCATCAGCACCAGCTTGATGGCCAGGTGCGCACCGGGGGCGAGGGGCGTGGGATGCTGGAAGTCGATGCCGCCTTCGGAAATGATCACCGGCTGCGGGGCGCCGACCTCATCGCGCAGGCTTTGCGCCATGACCTGGCTGAGCAGATCCAGGCGTTTGTTCTGGACTTTGAGGAAGGCGGCCAGGCTGCGATCTTTCTCGCTGATCTGGCGCAACAGGTGCTGGGCTTCGAATTCGCTCAGGTGCAATTCGCTGAGCAGATTGAACAGTGGAGAATCATCCAGCAACACTTCCTTGCTCGCCGCTTCCGGGGCGGAGAGGCTTTTGATTTGAAGTGCGATCATGTCGTCGATACGGTAGTATTCGCGGCGTTCTTCTTCATCTAATGTCGACATGGCGAACCCCAGCTAGCGGTAATGGTCAGAGTGTAAAGCTGCTTACCAGACCCCGCCACCGGGACGTCTTCTTTTCCTCCGAACAAGCCCCGACATGTTCAGACCTCTCTTCGTATTTATCGGCACGCGTTATACCCGTGCAAAGCGTCGCAATCATTTTGTGTCGTTCATTTCCTTGACCTCGATGATCGGGCTCGCCTTGGGCGTAGTCGTGATGATCGTGGTGCTGTCGGTGATGAACGGCTTCGATCATGAGATGCGTACCCGCGTGCTGGGCATGGTGCCCCACGCGACCATTGAAGGCGATTCGCCGATCAGTGACTGGCAAAGCCTGGCCGACAAGGTCAAGCAGAACCCCAAGGTGGTGGCCGTTGCGCCGTTCACCCAGATGCAGGGGTTGTTGACCAATGACGGCAAGGTGCAGAAGATCCTGCTCAATGCCATAGATCCGGCCCAGGAGCGCAAGGTCTCGATCATCGACAAGTTCATGTTGTCGGGCAAACTCGATGACCTGGCGCCTGGCGAGTTCGGCATCGTGATCGGTGACAAGGCGGCGGCCAAGCTCGGTGTGGGCCTGGGCGACAAACTGACCTTCGTCGCCCCGGAAGTCACCGTGACCCCGGCCGGCATGTTCCCGCGCATGAAGCGCTTCACCGTGGTCGGTACCTTCCACGTGGGCGCTGGCGAGATCGATGGCTACCTGGGCCTGACCAACCTCACCGACCTGGCGCGCCTGCATCGCTGGCAGCCGGACCAGGTGCAGGGCCTGCGCCTCAAGTTCAGCGACCTGTTCGATGCCCCGCGCACGTCTTGGGAAATCGCCCAGCACCTGGGCGACAGCCAGTACTACGCCCGCGACTGGACCCGAACCCACGGCAACCTGTACCAGGCCATCCGCATGGAAAAAGCCATGATCGGCCTGCTGTTGCTGCTGATCGTTGCCGTGGCGGCGTTCAATATCATCTCCACCCTGGTGATGGTGGTGAACGACAAGAAGGGCGACATCGCGATTTTGCGTACCCTTGGCGCTACGCCGGGGCAGATCATGGCGATCTTCATGGTGCAGGGCACCGTGATCGGCGTGGTCGGTACCTTGATCGGCACCGCCGTGGGCATTCTGGCCGCGTTGAACGTCAGCGCCGCCATCGCCGGCCTCGAAACCCTGATCGGCCACAAGTTCCTCAACGCCGACGTCTACTTCATCGACTACTTGCCGTCCCAGGTGCAGGCCCAGGATGTGTTGATGGTGGGCGGTGCTGCGTTGGTCCTGAGTTTCCTTGCCACCCTGTATCCAGCCTGGCGCGCGGCACGTACCCAGCCAGCACAGGCCTTACGTTATGAGTGAATCGGGCATGAGTGAAAAAGCAATCTTGAGCTGCCGCGACCTGGGCAAATCCTACGAGGAAGGCCCGGAGTCGGTGGTGGTGCTGTCAAACCTGCAATTGGAACTGCATCCTGGTGAGCGCGTGGCGATTGTCGGCAGCTCCGGTTCGGGCAAAAGTACCTTGCTGAACCTGTTGGGCGGGCTCGATACGCCGTCCAAGGGCAGCGTGTGGCTGGCGGGCGAAGAACTGTCGGCCCTCGGTGAAAAGGCCCGTGGCCAACTGCGCAACCGCTCGCTCGGCTTTGTGTACCAGTTCCACCACTTGCTGCCGGAATTCACCGCCCTGGAAAACGTGTGCATGCCGCTGCTGATCGGCAAGACCGCCATCCCGGAAGCCCGCCAGCGCGCCAAGGCGCTGCTGGAGCGCGTCGGCCTGGGCCATCGCCTGGAGCACAAGCCGGCTGAATTGTCCGGCGGCGAGCGCCAGCGCGTGGCCATCGCCCGTGCCCTGGTGAACAACCCAGGCCTGGTGATGCTCGACGAGCCTACTGGCAACCTGGACTCCCATACCGCCCAGGGCATCAAGGACTTGATGCTGGAACTGAGCACCCAGATGCGCACCGCGTTCCTGGTGGTGACCCATGACATGAGCATGGCCCGCCAGATGGACCGCGTGTTGCACCTGCAGGAAGGTCATCTGGTCGCCATCTGACCTGTTTCAAGCCCGGTGCCTGACACCGGGTTTTCTATTTTTCCAACGGTGCCCGCGAATGTTCAGACCGTTATCGATTTTCATCGGCACGCGCTATACCCGCGCCAAGCGCCGCAACCGTTTTGTTTCGTTTATCTCGATGACCTCGATGATCGGCCTCGCCCTGGGCGTATTGGCGATGATCGTGGTGTTGTCGGTGATGAACGGCTTCCAGCGTGAAATGAGCTCGCGCATCCTCGGCATGGTGCCTCACGCTACCATCGTTGGCGTGAACCCGATTGACGATTGGCAACCAGTGGCCGCCGCCGCGATGAAGAACCCTGAGGTGACTGCCGCAGTACCCTTCACACAGATGGACGGCATGTTCTCCTACAAAGGCGCGATGCAGCCGATCGAGATCAGCGGCGTCGACCCGGCCCAGGAAGGCAAGGTGTCCATCGTGGCCCAGCATATCGTGCAGGGTAAGCTCGAAGACCTGAAACCCGGCGAGTTCGGTGTGGTGGTGGGTGAAATCACCGCGCGGCGTTTTCGCCTGAACGTGGGCGACAAGTTGACCCTGATCGTGCCGGAAATCAGCAGCGCACCCGGCGGAATCACGCCGCGCATGCAGCGTTTGAATGTAGTCGGCATCTTCAAGGTGGGCGCCGAGCTGGATGGCTCCATGGCCCTGATCAACATGGCCGACGCCGCAGAGATCCAGCACTGGCAGCCAAACCAGGTGCAAAGCGTGCGCCTGGCGGTGAAAGACCTGTACGCGGCACCCAAGGTGTCGGCGGACATCGCCGCCAGCCTGGGCGCGGCCTACAAGGCGGATGACTGGACCCACACCCAAGGCAGCCTGTTCAGCGCGATGAAGATGGAAAAGACCATGATCGGCCTGCTGTTGCTGATGATCGTCGCCGTCGCCGCGTTCAACATCATTGCCACCCTGATCATGGTGGTGAACGACAAAGGCGCGGACATCGCGATCCTGCGCACCATCGGCGCCACGCCACGGCAGATCATGGCGATCTTCATGGTGCAGGGCACGGTGATCGGTATTGTCGGCACCTTGATCGGCGGCGTACTGGGCGTGATTGCGGCGCTGAACGTGAGTGAACTGGTGGGCTGGATGGAGCGAGTGACCGGGCAGCACATATTCAGTTCGGATGTGTACTTCGTCAGCAACTTGCCTTCGGAGCTGCAAGGTGGGGATGTGGTGCTGATTTGCACGGCGGGGTTTGTGCTGAGCTTTTTGGCGACGCTGTATCCGGCGTATCGGGCTGCGAAGATTGAGCCGGCGCATGCGCTGAGATATTCGTAAGCTCTAGACCGCTATCGCAGGCAAGCCAGCTCCCACATTTGAATGTATTCACAAATCAAAATGTGGGAGCTGGCTTGCCTGCGATAGGGCCGGTACATCTCGCATCAATCTATCTTGGGCAACTCGATCAAAAACCGTGTCCACCCGGCCCCGGACTCACAACAAATCCTCCCCCCATGCGCCCGCACAATCGACTGGGTAATCGCCAGCCCCAATCCTGCATGCTCACTGCTACCCTCATGGCGCGCCGGGTCTGCGCGGTAGAACCGATCAAACAACCTCGGCAGCAACGCCGCTGGAATGCCTTCTCCGGTGTTCTCGACGGAAAGTCTCACCCCATCTTCGATGCGTACACGCACCTCGCCACCCTGAGGGGTAAACCGCAGCGCGTTATCCAGCAAGTTTGACAAGGCCCGGCGCAACATCCCGCGATCGCCCGTCGTACGGGCAGTGCCTTCGCGGACCAGATTGACGTGTGCGTCCTCCGCCAGCAGCGTGAAGAACTCCAGTAACGCGTCGACTTCATCCTCCAGCACCAACGTTTCGCGCTTGGGCACCAACAAGCCGTGGTCGGCCTTGGCCAGATACAACATGTCGTTGACCAATTGGGCCATCCATTGCAGCTCTTCCAGGTTGCTGTGCAACGCCTCGCGATAATCTTCCAGCGGCCGGGGCTGGGTGAGGGTGACCTGGGTCTGAGTCAGCAGGTTCGACAGCGGGGTGCGCAGCTCGTGGGCGATGTCGGCAGAGAACGCCGAGAGGCGCTGGAACGCGTCGTCCAGACGGCCCAGCATGGCGTTGAAGGCCTGGGCCAGATCGGCCAGCTCCGCCGGCATGTGCTGCTGGGGCAGGCGTTGAGTCAGGGAGTGGGCAGACACGCCTGCGGCCACTTCGCCCATGCGCCGCAAGGGCCGCAGCCCACTGCGCGCCGCCCAGGCGCCGAGCAGCGCCGTGGCCAGGGCAGATAGGCCGACGGTGAGCCAGATGAGGTGCTGCATGCGTTGCAGGAAGTGTTGGTGGTGGGTGATGTCGAGCATCAGGCTCAGTTGCGGGGAGTTCGGCTGACCCGGCATCAGCGGCACGTTGTAGACGCGGTAGTCGGTACCTGCGTTGTGCAGGCGATGCAGGCCGGGCGACGCTGGCAGCGTGACGCCTGGTGCGCCGTCAAACCAAAGCTGGTCGGCAGCGCTGATGCGCAGAGCGAGATCGGGTTGGCGGCTGAGTTCGGCGCGCAGTTGCGCTTCCTTCTGGCTGAATTGCTGCGGCGTGTCGACGCCCTGCAGTGTGCTGCGCAGGGCCACTAATTTGCTGTCGAGCAACTGCTGATCCAGCTCGATAAAGTGCGCTTCGCTGGCATGGTTGAACAACACGCCGGCCAGCAGCGACACCACGGCGGTACACGCCGCGAACAGCAATGCCAGGCGGCTGGCCAGGGACAGGCGCTTGATCAATTGAAGCGTTCCTCCAGCACGTAACCCATACCGCGCACGGTGTGGATCAGCTTGTTGGGGAAGTTGTCGTCGACTTTCAGTCGCAGCCGGCGAATCGCCACTTCGATGATGTTGGTGTCGCTGTCGAAATTCATGTCCCAGACCTGGGAGGCGATCAGCGATTTGGGCAGCACTTCGCCTTGGCGACGCAGCAGCAACTCCAGCAGGGAGAACTCCTTGGCGGTGAGGTCGATGCGTTGGCCGTCCCGTTCGACGCGGCGGCGAATCAGGTCCAGGCGCAGGTCGGCCAGCTGCAGGGCGGTTTCCTGGGGCGTGCTGCCGCCTCGACGCAAAAGGCTGCGTACACGGGCGAGCAGTTCGGAGAAAGCGAAGGGTTTGACCAGGTAGTCGTCGGCGCCCAGTTCCAGGCCGTGCACGCGGTCTTCTACTGCATCACGGGCGGTGAGGAATAACACTGGGGTCTCTTGCCCGGCGCTGCGCACCGCCTGCAGGATTTGCCAGCCATCGCGGCCAGGTAGCATCACGTCGAGAATCAGCAGGTCGTAGTCGCCGGTCAAGGCGAGGTGCTGGCCGGTGGTGCCATCGGCTACCAGTTCGGTGGTAAAACCAGCCTCGGCCAGGCCTTGGCGCAGGTAGTGGCCGGTTTTTGGTTGGTCTTCGACGATCAGCAGTTTCATGGGCGGCTCTTGGTAGCGGTGCGCGACGGGCTTTATACCGTGGGTTACAGGGTAAGGGCGCAACCTGACAAAGTTGTAATCTAGCAGTCAGCTGGCTGGCAGCGGCGCAATCTTAGAGTGCCCTTCAAGCGAGTCACACACTTTTGGAGAGATAGCGATGGCGTTGCGTACACCCCTGTTGTTGGCGGGTTGCCTGTTGGCGTTGAGTGTTGATGCAATGGCGGATGCGTCCCATACCTACGCGTTTGGCCATGCAGCGGCGGCGACCGAGGCGACGCGCACCATGGAAGTGACACTGCAGGATATTTCCTTTTCGCCCAAGTCTCTGGATGTAAAAGCCGGTGAGACGGTGCGCTTCGTGCTCGTCAACAAGGGCCAGTTGCTCCACGAATTCAACCTGGGCGATGCGGCGATGCATGCCGAACACCAGAAGGAAATGTTGCAAATGCAAGCCAGCGGCATGCTCACTGCCACCGGGATGGGCAAGATGGACCATGCTGCAATGGGCCATGGCGCGATGAAGCATGATGATCCCAACAGCGTGTTGGTCGAGCCCGGTAAAACCGCCGAACTGACCTGGACCTTCACCAAGGCCACGGGCCTTGAGTTTGCCTGTAACCTTCCAGGGCATTACCAGGCGGGCATGGTCGGCAAGCTCAACGTCGATTGATCCGGTGTTGCTTAGGCGCGGGCGCAAAGGCTGGTAGACTGGCGCGGTTTATTTAGCCAGGTTTCCGCCATGCATCCCGCAGCCGAACATTCGCCGCTGGGCAAGTCCAGTGAATACATCTCCACCTACACACCTTCGTTGCTGTTCCCGATTCCGCGTGCCGCCAAGTGGGCCGAGCTGGGCCTGAGCGCCGAGACCTTGCCCTACAAAGGCGTGGATTTCTGGAACTGCTTCGAACTGTCCTGGCTGCTGCCTTCGGGCAAGCCGGTGGTGGCCATTGGTGAGTTCAGCATCCCGGCGGACTCGCCGAACATCATCGAGTCCAAGTCCTTCAAGCTGTACCTCAATTCGCTGAACCAAACTGCGTTTGTCGATACGGCAAGCCTGGAAGCCACCCTGCGCACCGACCTGAGTGCCGCTGCCGGCAAGCCTGTGCTCGTGCGCATTCGCCAACTGGCCGAAATCGAGGCCGAAGGGGTGATGGCGTTGCCCGGCGTGTGCATTGATGACCTAGACATCAATGTCAGCAGCTATGAGCACCCGCGTCCGGAACTACTGCGCTGCGATGATTCGTGCATTGTCGAGGAGAGCGTGCACAGCCATCTGCTCAAATCCAACTGCCCGGTCACCAGCCAGCCCGATTGGGGCAGTGTGGTGGTGGAGTACCGTGGATCAGCGCTGGATCACGCGAGCCTGCTGGAATATATCGTGAGCTTTCGCCAGCATTCGGACTTCCATGAGCAGTGTGTGGAGCGAATCTTTCTCGACCTGCAGCGCTTGCTCAAGCCTGAGAAATTGACGGTGTATGCGCGGTATGTGCGCCGTGGCGGGTTGGATATCAACCCGTACCGCAGCACCGAAGATGTGGCGTTCCAGAACGTGCGTCTGGCACGGCAGTAAAATTGAAAAGCCCCGCGATTGCGGGGCTTTTTGCTGTCAGATCCCGATATTGCCAAGGGTGATCATGATGTTGCGCAATGTCCCGGAAATCACCGGGTGCTCAGCGTCGAACTCTATGGCGGCTTGGTTCACATCGTCGGAAATACTCGGTGTCTGAGTGGCCGGTTCCAATTCAAGTTGCACTTCGAATTTGGCAATCAGTTCTTCGAGGGCTTCACGTTTTTCTTCCGACAGCGGGGGATCCTGTTCCAATTGCCCGCGCAGGATCTCGACCTGTTCTTCCAGTTTTTTGCGATCAGGCATGACGTGTTTCCTTTTATCGATAGTCACTGGCATAGACCGCGGCACGCCGTGAAAGGTCTACGGGCTGGCCTGTAGATTAATCCACCTGCGCCAACTGTGCATGATCTCGATCAGGGCTTCTCGCCTTTGAGCTGGCGCAGGCTGATATCCGCCAGGCAGGTGCCGAGCTCGCCGAGGTGGTCGATCACGGAGTGCACGCCCAGCCCATACAGCGCCACGGTGGCCTTGCCACGCTTGTACTCGCGCTCTTGCTCGCTCAATGCCTGCCATGGTTCGGGCGCCATGCCGCACAGCGAGCCGCAGGACGCCAGGCCAATGGTCCACAACCCGGCATTGAGCGCAGATTGCAGCAAGCGTGGCTCACCGCTGACCAAGACACAGCCTTCCAGGCGCTCGATGTTCAGCTCCATCAAGGCCTGCCAGCACGCGTGTGGGGCGGGCCAGCGAATCGAGGAGGGTGACGATGCCTTGAGCCAGTCGGGTAACTCAGCGGCGAGCGGGGTGGTGACCGAGGGGGGGAGCTCATCCAGCCAGGCGCAGGGAACCCCTTGCTCCTTGAGGCTGCGCAGGATTTTCAGGGCGCCGGGGGTTGCCAGGGAATTGGGGGAGGGTGAATCAGTGCGCGCCCGGGAACCAAAATCCACCAGGCAACCACTCAGGCCAAACAGAACAGCGGTCAGGGCAGGCGCGCTGGCGGTGGCAATCTCGGCGTGGGGCATATCGACATCCCTGAAATAGCTGTGACGCTATCGGGACAGGATGACAAGCCGATGACATTGGCATTATTTGTAGGGAAATTGTGCATTTTCTGCATGACGTTTCCCGGTTGCTGCCTAAATCCATACTTCCGTCATATACTGACGGCCTTATTCAGGGCATAGCGCCCATGACAGATCAATCAAGGAGCAAAAGCTATGCGCTGGAGCCACTACTTCGCTCAGCTATCCGTGTGTGCCACTGTTCTGCTGGCCCCGTTCGCCGCCCAGGCTGCATCGGAAGATGATCCATGGGAAAGCGTCAACCGCCCGATCTTTACCTTCAACGACACCGTTGATACCTATGCGCTCAAGCCATTGGCCCAGGGTTATCAGTTTGTCACTCCACAATTCGTGCAAACGGGTATCCACAACTTCTTCCGCAACATCGGCGACGTCGGCAACTTTGCCAACGACGTGTTGCAGCTCAAGCCTCACGCAGCTGGCGTTGACACCGCTCGCCTGCTGTTGAACACCACCTTTGGCGTGCTGGGCTTTATTGATGTCGGCACCAAAATGGGGCTGCATCGCAACGATGAGGACTTCGGCCAGACGCTTGGTTACTGGGGCGTCGGCAGCGGTCCTTACGTGATGCTGCCACTGCTGGGCCCAAGCACCTTGCGTGATGCGCCGTCCAAATACGTGGACAGCTACACCCAACCGTACCGCTACATGAACGATATCGGCTGGCGCAACAGCACCTTCGGCCTGAACATCGTCGATACCCGTGCCAGCCTGCTCGACAGCGAGAAGCTGATCACCGGCGACAAGTACACCTTTATCCGTAACGCCTACCTGCAGAACCGTGAGTTCAAGGTCAAGGACGGCAAGGTTGTCGACGACTTCTAAGCTGTGATGTTTTGAAATGAAAAAAGGCGACCCAGGGGTCGCCTTTTTTGTGCGCGAATTTCAGTGCATTTTCAGGATCTTGAGGCCCAGGTGCTGGTCTTCTCCGGTGGTTTTTGCCCATACCACTTCGGTGTCGGCTTCCAGGCCTTTCAGGGCTGCGTGCTCTGAGTCGATGCGCACCTTCAGTCGGTCACCGACCTTGAACTGGCGGGGTGCCTGTACCTGCATACCGGAACTGGAAAGGTCCACGCAAACGGCGGCAATCTCCTGCCCTGCGTGGATCAAAGATACATCGGCATCTACACGCATACGGATGAAATCGCGTTTTTCGGCGTAGTCGCGCGCGTGTTCGCTCATGGGTTCCATCCTTACTTTGTGTTGTGGTCGTGCGTGTTCTTATAACTCCCGGTGATTTGCGATGTAAAGACGCTCGGCGACCATCGGCATGAGCTTGAAACCCCTGACGGATGGGAGTACCGTCTGCGCCTTAGAAGGGCACCTCTGCTTTACAGTTGTGCGTGGGCCAAAAGCCCGTGCTTTGTAGGACAGAGAGGCTAGAAAGCGAATCCAGTACGTGAGCCCGGCCATTGTCGAGCCACCTACGCCAACCTAATTCTGGCGCCGTTTGCCCACATGCAAAAAACCAGTGCCACGCTGCTGATAATCGATGACGACGAAGTAGTGCGCGCGAGTCTCGCGGCCTATTTGGAAGACAGTGGCTTCAGCGTCCTGCAGGCCAGCAACGGCCAACAGGGTCTCCAGGTGTTCGAGCGCGACAAGCCCGACCTCGTGATCTGCGATCTGCGCATGCCCCAGATGGGCGGCCTGGAGCTGATTCGCCAGGTGACCGAGCTTGCTCCGCAGACGCCGGTGATTGTCGTGTCCGGTGCCGGGGTGATGAACGATGCCGTCGAGGCCCTGCGCCTGGGCGCTGCGGATTACCTGATCAAGCCCCTGGAAGACCTGGCGGTACTGGAGCACTCGGTGCGCCGTGCCCTGGACCGTGCACGTCTGCTGCTGGAAAACCAGCGCTACCGCGAAAAGCTTGAAACCGCCAACCGTGAGCTTGAAGCCAGCCTGAACCTGCTCCAGGAAGACCAGAACGCCGGTCGCCAGGTGCAGATGAACATGCTACCCGTCAGCCCATGGACCATCGACGAGTTCCAGTTTGCGCACCAGATCATCCCGTCACTGTATTTGTCGGGTGATTTTGTCGACTACTTCCGTGTCGATGAGCGGCGTGTTGCGTTTTACCTGGCCGATGTTTCCGGCCATGGCGCGTCTTCTGCTTTTGTTACGGTGTTGTTGAAGTTCATGACGACACGGCTGTTGTTCGAATCCAAGCGCAATGGCACCTTGCCGGAGTTCACCCCTTCCGAGGTGCTTGGCCACATCAACCGAGGCCTGATCAGCTGCAAGCTGGGCAAGCACGTGACGATGGTCGGCGGCGTTATTGATGAAGAAACCGGTCTTTTGACCTACAGCATCGGCGGTCACCTGCCGATGCCGGTTTTATACACTCCAGACAGTGTGCGTTATCTGGAAGGCCGTGGTCTGCCCGTAGGCTTGTTTAATGAAGCGACCTACGAGGACCACATCCTGGAACTGCCGCCGACATTTAGCCTTACGCTGATGTCTGATGGCATCCTGGACCTCCTTCCAGAGCCTACACTCAAGGAGAAAGAAGCCGCCTTGCCCCAAAAGGTCAAGTCGGCGGGCGGCAGCCTGGATGGCCTGCGGCAAGTGTTTGGATTGGCCACGCTGGGGGAGATGCCGGATGATATCGCCCTATTGGTGTTGAGCAGGAATCTTTGATGAGTACCGGAAGAATCCAATTCGCCGAGCAAGACGGGACCTTCGTCCTGAAGTTTGTCGGTGAAGTGCGCCTGACCTTGTGTTCGGCGCTGGATGCGACGATTGAGCGGATTTTCACTGCGTTGAATTTCTCGGCGATCGTGATCGATCTGACCGAAACCCGCAGCATCGATAGCACCACCCTTGGGCTGTTGGCCAAGCTGTCCATTCTGTCTCGGCAGAAGGTCGGCCTGTTGCCTACGGTCGTCACCACCCACGAAGACATTACCCGTCTGTTGCAGTCCATGGGTTTCGATCAGGTGTTCAACATCGTTGACCGCCCAATCCCTTGCCCGGAATGCCTGACCGACCTGCCGTCCCAGGACCAGTCCGAGGAAGTCGTGCGGATCAAGGTGCTGGAAGCGCACAAGATCCTGATGGGGTTGAACGAGTCTAATCGCGAAGCGTTCCACGACCTCGTCAACGCCCTGGAACGCCACTGATCTCCAGCTGAAATATGATCAAAATGTGGCAGCGGGCTTGCTCGCGAATGCGTTATCCCATAACGGCATTTCCAGCTCACACAAAAAAGGGCGGCACCCTCACAGGTGCCGCCCTTTTTGTCTTCGCCTTGTCTCGTCCTGAATAAGGTTTACACCTTCTGACCCAATCTCAGGAGGGCGTAATGAATGCAGGAAAAAGGCGCAGTCAGCGTGATTACTCGCTGACCTTTAAATTGTCCGTCGTCGACCAGGTCGA
>NZ_NKIG01000072.1:0-2493 GCF_002255865.1 Pseudomonas sp. PGPPP1 | reverse complement strand
AGAAGCTGTCCAAGCGTCTGAAGTTGATGGAAGCCTTCCAGGGTTCCGGCAACTTGCCAGAGTGGATGGTGCTGACCGTTCTGCCGGTTCTGCCGCCAGACCTGCGTCCGCTGGTACCGTTGGACGGTGGTCGTTTTGCGACGTCCGACCTCAACGACCTGTACCGCCGCGTGATCAACCGTAACAACCGTTTGAAGCGCCTGCTTGACCTGTCCGCTCCGGACATCATCGTGCGCAACGAAAAGCGTATGTTGCAAGAAGCTGTCGATGCCTTGCTCGACAACGGCCGTCGTGGCCGCGCTATTACCGGTTCGAACAAGCGTCCTCTGAAATCCTTGGCTGACATGATCAAGGGTAAGCAAGGTCGTTTCCGTCAGAACTTGCTCGGTAAGCGTGTTGACTACTCCGGTCGTTCGGTTATTACCGTAGGCCCGACCCTGCGTCTGCACCAGTGCGGTCTGCCTAAGAAGATGGCGCTTGAACTGTTCAAGCCATTCATCTTCGGCAAGCTGGAAATGCGCGGTCTCGCGACCACCATCAAAGCGGCCAAGAAAATGGTCGAGCGCGAACTGCCAGAGGTTTGGGACGTTCTCGCTGAAGTGATCCGCGAACACCCGGTTCTCCTCAACCGTGCACCGACCCTTCACCGTCTGGGTATCCAAGCGTTTGAACCGGTACTGATCGAAGGTAAGGCTATCCAGCTGCACCCTCTGGTCTGCGCTGCGTACAACGCCGACTTCGACGGCGACCAAATGGCCGTGCACGTACCGCTGACACTGGAAGCTCAGTTGGAAGCGCGTGCGTTGATGATGTCGACCAACAACATTCTGTCGCCAGCCAACGGTGAGCCAATCATCGTTCCGTCGCAGGACGTTGTATTGGGTCTGTACTACATGACGCGTGAAGCGATCAACGCCAAAGGCGAAGGTCGTGTGTTCGCTGACCTGCAAGAAGTTGACCGTGTGTTCCGTGCTGGCGAAGCCGCACTGCACGCCAAGGTCAAAGTGCGGATCAACGAAACCGTCAACGACCGTGATGGCGGCAGCGTGAGCGGCACCCGTATCGTCGACACCACTGTCGGTCGTGCGCTGCTGTATCAAGTTGTACCAAAAGGTCTGTCGTACGACGTCGTCAACCTGCCAATGAAGAAAAAGGCGATCTCCAAGCTGATCAACCAGTGCTACCGCGTGGTTGGTTTGAAAGAGACCGTGATCTTCGCTGACCAGTTGATGTACACCGGTTTTGCTTATTCGACCATCTCCGGCGTTTCCATCGGTGTTAACGACTTCGTTATCCCGGATGAAAAGGCCCGCATCATCAACGCTGCTACTGATGAAGTGAAAGAGATCGAAAGCCAGTACGCCTCCGGCCTGGTAACCCAGGGCGAGAAGTACAACAAGGTAATCGACCTTTGGTCCAAGGCGAACGACGAAGTTTCCAAGGCGATGATGGCCAACCTCTCGAAAGAGAAAGTCATCGACCGTCACGGCGACGAAGTTGACCAAGAGTCCTTCAACTCGATGTACATGATGGCCGACTCGGGCGCACGGGGTTCTGCTGCGCAGATCCGTCAGCTCGCCGGTATGCGTGGCCTGATGGCCAAGCCGGACGGCTCCATCATCGAAACGCCGATCACTGCGAACTTCCGTGAAGGTTTGAGCGTACTTCAGTACTTCATCTCTACTCACGGTGCTCGTAAAGGTCTTGCGGATACCGCGTTGAAAACCGCTAACTCCGGTTACCTGACTCGTCGTCTGGTAGACGTTGCACAAGATCTGGTTGTAACTGAGATCGATTGCGGCACCGAGCACGGCCTGCTGATGACTCCGCACATTGAAGGCGGTGACGTTGTAGAGCCGCTGGGTGAGCGCGTATTGGGTCGTGTTATTGCCCGTGACGTATTCAAGCCAGGTACCGAGGAAGTTATCGTTCCTGCCGGCACTCTGGTTGACGAGAAGTGGGTCGAGTTCATCGAACTCAACAGCATCGACGAAGTGATCGTTCGCTCGCCGATCAGCTGCGAAACCCGTTACGGCATTTGCGCCAAGTGCTACGGCCGTGACTTGGCTCGTGGTCACCAGGTGAACATCGGTGAAGCGGTCGGCGTTATTGCTGCCCAGTCCATCGGTGAGCCGGGTACCCAGCTGACCATGCGTACGTTCCACATCGGTGGTGCGGCAAGCCGGACCTCCGCAGCCGACAGCGTTCAGGTGAAGAATGGCGGTACCGTCCGTCTGCACAACCTGAAGCACGTTGAGCGAGTGGATGGCCACTTGGTTGCTGTGTCTCGTTCCGGTGAGCTGGCAATCGCTGATGACTACGGTCGTGAGCGCGAGCGTTACAAGCTGCCGTACGGTGCTGTGATCTCGGTTAAAGAAGGTGACAAGGTCGACGCTGGCGCAATCGTGGCCAAGTGGGATCCGCACACTCACCCAATCGTTACCGAAATGAAAGGTACCGTGACCTACGTGGGCATGGAAGAAGGCATCACGA
>NZ_NKIG01000003.1:0-257323 GCF_002255865.1 Pseudomonas sp. PGPPP1 | reverse complement strand
AAGTGATGGGCGCAATCGCGCACTTCCCTGGCACGGTTGACCACATTCTCTCCGAGTACACTCGCGTCACCACCGAAGGTGGCCGCCTGTCCGACGTCCTGAGCGGTTATATCGACCCGGACGACGGCATCGCGCCGCCTGCTGCCGAAGTACCGCCGCCTGTCGATGCCAAGGCCGCGAAAGCGGACGATGACTCCGACGACGACGATGCTGAAGCCAGCAGCGATGACGAAGAAGAAGTCGAAAGCGGTCCAGACCCGATCATCGCTGCCCAGCGTTTCGGCGCGGTTTCCGATCAAATGGAAATCACCCGCAAGGCATTGAAGAAGCACGGTCGCGCCAACAAGCAGGCAATTGCCGAGCTGCTGGCCCTGGCTGAGCTGTTCATGCCGATCAAGCTGGTACCGAAGCAATTCGAAGGCCTGGTTGAACGCGTTCGTAGCGCCCTTGAGCGTCTGCGTGCACAAGAGCGTGCAATCATGCAGCTCTGTGTCCGTGATGCGCGCATGCCGCGTGCCGACTTCCTGCGCCAGTTCCCGGGCAACGAAGTTGACGAAAGCTGGTCCGATGCCCTGGCCAAAGGCAAGGCGAAATACGCCGAAGCCATTGGTCGCCTGCAGCCGGATATCATCCGTTGCCAGCAGAAGTTGACTGCACTTGAGACCGAAACCGGTCTGACGATTGCCGAGATCAAGGACATCAACCGTCGCATGTCGATCGGTGAGGCCAAGGCCCGCCGCGCGAAGAAAGAGATGGTTGAAGCGAACTTGCGTCTGGTGATCTCCATCGCCAAGAAGTACACCAACCGTGGCCTGCAATTCCTCGACCTGATCCAGGAAGGCAACATCGGCTTGATGAAGGCTGTGGACAAGTTCGAATACCGTCGCGGCTACAAGTTCTCGACTTATGCCACCTGGTGGATCCGTCAGGCGATCACTCGCTCGATCGCCGACCAGGCCCGCACCATCCGTATTCCGGTGCACATGATCGAGACGATCAACAAGCTCAACCGTATTTCCCGGCAGATGTTGCAGGAAATGGGTCGCGAACCGACCCCGGAAGAGCTGGGTGAACGCATGGAAATGCCTGAGGATAAAATCCGCAAGGTATTGAAGATCGCTAAAGAGCCGATCTCCATGGAAACCCCGATCGGTGATGACGAAGACTCCCATCTGGGTGACTTCATCGAAGACTCGACCATGCAGTCGCCAATCGATGTTGCTACCGTTGAGAGCCTCAAGGAAGCGACTCGCGACGTACTGTCCGGCCTCACTGCCCGTGAAGCCAAGGTGCTGCGCATGCGTTTCGGCATCGACATGAATACCGACCACACCCTTGAGGAAGTCGGTAAGCAGTTTGACGTGACCCGTGAGCGGATCCGTCAGATCGAAGCCAAGGCGCTGCGCAAGCTGCGCCACCCGACGCGAAGCGAGCATCTGCGCTCCTTCCTCGACGAGTGATAACAGAACCCCCGGCCCAGGCCGGGGGTTTTGCTTTTTATCGGTTCCTTTCTATCGGTAAACCGCTGCGCAACACCCCTCCCCCGCAATGCCCGTCTACACTCGAAACATTCCCCGTGCCATAACGAGACCGTTATGCCCAGATTGCCGACCGTGTTACTGCTGTCGCTGCTGACCTGGACCGCAACGGCTGGCGCGTTGACTCTTACCGACGATGAGCGTGGCTGGCTGGCGGACCATCAGGAGCTGAAACTGGGGGTGGACGCCTCGTGGCCACCTTTCGAATACCGTGATGAAAAAGGCCACTACCAGGGCCTGGCCGCTGACTATGTGCGACTGATCCAGGAACGCCTGGGCGTTCAAATCAAACTGATCGAGCCAGCCAGCTGGAGCGCCGTGCTCGAGCAGGCCAGGAACAACCAGCTCGACCTGCTGCCGGGCATCATGTCCACACCCGAGCGCCAGAGCTATATGGCGTTCACACGGCCCTATCTGGACTTTCCTATCGTGATCCTTGCCCATGAGGGTGGCGCCAAGCCGCACAACCTCAAGGATCTCTACGGGCTGAAAATTGCCGTGGTCGAAAATTACGCCCCCCATGAATTACTGCGAACCCACCACCCCGACCTCAACCTGGTGGCTATGCCGAATGTCAGCTCGACGCTGCAAGCATTGGCCACCGACGAAGTCGATGCCGTGGTCGGCGACCTGGCATCCAGCGTGTGGAGCCTGCGCCAACTCAAACTCGATGGTTTATATGTGAGTGGCGAAACGCCCTACCGCTACCAATTGGCGATGGGCGTGCCCCGCGACAACAAAATGCTGGTGGGCATCCTGGATAAAGTCCTGGCCGACCTGAGCCCAGAAGAAACCGACGCCATCCAGCAACACTGGGTAGGCAGCTTCACCGATCACCGCGCGTTCTGGACCGACCTGCTGACCTACGGCCTGCCCGCGGTACTGCTGCTGAGTACCGTGTTAGCCATCGTGATCCGGATCAATCGCCGCCTCAGCTCGGAAATTTCCCGCAGGGTCGCGCTGGAACAGGAACTGCGTAGCAGCGAATACCACTATCGCGGCCTGGTGGAGAGCCTGTCCGCGATTGCCTGGGAGGCCAACGTCACCGACTTCACCTACAGCTACGTATCACCCCATGCCGAGGAACTGCTGGGGTATCCCCGCGCCCATTGGTTGATTCCAGGGTTCTGGCGCAACATTATCCATCCCGCCGACCTCACGCGCACCGAAGCCTATTGCTTTCGCGAGACCCGCGCCAATCGAGACCACAGCGTCGACTACCGGGTGATCACGGCCGACGGCCGCTGCCTGTGGGTACGGGACATCGTCAGCCTGATCGAGCATGGCCATGAACCCGTGCTGCGCGGCTTGATGATCGACATCAGCGAGGCCAAGCGCACGGAAGAAGCGTTGCAACTGTCCGAGCAGAAGTTTGCCTCGGTGTTCCAACAATGCCCGGACATCCTGGTGATCGCCCGGCTGTCGGATGGCTGCCTGCTGGAAGTGAACAAGGCCTTCGAAGACCAGATCGGGCTCACCGCCGCAGACGTGGTCGGCAAAACCGCCACCGAGCTGAATATCTGGGGCGTTCAAGGCGTCGGCCCCGACCTGTTGCAACGGGTGCAGACCACCAGCATTCGCAACCTGGAGATGCCATTCCTGCGCAGCAATGGCCAGGCTTTTACTGGCCTGATCTCCGCCGAGCCGTTCCAGCTCGACACCACTGAAGCCTTGGTAGTCGTGGTGCGCGACATCACCCAGCTCAAGGAAACCCAGCAGCTGCTGCAAACCTCAGAAGAAAAATTCGCCAAAGCCTTCCATGCGTCCCCTGACGGGCTGCTGCTCAGCCGCCAGCGTGATGGCCTGTTGATTGAAGTGAATGATGGCTTCAGCCGCATTACCGGCTTCACCAGCGCGACATCCCTCGACCAATCAACCCTGGATCTGGGCATATGGGTCGACCTCAACGAACGCAAGCACATGCTGGAACTGATGCAGCGTGATGGCTTTGTCCGCGACTTCATCTGCCATATTCGTCGTGCCGACGGCATGGTTCGCCTGTGCGAACTGTCCAGTCGCCCGCTGCCGATTGGCGATGAAGACTGCATGCTCACCATCGCCCGTGACATCACCGAACGGCAACTCATGCAGGAAAAACTGCAACAGGCCGCCACCGTGTTCGAGAGCACTGCCGAAGGTGTACTGATCACCGACACCCGGCAAAACATCAGTGCTGTTAACCGCGCCTTCAGCGAGATCACCGGCTACAGCGAAGCCGAGGCCCTTGGCCAAACGCCGCGCCTGCTCGCCTCGGGCCTGCACGACAGCGCCTTCTATGCGGCGATGTGGCATCAACTGACGGCTCAGGGGCATTGGCAGGGAGAAATCTCCAACCGTCGCAAGAACGGCGAGCTGTACCCCAGTTGGTTGACTATCAGCGCGGTGCGCAACCGCGAGCGACTGATCACGCACTTCGTCGCCGTGTTCGCCGACATCTCCAGCCTCAAGCTGGCCCAGGCCCGGCTGGACTATCAAGCGCACCACGACCCGTTGACCGGCCTGCCCAACCGCACGCTGTTCGAAAGCCGGCTGCAAGCCGCACTCAACGGCCAACAGGAAACTGGCAAACAGGGCGCCGTGCTGTTTCTCGACCTCGACCGCTTCAAGCACATCAACGACAGCCTCGGCCACCCGATTGGCGACTTGCTGCTCAAGGACATTGCCGTGCGCCTCAAGGAGCAACTGCGGGACATCGACACGGTGGCGCGCCTGGGCGGCGACGAATTCATCATCTTATTACCCGGCCTGCAACACGCCAGCGACGCTGCGCACCTGGCGAACAAACTGTTGGCCTGCTTCACGCCGCCGTTCCAGGCCGGTGAACATGAGTTCTTTATCAGCGCCAGCATTGGCACCAGCCTGTATCCGCAGGACGGCACCGACGTCGCCACCCTGGTCAAGAACGCCGACGCGGCGATGTACCGCTCCAAGGCCAAGGGCCGCAACCGGGTCGAAAGCTACACCCGCGACCTCACCGCCCAGGCCAACGAGCGCGTGGCCCTGGAACATGAACTGCGCCGCGCTATCGAACGCGACGAGCTCAGCCTGTACTACCAACCCAAGATGAGCCTGACCACACAGGAACTGATCGGCGCCGAAGCGTTGATCCGCTGGCGTCATCCGACCTTTGGCGACGTGCCTCCTGAACACTTCATCGCCCTGGCGGAAGAGAACGGCATGATCCTGCAGATTGGCGATTGGGTACTGGAACAGGCCTGCCGACAAATGAACGCCTGGCAAGGCGCCTTTGATGATTTCGGCACTCTCTCGGTCAACCTCGCGGGCGCGCAACTGCGCCATCCCAACCTGCTGTCGCGCATCGAGCAACTGTTGCACGACTACCACTTGGAGCCCGGTTGCCTGCAACTGGAGATCACCGAGAACTTCATCATGAGCCAGGCCGAGGAAGCGCTGGAGGTCCTGCACCAGCTCAAGCGGCTGGGCGTACAACTGGCCATTGACGATTTCGGCACCGGCTATTCATCCCTCAGTTACCTCAAGCGCTTGCCGCTGGACTTCCTGAAGATCGACCAATCCTTCGTCCGCGGCCTGCCCGACGACCCCCACGACGCCGCCATCGTGCGCGCCATCATCGCCCTGGGCCACAGCATGCAATTCACCATCATTGCCGAAGGCGTAGAGAACCCTGCGCAGCAAGCCTTCCTCGCGGCGGAGGGCTGCGAACAGATGCAAGGCTACATCGTCAGCCTGCCCCTGCCGCCTGAACTCTTTGCCGCTACCTTCCTTCGTATGAGCCTTGAGGATTTTTCGGATAGCACAGCAGAGAAACCATCGCTATAATCCGCGACCTGTTAAGGGCCTATAGCTCAGTTGGTCAGAGCAGAGGACTCATAATCCTTTGGTCCACGGTTCAAGTCCGTGTGGGCCCACCAAACAAGAAAGCCGCGCAATGCGCGGCTTTTGTGTGTCTGGCAGCCTCACTTCGCAAACAACTGCCCAATATCCCTGAACGCCTTGAACTCCAGCGCATTGCCGCACGGGTCAAACAGAAACAACGTCGCCTGCTCCCCCACTTGCCCCTTGAAGCGAATGTGGGGCTCCAGCACGAACTTCGTCTCCCGCGCTTGTAGGCGTTCCGCCAGGGCATGCCAATCGTCCCAACCCAGCACCACACCAAAATGCGGTACGGGCACGTCGTGGCCGTCGACTGCGTTGGTATGCGCCGATTCTTGAGACACGGTCTTCGGGTGTTCGTGAATCACCAACTGGTGGCCGAAGAAGTTGAAGTCGACCCAATGGTCGCTGGAACGGCCCTCCTCCAGTCCGAATACTTCCCCATAGAAGTGCCGCGCAGCGGCCAAGTCGTATACCGGAATGGCGAGGTGAAAAGGCGCAAGTGTCATCAGGTCTAACCTCTAAGAGCATTAAGTGCATCGAGTTTAGCCTTGCCTGATTCGATGAAAAGACGATAGTTTTTGCGCCGAGCTCAAATTATTTCGATCAGTCGAGAAGTCCATGCTCCGCGAATTGAAGACCTTTATCGCCGTAACCCGCCATGGCACGTTCGCGGCAGCGGGCATGCACATCGGGCTGACGCAGTCTGCGGTGAGTGCGCAAATTCGCCAGCTGGAGCAGGCGCTCGGTGTACCGTTGTTCGACCGCACCGGGCGCCAGGCCACGTTGAATGCTGCCGGTGTGCGTGCATTGCCGATGGCCAAGGAGATCGTGGAGACCTTCAACCGCATGGCGGTGCCGGTGGATGCCAATGAGTACCGCGGCGAGCTGAAGGTGGGTGCCATTGGCACCGCCCAGACCGGCCTGCTGCCCCAGGCGCTGGTACGCCTGCGCCAAGCCGCACCGGCGCTGGAGTGCAAGCTGGTGCCGGGCGTGTCCCTTGAATTGTTGAGCCAGGTGGACGCCGGCGAGCTGGACTCGGCGATCATCATTCGCCCGCCTTTTGAGCTGCCCAAGGAGTTGCATGTGCAGGAGGTGCGCAGGGAGCCATTTGTGCTGATCGTGCCGGACTCCCTGGCGGGTGATGACCCGTTGCACTTGCTCAGCACCCAGCCCCATGTGCGCTATGACCGCGCTTCGTTTGGCGGACGGTTGGTCAGTCGCTTCTTGCGCGAACAGAAGCTCGAGGTGCAGGTAGCGCTGGAGTTGGATGAGCTGGAAGCTATCGTCAGGATGGTCGAGTGTGGCCTGGGCGTGTCGCTGATTCCTCAGGCCGGTCTGTGGCTGGAGCGCTCGCCCAAAGTACGAATCATCCCACTGGGCAGCCAGACGTTTTACCGCGAGATCATCCTGCTCAGCCGCTACAGCCAACGCCATTTGCCGGTGCCGCAGCTGTTCGCCCGCTGCCTGCTGGCCGATGCAAGCCTGTAACATGCCGCCCATTGCCGCCCGATCCGGAGTTTCCCTTGCCCGTCCTAGATGAAATCGATCGCCAACTGATCGCCGCCCTGCAGATCAACGCCCGTGAAAGCGTGGCCATGCTTGCGCGGCAGCTCGGCATCGCACGCACCACGGTGACGTCGCGCCTGGCACGCCTGGAAAAAACCCAAGTGATTACCGGATACGGTGTGCGCCTGGGCCAACGGGTCGTCGACGGCGGCTTACAGGCTTATGTGGGCATTACCGTGCAAGCGCGCTCAGGCAAGGAAGTGCTGCGCAAGCTGAGCGCCATGGCGCAGGTCCAGCAATTGTGCGCGGTCAGCGGCGAGTTCGATTACGTAGCCTGGCTGCGTACTGATTCGCCAGAGCAGCTTGATCAACTGCTGGACCAGATCGGCAGCGTCGACGGTGTAGAAAAAACCACCACGTCGATCATCCTCAGCAGCAAATTGGATCGCGGTCAGCCAGTCTGACCACCATCTTCGTCACTTTGACCAAAAACAATTCAATCCGACGACACTTTGCGTCTTATTAACGAACGCTACGCTCCCTAAACTGGCTGCCATCTTTTCCTATACTCAGCGGGTCGTGCCCCGCCGAGTTGCCAGCCAGGTCAGCTATGAACTCATCCAAGAAAAACAATCGCCACCCTGCAGACGGTAAAAAACCCATCACCATCTTTGGCCCGGATTTCCCGTTTGCCTTTGATGACTGGATCGAACACCCGGCAGGTCTGGGCAGTATTCCTACCGCCAATCATGGCGCCGAAGTGGCGATTGTCGGTGCCGGCATCGCGGGCCTGGTGGCCGCCTACGAACTGATGAAATTGGGCCTCAAGCCAGTGGTGTACGAAGCCTCGAAAATGGGCGGTCGCCTGCGCTCGCAGGCGTTTGAAGGCGCCGAAGGCATCATCGCCGAGCTGGGCGGCATGCGTTTCCCGGTGTCGTCCACCGCGTTCTATCACTACGTGGACAAGCTCGGCCTGGAAACCAAACCCTTTCCCAACCCGCTGACCCCGGCCTCGGGCAGCACGGTGATCGACCTCGAAGGCCAGACCCACTACGCGCAAAAGCTTTCCGACCTGCCGGTGCTGTTCCAGGAAGTCGCGGACGCCTGGGCCGACGCCCTGGAGGCCGGCTCGCAGTTCGGCGATATCCAGCAAGCCATTCGCGACCGCGACGTACCGCGCCTCAAGGAACTGTGGAACAAGCTCGTGCCGCTGTGGGACGACCGCACCTTCTATGACTTCGTTGCCACATCCAAGGCGTTCGCCAAGTTGTCGTTCCTGCACCGCGAAGTGTTCGGCCAAGTAGGTTTCGGCACGGGCGGCTGGGACTCGGACTTTCCCAATTCCATGCTGGAAATCTTTCGCGTAGTGATGACCAACTGCGACGACCACCAACACCTCGTAGTCGGTGGCGTGGCGCAGGTCCCCATGGGCATCTGGCGCCATGTGCCGGAGCGTTGCGCCCACTGGCCGGCGGGCACCAGCCTCAGCTCGCTGCACCGCGGTGCGCCACGGGCCGGTGTGAAGCGCATTGCCCACGCCGCCGATGGGCGCTTTGCGGTCACCGACAACTACGGCGATACCCGTGAATACGCCGCCGTGCTGACCACCTGCCAAAGCTGGCTGCTGACCACTCAGATTGAATGCGATGAAACCCTGTTCTCGCAAAAGATGTGGATGGCCCTGGACCGCACGCGCTACATGCAGTCGTCGAAAACCTTCGTGATGGTCGACCGTCCGTTCTGGAAAGACAAAGACCCGGAAACCGGCCGCGACCTGATGAGCATGACCCTCACCGACCGCCTGACCCGGGGCACGTACTTGTTCGATAACGGTGACGACAAGCCGGGGGTAATTTGCCTGTCTTACTCGTGGATGAGCGACGCGCTGAAAATGCTCCCGCAGCCCATCGACAAGCGCGTGAAGCTGGCGCTGGATGCCTTGAAGAAGATCTACCCGAAAGTCGACATCAAAGCGCGCATCATCGGCGACCCGATCACCGTATCGTGGGAAGCCGACCCGCATTTCCTCGGCGCTTTCAAAGGCGCGCTGCCGGGCCACTATCGCTACAACCAGCGTATGTATGCGCACTTCATGCAGAAGGACATGCCCGCTGAACAGCGTGGGATTTTTATCGCGGGTGACGACGTATCCTGGACCCCAGCCTGGGTAGAAGGCGCCGTGCAGACCTCACTGAATGCGGTGTGGGGCATCATGACTCACTTCGGTGGCATCACTCACCCCGAGAACCCAGGCCCCGGCGATGTGTTCGATGAGATCGGCCCGATCGCCCTGGCCGAGTAAGGAGTTGACCATGCGTGTCGCCTTGTACCAATGCCCGCCGCTGCCGCTGGACGTGGCCGGCAACCTCAAGCGCCTGCATCAGTTGGCGCATGAGGCGTCCGATGCCGATGTACTGGTGCTGCCAGAGATGTTCCTCAGCGGCTACAACATTGGTGCCGAGGCCGTTGGCGCGTTGGCCGAGGCGCAGGATGGTCCCTCCGCGCAGGCCATCGCCGAACTGGCGAAAAGCGCTGGCCTGGCGATTGTGTATGGCTACCCGGAGCGTGCCGACGATGGGCAGATCTACAACGCGATTCAGTTGATCGACGCCCACGGCCAGCGCCTGTGCAACTACCGCAAGACTCACCTGTTTGGCGATCTTGACCATTCGATGTTCAGTGCCGGGGGCGATGACTTCCCGCTGGTGGAGCTCAACGGCTGGAAGCTGGGTTTTCTGATCTGCTACGACTTGGAGTTTCCGGAAAACACCCGTCGCCTGGCCCTGGCCGGCGCCGAGCTGATCCTGGTGCCCACGGCCAATATGGTGCCATTCGACTTTGTCGCGGATGTCACCGTGCGGGCGCGGGCCTTCGAAAACCAATGTTACGTGGCCTATGCCAATTACTGCGGGCACGAAGGCGAGATCCAGTATTGCGGGCAGAGCAGCATTGCCGCGCCAAACGGCCAACGCATCGCCCAGGCCGGCCTGGATGAAGCCTTGATTGTCGGTACGCTGCAGCGCCAATCGATCATCGACGCCCGTGCCGCCAACCACTACCTGCAAGACCGGCGCCCCGAACTGTACGCCGCGCTGCACAAGCCCTGAATCCTCGGGTTTGTTAGCATAGGCGCTTCCTACGTTTCGGAAGTGCCCATGCCTGCGCCGGCCCCCTCTCATCACCTTCACCTGACCCTGGCTAATGGCCTGCGAGTTTCCCTGCGCCATGCGCCGCGTTTAAAACGTTGCGCGGCTGCGTTACGGGTAGCTGCCGGTAGCCATGACGTACCGTTGGCCTGGCCAGGCTTGGCGCATTTCCTTGAGCATCTGCTGTTTCTCGGGACCGAACGGTTTCCTACGGGCGAAGGGTTGATGGCCTACGTGCAACGCCAAGGTGGCCAGGTCAATGCCAGCACCCGTGAACGCACCACAGACTTCTTCTTTGAGCTACCGGAGCCGACCTTTGCCGATGGGCTGGAGCGGCTGGCCGATATGCTGACCCACCCGCGCCTGACGCTGGACGACCAACTGCGCGAGCGCGAAGTGCTGCACGCGGAATTTGTCGCCTGGTCTCAAGATGCCAAGGCACAGCAGCAAGTCGCGTTGCTGGAAGGCCTGGCGGCGGGTCATCCATTGCGCGGTTTTCATGCGGGCAACCGCGACAGCCTGCCGGTGGAGCGCGAGGCCTTTCAGCAGGCCCTGCGGGAATTTCATCAGCAGTTTTACCAGAGCGGGCAGATGACCTTGAGCCTCGCCGGCCCGCAGCCGCTGGAAGCACTGGAAGCCTTGGCGCAGCGCTTCAGCGAGGCGCTGACCTCGGGGCCTCTACGCCCACAAGACGCGCCGCCCGCATTGATGCCAGGCCAGGCGCAGGGTTACCAACACCTCGCTGGCAATCACCTGCATCAAGTCATCATCGGCGATGCGCCCCGTGAGGCCTTGGCGTTCCTTTGCACCTGGCTGAACGCCTCGGCACCGGGCGGGCTGCTGGCTGAACTGCAAGCAAGAGACCTGGCCACCTCCGTGCAGGCGAGCGTGGTGTATCACTACGCCGGGCAAGCGGTACTGGATATCGACTTTACCCTCGGTACCCAAGACGAAGCGGCGACACAGATCCAGGCATTGCTGCACGACTGGCTGAGCTTTTTCGCACACAGTGACTGGACTTCACTGCGAGAAGAGTTCGCCCTGCTGGCGACAAGGCAACAACAGATCCAGGGCGCACTGGCGCTGGCTCGTCACGCCAGCGAAAACCTCTCGGAGCCGGCCGTTGCAGCCCTCAAAGCCATGCTCGATGCCCTGCAGCTGCCGCCTTCGCAACACACTTGGCAGCTACCACCGAACAACCCATTCCTGCGCCCGCCGGTGAAGGAAGAACGTGCGGGCCTGATTCGCGGCCAGACCAGCGCTCACCGAGGCTTGCGCACCTTTGCACAGGACCGTTCACGGGGGCGCAAGGAAGTGTCGGCGCTGACCTTCAGCCAAGCGGTGGCCAATGATGGCGATGAAGCTGCGTTGTACCTGCAATGGCGCGGTGCGCCCACCGGGCTGGAAGGTGCTTTGCAAGCGTTGCGCGAGCAGGCGCGCCAGGCGGGCGTTGAAATGTCATTCGAAACCATCGGCCCCGATTGGCGCGTGAGCATGACCGGGCTGCACGAGCCAATGCCGGGGGTGCTGGAAGCGTTGGTGCATAGTTTGAATCAAGCACAGCCGGCGCTCCCGGCTGCAATACCTTTGATCGCCATCCGCGAACTGCTCAAGGCGCTGCCCATTTACTGCACCGAGATTGCGCCCCAAGACAGTGAGGCGTCTTGGGCTAACGCACGCTGGCAAGGCTTGGGGCTGGGTTTCCCCGCCGCCCTTGAAGCGGCGATCAAGACAGCAGCGGCCCGGTTGCCCGGGCAACCCGCGAACCTCGAACATCGGTTTTCCGACTTGGCCGGTCAACGCATCTGGCACGAGGTAAGGACCGATTCCAAGGAGGCCGCCGTGCTGCTGTTTTGCCCCACGCCCAGCCAAATCTTGGCGGATGAGGCTGCGTGGCGACTGCTCGGGCACCTGCTACAGGGGCCGTTCTACCAGCGCCTGCGTGTAGAGTTGCAGATCGGCTACGCCGTGTTCAGTGGTGTCCGACAGATCAATGGGCAAACCGGCCTGCTATTCGGCGTGCAATCCCCCAGCGTGTCCGTGGAAGGGATTATTGGTCACCTGCAAACGTTTATGCAGCAATTGCCAGCGCTGATCCGCCGTAACGTTGACGCAGGCAACCAGGCGCTAGCACAACAGTTCGCCCCACAGACACTTCCTGTCGCCAGCGCTGCCGAGCTGCTTTGGCATGCTCGCTTGGCCGGCCATTCGTCGGCGTATCTGGGCGAGCTTCAACAGCTGATCCAAACCCGCACACAGGACGATGTGCAGCGCGCCGCCCAGCAACTCAACGACGCGACAGGCGGCTGGGTTTGCGTCGCCAACGGCCCGGTCGTCGATGAATCCTGGCAGTCGAGGGGCTGATCATTGCCAACCCTGCAACAGGCTTTTTCCATCGAGACAGCGCTAACTTGAGTAGATCTGAGTATTATTCCTAGGCACACAGCTGAACATCTCCGATTGGAGATGGACTATATGTATTACTTGGTAGTGAAAGTCCCATCCCTTGGTAGGAGTAAGAATATGACCTGGTCCAAACCTGCTTACACTGATCTGCGTATCGGTTTCGAAGTCACCATGTACTTCGCCAGCCGCTGATCCGCTGGGTAATACAACGCCTCGGTACGCCCGGGGCGTTTTTGTTTTGAGCGTTGCTTGATGGAGCTGCCATGTTTGTCCAGATTCTAGGTTCCGCCGCTGGCGGTGGTTTCCCGCAGTGGAACTGCAACTGCGTGAACTGCGCAGGTTTTCGCGACGGCAGCCTGCGCGCCCACGCGCGTACCCAGTCTTCCATCGCGATCTCCGACGATGGCGTGAACTGGGTGCTGTGCAATGCCTCGCCGGATATTCGCGCGCAACTGCAAAGCTTTGCGCCGATGCAGCCGGGCCGCGCGCTGCGTGATACCGGCATCAGCGCGATCATCCTGATGGACAGCCAGATCGACCACACCACCGGCCTGTTGAGCCTGCGCGAAGGTTGCCCGCACCAGGTGTGGTGCACTGACATGGTCCATGAAGACCTCAGCACCGGTTTCCCGCTGTTCACCATGCTCACCCACTGGAACGGCGGCCTGGCATGGAACCGCATTGAGCTGGATACAAGCTTCACCATCCCGGCGTGCCCCAACCTGCGTTTCACCCCGCTGCCGCTGCGCAGCGCCGCACCGCCCTACTCGCCGCACCGCTTCGACCCACACCCCGGCGACAACATCGGCCTGATCGTCGAAGACCTGCGCACCGGCGGCAAACTGTTCTACGCCCCAGGCCTGGGCAAGGTCGATGCGCCGCTGCTGGAGATCATGGCGGGCAGCGATTGCCTGCTGGTGGACGGCACGATGTGGGACGACGATGAAATGCAGCGCCGTGGCGTCGGCACCCGTACCGGCCGTGAAATGGGCCACCTGGCGCAGAACGGCCCCGGCGGCATGCTGGAAGTGCTGGAGCAGTTGCCCGAGCAGCGCAAGGTGCTTATCCACATCAACAACACCAACCCGATCCTCGATGAAGACTCCCCCGAGCGAGCAGAGCTGGTGCGGCGCAATGTCGAAGTGGCTTACGACGGCATGAGCATTGAATTGTAGGAGTGATCGAAATGACTGACACGCCGTTGACCACCGCTGAATTCGAAGCCGCCCTGCGGGCCAAGGGCGCCTTCTACCATATCCATCACCCGTACCACGTGGCGATGTACGAAGGTCGCGCCAGCCGCGAGCAGATCCAGGGCTGGGTTGCCAACCGCTTCTACTACCAGGTGAACATCCCACTCAAAGATGCCGCGATCCTGGCCAACTGCCCGGACCGCGAAATTCGCCGCGAGTGGATCCAGCGTCTGCTCGACCACGATGGCGCACCGGGTGAAGACGGCGGCATCGAAGCCTGGCTGCGCCTGGGGCAGGCCGTCGGCCTCGACCCAGACCAACTGCGCTCCCAGGAACTGGTACTGCCCGGCGTGCGTTTTGCGGTGGATGCCTACGTCAACTTCGCCCGTCGCGCCAGCTGGCAGGAAGCCGCCAGCAGCTCGCTGACCGAGCTGTTCGCGCCGCAGATCCACCAGTCGCGCCTCGACAGCTGGCCGCAGCATTACCCGTGGATCGACCCTACCGGCTACGAGTATTTCCGCACTCGCCTGGGCCAGGCCCGCCGCGATGTAGAGCACGGTTTGGCGATCACGCTGCAGCACTACACCACTCGCGAAGGCCAGGAGCGCATGCTGGAAATTCTCCAGTTCAAACTGGATATTTTGTGGAGCATGCTGGATGCCATGAGCATGGCCTACGAACTGAAACGCCCGCCGTATCACAGCGTGACCGACCAGCGAGCGTGGCATAAAGGGATCACCCTATGAGCTTTGATCGCAGCAAGAAACCCACATGGCGCCAGGGCTATCGCTACCAGTACGAGCCCGCGCAAAAAGGCCATGTGCTGCTCTACCCCGAAGGCATGATCAAGCTCAACGACAGCGCCGCGCTAATCGGCGGCTTGATCGACGGCGAGCGCGATGTGGCCGCGATCATTGCCGAGCTGGATAAACAATTCCCTGGCGTGCCTGAACTCGGTGATGACATCGAGCAATTCATGGAGGTCGCCCGTGCAGAGCACTGGATTACCCTTGCCTGAGAAACCCGCTATCGGTCTGCCGCTGTGGCTGCTGGCCGAGCTGACCTATCGCTGCCCGCTGCAGTGCCCGTATTGCTCCAATCCGCTGGATTTTGCCGAGCAAGGTAAAGAGCTGAGCACCGAGCAGTGGTTCAAGGTTTTCCGTGAGGCGAGGGAAATGGGCGCCGCGCAGTTGGGCTTTTCCGGCGGCGAACCTTTAGTGCGCCAAGACCTTGCCGAACTGATCGCCGAGGCCCGCAAGCTGGGGTTCTATACCAACCTGATCACCTCCGGCATCGGCCTGACCGAACAGAAAATCAGCGACTTCAAGAAGGCCGGCCTGGATCACATCCAGATCAGCTTCCAGGCCAGCGACGAACAGGTGAACAACCTGCTGGCCGGCTCGAAAAAAGCCTTTGCGCAAAAGTTGGAAATGGCCCGTGCAGTGAAAGCTCATGGCTATCCGATGGTGCTGAACTTCGTGACCCATCGGCACAACATCGACAAGATCGACCGCATCATCGAGTTGTGTATTGCATTGGAGGCGGACTTTGTCGAGCTCGCCACCTGCCAGTTCTACGGCTGGGCGCAGCTCAATCGCGTGGGGTTGTTGCCGACCCAAGAGCAACTGGTGCGCGCCGAACGCATCACCAATGAATACCGCGCCAAGCTCGAAGCCGAAGGCCACCCGTGCAAGCTGATCTTCGTCACCCCGGACTACTACGAAGAGCGCCCAAAAGCCTGCATGAACGGCTGGGGCAGTATCTTTCTGACGGTCACACCGGACGGCACCGCCCTGCCCTGTCATGGCGCCCGACAGATGCCGGTGCAATTTCCCAACGTGCGCGACCACAGCATGCAGCACATCTGGTACGACTCGTTTGGCTTCAACCGCTTTCGCGGCTACGACTGGATGCCTGAGCCGTGCCGTTCATGCGATGAAAAGGAAAAGGACTTCGGCGGATGCCGTTGCCAAGCGTTCATGCTGACGGGGGATGCAAGCAATGCCGACCCGGTGTGCAGCAAGTCCGAGCAGCACAGCATCATCCTTCAAGCGCGGGAAGAAGCCGAACACGCCACCCAGACCATCGAGCAGTTGGCCTTTCGCAACGAGCGCAATTCACGGCTCATTGCAAAAGGCTAACCACCTTAGCGCTTGGCGATGATGTACACCGCGTGCACGATGCCAGGGATGTAGCCGCACAGAGTCAGCAGGATATTCAGCCAGAACGCGCCGGCGAAGCCCACTTGCAGGAACACACCCAGTGGCGGCAACAGAATGGCGATGATGATACGAATGAAATCCATGGGATCAGCTCCAAAAAATCGGCTCGTGTGAGCCGTGTAGCTAATCGACCTTGGGCGTTCGCGAGGGTTCAGTGGAATCTGGCGTTGGGCCACTGTCAGGCCAGAATTTCCAAACCATGCTTTTGCACGATGCTGAGTAGTTTGAGGGCCATGCCGCTGGGGCGTTTCTCGCCGGATTCCCACTTTTTCACTGTGGAGGCGCTGGTGTTCAGGTAGCGGGCAAAAACAGGTTGGCTGACGTGGCTGTTTTCGCGTAGTTCTTTAATTTTTTCTGCCGGGATTTGTTCCGGCACAGCGGATAAGCATGCTTCGTCATATTCACGAAGGGTGGTCTTAGTGATGGCGCCGATAGCGTAAAGCGCTTCAGCAGAATGGTGAATGGACTCAAACACC
This sequence comes from Pseudomonas sp. PGPPP1, assembly GCF_002255865.1. NCBI lineage: Bacteria > Pseudomonadati > Pseudomonadota > Gammaproteobacteria > Pseudomonadales > Pseudomonadaceae > Pseudomonas > Pseudomonas sp. PGPPP1. Next base: position 240,978 of record NZ_NKIG01000003.1, on the reverse strand, counting down.
TCACTTTTATACTTCTTGGTCATGATGTATCTCCACAAACTCCCTGAGATCCAGCATCCGCTGAATCTGCTCTTCGTTAAAACTTTCATAAGTCGTAGCCACCGACCGAAGCCAAATCAGTTCGCTCTGACTGATATTGCTTTGGTCTTGCTTGGCGAACAGCAATTGATATATCCAGTAATGCCGGCCCTTAGCCAATACGATGGAACGATGTCTATTCTGGTTGAGGCGCTTTTTCCAAACACCTCCTCCCAGATTATCTGCCTGCCCCTTCAGCAATTGGCCAAACGCCTCCCTTAATTGCGAATCACAAATCCAGGCCTTGCTGGCTGCATCAGCAAATTTCCGGGTCTTGAACAACCTGAGCTTCATGGATATCCCTTCCAGTAAACATACCACCCAGTGGTACAGATTAGAAATGGAGCACGCCGCAAAGCTCCACACCCATCGGCAGTCCTTGCCGACGCCCGCTAAAAAGCCACTGTTTTCACAAACGCTCAATCAACATTTTCAATCCAAAAATGACACGCCCAAAAAAACGCCCCCAGCCAAAAGAATCAGGCCGGAGGCGCCGCGTAGACCGCGAGACGGTTCAGGAAATAAGGTTTAAACAGCAATGCCCTTGCGGCATTGCAGTTGTGCGGTGCGCACGCGAGAGAAGGCACGCGCCAGGCGTAGGAGCATTTCGTCGATATTGCTTTTGCTCACCGTCAGCGCCGGCGTGAAGCGCAGGCAGTTGGTTTGCGGGGCATTGAGGATAAGGCCTTCGTGCAGCGCCGCTTTTACCACCGCATCGGCAGAGTCATCCGACAACGTCAGGCCCCAGATCAGGCCTTGGCCGCGCAATTGGCCATGGTCGTAACGGTACGCCAGACGGGCGAGACCTTCGGCCAGGTAGAGACCCGATTCACGCACATGCTCAAGAAAGCCGTGCTCCAGGACGCTATCGATCACCGCCAGCCCGGCCGACGCCATCAGCGCATTACCGTGGTGGGTACCTTCCAGCTCGCCCACTTCAAAACAGCAGGCTTTGCCGCGTGCCAGCAGCGCCGCCAGCGGCACGCCGCCGCCGAGGCCTTTGCCGAGGGTGATGATGTCGGCGCGTACGCCATATTGCTGTTCGGCAAGCAAGGTGCCGCAACGGCCAATGCCGGTTTGGACTTCGTCGAGGATCAGCAGGATGCCCAGTTCACGGCACAGCCGTTCCACACCTTTGAGGTAGTGCTCGGTCGCCGGGATAACGCCGGCTTCGCCCTGGATCGGTTCGAGCAGGATGGCGACGGTTTGCGCATCGACTGCGGCGTGCAGGGCTGGCAGATCATTGAAGGGCACGTGGCTGAAGCCCGGCAATTGCGGTTCAAAACGATTTTGCGGACCGCCCGCCGACGCAGACATCGCCGCAAAACTGCGGCCATGGCAACCCGCGCTGGCGCTGATGATGCGGTGGGCCCCACCGCGATGCAGTTGGCCCCATTTTCGCGCCAGCTTGATCGCCGCCTCAACAGCTTCCGCGCCACTGTTGAGCAGGTAGGCCTGATCGCTGCCGGTGCGATGGCATAGGCGCTCGGCAAGGTTGAGTTGGGCACGGTTATGCAGGCCGTTGCCTGGGTTGATCAGCGCATGAGTCTGGTCGGTCAAGGCTTTGATCAACACCTGCGGGCTGTGGCCGAGGCTGTTGGCAGCGTTGCCCTGGCTGAAATCCAGGTAGGCACGGTCGTCGCTGTCCCATAACCAGGAACCCTGGCCGCGTACGAAGACTTGAGCGGGCCGCGCCACTGTGGTCATCAGCGAGTCGCTCGATGCATCGTCGCGTGACTCATCCAGAATCAGGTCATCCAGGCTTGGTGCCGGGCGGCGCATATTGAACAGATTCACAGCTCACCTCCAATAGCAACCGGACCTTGGTCGGTGCGACAGGCCGAGGCTGCCTTGAGGTTTTTTGCCTTGCCTATGTAAACGCTATCAAGATAAACGCTGTTCATTGCCCGATCCGGCCCTGTAAGCCCTGCGAATAGGCGCTAGACTAGGCGTCTCGGGGGCCGTCGGCCATTTCGATTTTCCAGCTTTTTCGATAAGTAAGCCTTATGGATTTCAAGCAACTGCGTTATTTCGTCGCGGTGTATGAGGAAGGCCACGTCGGCCGTGCCGCAGAGCGTCTATCGATCTCTCAACCCGCACTGTCACAGCAGATTCGCCAACTGGAGCAGAACCTGGACGTCAGCCTGTTCGAACGCAGCAGCAAACGCCTGCTGCCCACGCTGGCGGCTCATACGTTGTACAACCATGCCCTGCCGCTGATCGATGGCATGCAGCAAGCCGTCGAAGCCCTGCGTAACTTCAAGGGCCAGGCCATGCGCACCTTGGCCATCGGCGTGCTGCAAACCGTACACACCAGTCTTGTTCCGCAAATGCTGGAGCGCGTGCGCAAGGCCCAGCCGCATTTGGTGGTGCAGATCTATGAATTGACGGGGCTTGAGATTGAACGGCGCTTGCTTAACGGCTCGCTGGATATCGGTATCAGCTACCTGCCACCACGTCAGCCAGGGCTGCATGGGGTGTTGCTGTACGAAGACGAGTTGAAGGTGGTCATCCCAGAAGACCATCCCCTGCGGGAATTCAAGAAAGTCTCGCTGAAACAAGCGGCGGAGTTGCCAATGTTGCTACTGGGCGAGGAGTTCCAAGTCAGGCAGATCTGGCAAGGCCAGCTGTCCAACCTGGGGCGGCGCCCGCAAGTACAGGCGGAGCTCAATACCATGGTGGGGATTCTCGACAGCCTGCCCCACACCAAGCTGGCGACGGTGCTGCCAGGGCGTTCCCAGGATGAGCACAACAGCAAGGCTCTGCTGTGGAAACCTTTGAGTGAACCGAGGGTGCCGCTGAAAGTAGGCCTGGTGTGTCGCGACGTACAGCGTCAGCAGGCGACGGTGGCGTTGCTGCGCACCTTGCTGGAAGACGTGATGAATGCCCCGCTGACCAGCGCCTGACTTTTTCGCGGGCAAAAGAAAACCCCGCCGAAGCGGGGCTTTGCAGACTGTTTCCCTGACATCCATTTCACTCCGCCGTCCTGGCAGAATCCTACGTGTCCGTGTTGTTGCTTTGCGCTTCCTGCGCGACGTCCATGTGAAGTAGATTATCCGTGGATCCAATTTGGCGATAGAGGACGAATAGCAGCACGTCATGTAAGAGAATGCTTACACGCCCTCCCCCCCCTTAAAACAGTGCTTCATCCAGCAAGAACAGCGATTCGCTACCGGCTTTTACCGACGCACTCAGCGAGTGAATACGTGGCAACAGGCGCGCAAAGTAGAAACGCGCGGTGCCCAACTTGCTGGCGTAGAAGTCTTCTTCGGCTTCTTTACCCAACGCCGCCTTGGCCATACGTGCCCACATGTAGGCGTAGGCCATGTATCCGAATGCATGCAGATACTCCACCGAAGCCGCGCCGATTTCATTCGGGTTGGTCTTGGCGCGGTCCAGCACCCAGGCAGTCAGTTCATCCAGGTTATCCACCGCCGCACCCAGCGGTTTGGTGAACTCGGCCAGTTCAGCACCCGACGCTGCAATGAAACTACGGATCTCATCGGCAAACAGGGTGTAGAACGCACCGCCACTGCCAACAATCTTGCGCCCCATCAGGTCCAGCGCCTGGATGCCGTTGGTGCCTTCGTAGATCTGGGTGATGCGCACGTCACGCACCAGTTGTTCCTGGCCCCACTCGCGAATGTAACCGTGGCCGCCAAACACTTGCTGGCCGAGCACAGTGGTTTCCAGCCCCAGGTCGCTCAAGAACGCCTTGGCCACCGGCGTCAGCAGCGCCACCAGGTTATCCGCACGCTCACGGGCAGCGGCATCGTCGCTGAACTTGGCGATATCCAGTTGAGTGGCCACGTAAGTGGAGAACGCACGGCCACCTTCGTTGGCCGCTTTCATGGTCAGCAGCATACGGCGCACGTCCGGGTGCACGATGATCGGGTCGGCGACTTTGTCCTTCGCCTGGGCACCCAGCGGGGAGCGGCTTTGCAGACGGTCACGCGCATATTCAATAGCGTTCTGGTACGACCGCTCACCCGATGCCAAGCCCTGGATACCCACGCCCAGACGCTCGTAGTTCATCATGGTGAACATTGCCGCCAGGCCACGATTTGGCTCACCCACCAGGTAGCCCACCGCCCCATCGAAGTTCATCACACAGGTCGCCGAAGCCTGGATACCCATTTTGTGTTCGATGGAGCCGCAGCTCACCAAGTTGCGCGCGCCCAGGCTGCCATCGGCATTGACCATGAACTTGGGCACCAGGAACAGCGAAATACCCTTGGGACCCGCCGGTGCATCCGGCAGCTTGGCCAGCACCAGGTGGATGATGTTTTCGGTAAGGTCGTGTTCACCGCCGGTGATAAAGATCTTGGTGCCGCTGATCGTGTAGGAGCCGTCCGCCTGGGGCTCGGCCTTGGTCCGAATAATCCCCAGGTCAGTCCCGGCATGCGCCTCGGTCAGGCACATGGAGCCGGCCCACTCACCGGAATACATCTTCGGCAAGTACGTGGCCTTGAGCTCTTCACTGGCGTGCGTGTTGATCGACACGCACGCGCCGGATGTCAGCATCGGGTACAGGCCAAAGGCCAGGCTTGAGGAGTTGATCATCTCCTCGACCTGGGCCGAGACTGCCTTGGGCATGCCCATGCCGCCAAATACCGGATCGCCGCCTACACCTACCCAGCCACCTTCGGCGTAGGTTTTGTAGGCCTGTGGATAACCCTGCGGGGTAAACACGGCAGTGTCTTCCCAGCGGCAACCCTGTTCATCGCCAGCGCGACTGATCGGGGCGATGGACTTGGCGGTGACCTTGCCGGCTTCTTCGAGGATGGCCTCTACGGTTTCGGCGTCAACGGTGTCTGCCAATGCCGGCAATTGGGCCCAAGTCGTGGCGACCTCAAACACTTCATTGAGGACGAAGCGCATATCACGCAGCGGCGCTTTGTAATCAGCCATGGCAAACCTCGTGAGAACGTGAAAAGTAATTCGATAAGGGTCGGTTTTACAGGCTCCGAGTGTACCCGAACAACTTTTCAGACACATAGGGTCCACTTGTGACTGATTGGTATTTTTAGGTCACTAGAGGGCAAATGCCTCCGCAGGCAGACTCATCAGGCATTCGCTGCCCGCTTCTACCGCAGCCCGGTGCGTAGCAGTACGTGGCAGCAAGCGCTTGAAGTAGAAGTCGCAGGTGGCCAGCTTGGCCTTGGCGAAATCAGCATCCTGATGCCCCAAGGCGGCGATTGCCATGCGCAGCCACAGGTAGGCGAGCACCACATAACCGCTGTACATCAAGTAATCCACCGCCGCGGCGCCCACCTCATCGGGGTTCTTCATCGCTGCCATGCCGACTTTGGTGGTCAACTCGCCCCACTCCTGGTTCAGTTGATTGAGTTGCGCCACATAGGCCTTGAGCTGTGCGTGCTCGGCATTCGCGGCACAGAACTTATGCACAATCTTGGTAAACCCGCGCAGCAGTTTGCCCTGGCTGCCCAGCACCTTGCGGCCCAGCAGGTCGAGGGCCTGGATGCCGTTGGTGCCTTCATAGATCGGCGCAATCCGCGCATCACGTGCCAACTGCTCCATGCCCCATTCACGAATGTAACCGTGGCCGCCGAAGATCTGCATGCCGTGGTTGGTCACCTCAAGGCCCGTGTCGGTCATGAACGCTTTGCAGATGGGCGTGAGGAACGCCAGCAGGTCTTCGGCGTCCTGGCGTTGGGTGGCATCGCCGCTCAAATGCGCCGTGTCGAGCAACTGCGCAGTGAAGTAAGTCAGTGCGCGGTTGCCCTCGTTGAAGGCCTTCATGGTCAGCAGCATACGCCGCACGTCGGGGTGCACGATGATCGGGTCAGCCGCTTTGTCCGGGGCTTTGGCGCCAGTCAGCGAGCGCATCTGCAGGCGGTCATTGGCGTATTTGATCGCGCCCTGGAAGCTCGCCTCACCGTTGCACAGACCCTGCATGCCCGTGCCCAGGCGCGCGTGATTCATCATGGTGAACATGCAGTTGAGACCTTTGTTCGCCTCACCAATAAGAAAGCCCTTGGCGCCATCAAAATTCAGCACGCAGGTCGCGGAGGCCTTGATGCCCATCTTGTGCTCGATAGAGCCGCAGTGCACCGCATTGCGCTCGCCAGAATCGGCGTGGAACTTGGGCACGATAAACAGCGAAATGCCCTTGGTGCCCGCCGGTGCATCCGGCAGCTTGGCCAGCACCAAATGGATGATATTGGCGCTCATGTCATGCTCACCGGCCGAGATGAAAATCTTGCTGCCAGTAACCGCATAACTGCCGTCCCCCTGGGGCACGGCGCGGGTCTTGATCAGGCCCAGGTCGGTGCCGCAATGGGCCTCGGTGAGGCACATGGTGCCGGTCCACTCGCCCGCGGTGAGTTTGCTCAGGAACGTGTCTTTTTGCTCATCGGTGCCGTGGGCGTGGATCGCCGACATGGCGCCGTGGGTAAGCCCTGGATACATGCCCCAAGAAGTGTTGCTGGAACCGATCATCTCGCTGAGTACCAGGCCCAGAGATTGTGGCAAGCCTTGGCCACCATAGGCCGGGTCGGCTGCCACGCCGTGCCAGCCACCTTCCACGTACTGGGCGAAGGCTTCCTTGAAGCCCTTGGGCGTGGTCACCACGCCATTGTCGAAGTGACAGCCTTCTTCATCACCGCTGCGGTTGAGCGGTGCGAGCACGTTTTCGCAGAATTTGGCGCCTTCTTCGAGGATCGCACTGACCATGTCCGGGCTGGCGTCGGTCGCGCCCAGCGCGGCGTAATGGCCGTGAAAATCAAACACGTTGTCGATCAGAAAGCGCATGTCGCGCAGGGGAGCTTTGTAGTCAGGCATGGCAATGTCTCCGGCAGCAGATGGTTTCAACCTACTGCCGGCAACGAGTCCGGACAATCACTGTAGCGCTGCTGAATACAGCGCCATTACTCAGCCAGCAGCACTCTCCGTACGCACCGCACCACGCCGGGTTTGCCCCGCCGCAATCACGCAGTTACGTCCCGCGCCCTTGGCGGCGTACAGCGCTTGGTCGGCGGACTTGAGCACTTCTTCGGGGGTTCGCTGCTCAGCTTGGCGCTCGGCCACGCCGATGCTGACGGTCACCGAGACACTCGACGCGCCGCTGCCCGCGCGGCGCTGACGCCCCTGATGATCGTCCTGGGGGCGGTCCGGGTTACGTAGCTTGATGTCGTAATTGGCGATGATCTCGCGGATCTCCTCCAGGTGCGGCATGCATTCATCCAGGCTCTTGCCGGCAAACACCACCGCAAACTCTTCGCCGCCATAGCGGTAGGCGCGCCCGCCGCCGTTGACCTTGGACAGCTTGCTTGCCACCAGGCGCAGCACTTGGTCGCCGACGTCGTGGCCATGGGTGTCGTTGAAGCGCTTGAAGTGGTCCACGTCGGTCATGGCCAGCACGTAGTTGCGCCCCAGCCGCTGCATGCGCTCGTTCAGCGCACGCCGCCCGGGCAAACCAGTCAGTTCGTCACGGAAGGCCATTTGATACGCCTCGTGGGCCACGCCGGCCGCGATCATCAGCATCACCTGGCTGCACATGATGTTGAGGGTAAACGGCAGGATGAAAGTTTGCGGCAACATCCAGAACATCCCCAGCAACCCCACCAACTGAGCCGCGTGCAGTGGGCGTGGCTGGTACCAATACTGCGCCGCCAGGGTCAGGAAGCCGATCAGGAACATTGGGTACGACAACTGGATCAGGCTCATCCAACTGCCATGCAGCGCCGGCCAGCGGATCTCTGCCAACCAATTCAGCAACGCCTGGGGATAACTTTGCTCCAGGGCCAGTGCCACGCTTCCTACCGCAAACAACACCGCGCAACGTGCGACGAAGTCACGGAACAGGTGGGTCTTTTCCTGCCACATCCCGTAGATGCTAAACAGCAGCGGCAGCAGCAAGCAGCACAGATGGAACACTACCGCCGCGTCTTCGCGCACTCGGCCGTTGTCGCGGTAATAGTCGGTTTGCGTGTCGAGCAGGAAATAGGCGATGTACACGGTGATCATCAGGAACAGTTCGCGCTGACGGCGGTACACCGCGCAATACGAGCCGCCGAGCAACAGCACCAGGGTCGGCAACACATTGAACAGTGAGGTGAAGAAGACGTTGAGATCCTTGACGTACGCAGCCGAGAGCCCGGCCAGCAAGAGCAGCAACGAAGGGAGAAAATGGCTGAAGCGTAAAGCGGACACGCGTGACAAGGGTAAAACTCCGACCCGCAAAAAATGATGGCACTGTGCCTTGATGTCGACAGTTAAGCACAACCCGTCGCACATGTATCACATTGCCACCACTGTAACGGCAGCCGGTGGTAATCCCTGAGTGCTGCGCTGTGGTTTTTTATCAGGCACAAAAAAGCCGCCGCTTCTGGCTAGAAGCGGCGGCTCTGGAAGTGAACCCGGTAAGGCTTAGTAAGCCAGGCCGAAGTCTTCTTCTTTCATGTCCATCAGGTTGTTGGCGCCCGACAGCATGGTAGCCACGTGAGTACGGGTACGTGGCAGGATGCGCTGGAAGTAGAAGCGCGCGGTTTGCAGCTTGGCGGTGTAGAACGCTTCTTCAGTGGTGCCGGCCGCCAGTTTTTCCGCAGCCAGGCGGGCCATGTCAGCCCAGAAGTAAGCCAGGCACGCGTAGCCGGAGTACATCAGGTAGTCCACCGAAGCGGCACCGACTTCTTCGCGGTCTTTCATAGCAGCCATGCCGACCTTCATGGTCAACTCGCCCCACTCTTTATTCAGCGCAGCCAGCGGTGCAACGAACTCTTTGACGGCTTCGTTGCCTTCGTTGGCCTGGCAGAACTTGTGCACGATCTTGGTGAAGCCCTTCAGCGCTTCGCCTTGGGTCATCAACACTTTACGGCCCAGCAGGTCCAGGGCCTGGATGCCGGTGGTGCCTTCGTACAGCATCGAAATGCGGCTGTCGCGAACGTTCTGCTCCATGCCCCACTCGGCGATGAAGCCGTGGCCGCCATAGATTTGTACGCCGTGGTTGGCGGACTCAAAACCGACTTCGGTCATGAACGCCTTGGCGATCGGGGTCATGAACGCCAGCAGGCCATCGGCTTGCTTTTTGGCTTCGTCGTCGGTGCCGTACTTGACGATGTCCACTTGCTTGGCGGTGAAGTACACCATCGCACGGTTGCCTTCGGCGAAGGCTTTCATGGTCAGCAGCATGCGGCGCACGTCAGGGTGCACGATGATCGGGTCAGCGGCCTTGTCCGGGGCTTTCGGGCCGGTCAGGGAGCGCATTTGCAAGCGATCGCGAGCGTATTTCAGGCCGCCCTGGAAGCCGATCTCGGCGTGGGACAACCCTTGCAGCGCGGTACCCAGGCGAGCGGTGTTCATAAAGGTGAACATGCAGTTCAGGCCTTTGTTCGCCGGGCCGATCAGGAAACCGGTGGCCGCGTCGAAGTTCATCACGCAGGTGGCGTTGCCGTGGATACCCATCTTGTGTTCCAGCGAGCCACAAGTCACCGCGTTGCGCTCACCCACCGAACCGTCGGCGTTTGGCAGGAACTTCGGCACGATAAACAGCGAGATGCCTTTGGTGCCAGCCGGTGCGTCCGGCAGGCGGGCCAGTACGATGTGGACGATGTTGTCGGCCATGTCGTGTTCACCGGCCGAAATGAAGATCTTGGTGCCAGAGACTTTGTAGGAACCGTCCGCCTGAGGCTCAGCCTTGGTGCGCAACATGCCCAGGTCGGTGCCGCAGTGTGGCTCGGTCAGGCACATGGTGCCGGTCCATTCGCCCGACACCAGCTTGGTCAGGTAGGCCTCTTGCTGCTCGGGAGTGCCGTGCTCGGAGATGGTGTTCATCGCACCGTGGGACAGGCCTGGGTACATGCCCCACGACCAGTTGGCGGCGCCAACCATTTCGCTGACCGCCAGGCCCAGGGATTCCGGCAGGCCTTGGCCACCGTGCTCCACGTCGTGGGCCAGGCTTGGCCAGCCGCCTTCGACGAATTGTTTGTAGGCTTCTTTGAAACCAGTAGGGGTCTTAACGCCTGACTCACTCCAGGTGCACCCTTCGATGTCACCCACGCGGTTCAACGGGGCCAGCACTTGCTCACAGAACTTGGCGCCTTCTTCGAGAATGGCGTCAACCATGTCCGGGGTAGCGTCCTGGCAAGCCGGCAGGCTCTGATAGTGCGCTTCATAGCCAAGCAGTTCGTCACGAACGAAGCGAATATCACGCAAGGGGGCCTTGTAGTCAGGCATAGCGATAAACCTCTGCTGATGTATCTGGAATGAACAACCGCGTGGATTTGTTATGGCGGTCAAACAGGTGTTTGAAACATACGTTTACGACCTGGGGATGTCAAGCGTCGCTCAGCTGCCGTTTGTCATGACGCGGATCAATCACGCGCACGGCAACGCTTGCGGCGGGTTGCCACAGGAAAAAGGAGTTAGAAGTTCGGCAGGACGCCACAGCACAATTGTGTGAGGGGACTCGTGTGGGAGCTAGCTTGCCTGCGATGAAGACACCACGGTGTATCAGGAAGAACGAGTAGAGGCTATCGCAGGCAAGCCAGCTCCCACAGAAGTGCCAGCAAACCTGGAGAGAGGGAATTTAAGCGTAGGTGTCGATCAACGTACCCAGCATTTCATCCGAAGCCTTAGCGACTTTCGCGCCCAGTTCGACTTGAAACTTGCCTTCGGCCATTTCGACCATATTGCTCGCCGAGTTGGACGGTTGGGCACGGTCATTGGCGCGAAGACGGTCAACCTGTGCATCCGAGGGCTGGGTCGTCGCGGCGCTGGCGATTTTGCCGGCGGCCTGGTCGACACGGTTCTGCCCGGTCTGAATGGTGCTCAGGCCCGAATAAAACGCGCTGCTTCCAGAGATGTCCATGGCGTAAACCTGCCTTTAGAGAATCGTGAACAGTGATTGAAGCAGAGAATCCGGCAAAACGCCCGTCAAAAACACTAATGGCATAATGCCTTAGCGATAGCCAAAATCAGTCAAGCCGCTTCAGTCCAGCAAGTCCAGCTGCAAGTACTCCGCTACTGCTTCGGCCCCTGCATGCTTGAGTTTCGGCACTCGGCCCAGGCACGGCGCGGGCAGCCGCTCGGCCAGGGTGGCGAGGTTTTCTTCCAGACGAGAGGTCTTGGGGTCGATGATATTGGCCACCCAGCCCGCCAGTTGCAGCCCGTCTCGCGCAATGGCTTCGGCAGTCAGCAACGCATGGCTGATGCACCCCAGGCGCACGCCCACTACCAGAATCACCGGCAGTTTGAGCGCCATGGCCAGGTCCGACAGGTTGGCCTGATCGGCCAGCGGTACGCGCCAGCCGCCGGCGCCTTCGATCAAGGTGAAATCCGCTCCCTTCGCCAGAATCTGCTGCATGGGCTTGAGCAACGACTGCACCGTCAGCGATACACCCGCCTCCCGCGCCGCCAGGTGCGGGGCAATGGCTGGCTCGAACGCCACCGGGTTGACCTCGGCATAACTTAACGGCAACGAACATTCGGCCAGCAGCGCCAGCGCGTCGGCATTGCGCAGGCCCTTGGGCGTTACCTGGCAGCCGGAAGCGACCGGTTTGCCGGCCGCCGTGCTTTTGCCGGATTGCCGTGCGGCGTGCAGCAGGCCGGCGGCGACGGTGGTCTTGCCCACATCGGTGTCGGTGCCGGTGATGAAATAAGCGACGCTCATAGCGGTTTCTCCAGTACGGCGTACACCACTTGGTACGTGGCGGGCAGGCCCTGGGCCTGACGGAACTGCTCGTAAGCGTCCACCAGTGCAACAATCCGCGCGCGCCCCGTCAACCCTCCCGGCCGACCGGGGTTGAGGTTGTGTGCACCCAACGCCTTCAACTCATGGGTCAGGCTGCGCACATCCGGGTAATGCAATACATGGGGACGCCGCTCCAGGCTCGCCACCCGCAGGCCACTGGCCGCGCACAATCGTTGATACGCTTCAAACGTGCGGAAGCGATTCACATGCACCAAACCGTCCGCTGCACGCCAGCTTTCGCGTAGCTCATCCAGCGTACCCACGCACAGGCTGGCGAACGCCAGCACGCCGCCGGGTTGCAATACCCGGTAGGCCTCACTGAGCACCGCCTCGAAATTGGCGCACCACTGCACTGCCAGGCTGGAGAAGAGCAGCTGCAAGCTTTCAGCTTTAAGCGGTAAGCGCTCTGCGTCACCCGCAATGAAGTGATGGGCGCCGCCGAGGGGCCGTGCGTGATTGAGCATGCCTTCGGCGATATCCAGCGCGATGCCTTGGCTAGCGGGCAAACGCTCGGCCAGTACACGACTGAAGTAGCCCGTGCCACACCCCACATCCAACCAGCGTTGCGGCGTAATGTCAGCCGGCAAGCGAGCCAACAATTCGCTGCCCACTGCCCGTTGCAACTCGGCGACGCTGTCATAGCTGGCGGCCGCGCGGGAAAACGATGCCGCCACTTGGCGCTTGTCCGGCAGGCTGCCAGGCAGTGGAGGGTGGGAGAGATCAGTCATCAACGCACTCATGCAAAAAAGCCTGGATAGCCCCCGCTACACCGTGGGGGTCTTCCAGAAGAAAAGCGTGGCCGGCCTGTTCAATCAGGCCGATTTCAACATCGGGCAGCAGCGTCAGCAGGTGGCCTGCGGCTTCGGCGGGCACCAGTTCGTCCATGCCAGCAAACAGATGCAATTGCGGGCCGCGATAGGCCAGCAAGGCTTCGCGGGTGTCCAGTTGTGCAAGCAACTCAAGACCGGTCATCAACACGCTGGACGACGCATTCGGCGCACCACTGACCAACAAGCGCGCCAGCCCACGCGGGTCCTCGGCGCCCTTGGCACACAACAGCCCGAAACGTTTGAGGGTGACCTGGGAGTCGGCATGGCAACCGGCAAGGAACGCATCGAAGGTCTGCGCAGGCATCGCGCTCGGCCAGCCGTCATGGGCGACAAAACACGGGTTGCTGGCCAAGGTCAGCAGGCCGCAGCAGCGCTCGCCGCGCCGAGCCGCCAGCTCGGACGCTAGCATGCCACCCAGGGACCAGCCGCCCAGCCAGGCGTTATCCGGCAGTGTGGCGTCGAGCTCATCCAGCCATTCATCCAGGTCACTGGAGTTCACCTCCGGCAACGGCTCGATCTGCACGCGCAAGTGCTCATCCAGGCCCTGCAATGCGGCAGCTAGAGGCTCCATCGGCGATACGCCAAGGCCCCAGCCGGGCAGCAATATCAGTCGATCACGCATGGTTGGGCTCCGTGGCGCCTAACAAACGGAAACACTCTTCCAATGCATTTAACAATAGCTGCACCTGCGCCTCGGTGTGAGCCGCGGTCAATGTCACGCGCAAACGGGCGCTGCCGGCCGGTACGGTCGGCGGGCGGATCGCGGTCACCATCAGGCCGCGCTCGCGCAGCATGTGCGATAAATGCACCGCCTTGGCGCTGTCGCCGATCAGGATCGGTTGGATCGGCGTGAAACTGTCCATCAAGTCCAGGCCCAGTTGCTCGGCGCCATGGCGGAACTGACGGATCAGGCCGTTGAGGTGCTCGCGACGCCAATGCTCCGTGCGCAAAAGCTCAAGGCTTTTCAACGTGGCGCAGGCCAGTGCCGGCGGCTGGCTGGTGGTGTAGATATACGGCCGGGCGAACTGGATCAGGCTTTCGATCAGCTCCTCGCTACCCGCCACAAACGCTCCAGCAGTGCCGAAAGCTTTACCAAGGGTGCCGACCAACACCGGCACATCTTCCTGGCTCAAGCCGAAATGCTCGACGATCCCGCCACCGTTGTCGCCCAACGGACCAAAGCCGTGAGCGTCATCCACCATCAGCCAGGCACCTTTGGCGCGTGCTTCACGGGCAAGCGCTGGCAGGTCGGCCAAGTCGCCGTCCATGCTGAACACGCCGTCGGTAACCACTAGCGTGTTGCCAGTGGCCTTCTCCAGGCGCTTGGCCAGGCTGCCGGCATCGTTATGCAGGTAGCGGTTGAAACGCGCGCCGGAGAGCAAGCCGGCATCCAGCAATGATGCATGGTTGAGGCGGTCTTCCAGCACCGTATCGCCCTGCCCCACCAGCGCGGTGACCGCCCCGAGGTTGGCCATGTAGCCGGTGGTGAACAACAGCGCGCGTGGACGGCCAGTCAGGTCGGCCAAGGCTTCTTCCAACTCATGGTGCGGCGTGGCATGCCCGACCACCAAGTGTGAAGCGCCGCCGCCTACCCCCCAACGGGCGGCGCCGGCGCGCCAGGCTTCGATCACTTGCGGGTGATTGGCCAGGCCCAGGTAGTCGTTGTTACAGAACGCCAACAACGGTTGGCCGTCCACCACCACTTCTGGGCCTTGGGGGCTTTCCAGTAGAGGGCGTTGGCGATAAAGGTGTTCGGCACGGCGGGCAGCGAGGCGCGCGGCGAGATCGAAAGACATGCAGGCCTCGGCAAATCAGGTGAACTCGATCCAAGGTGGGAGCTGGCTTGCCTGCGATAGCGGTCTGTCAGACACATTTATGTTGAATGTGCCGCCGTCATCGCAGGCAAGCCAGCTCCCACAGTTGGATCGCATTTCAATCACACAACGGCGTTATAGAACTGCTCGCTGCTCTTCTGCTCCACCAGCGCCTGCTCGATCGCCGCCTGATGCACTTCATCGGCGTGCTCTTCACGAGCCTCCGGCAGAATGCCCAGGCGCGAGAACAGTTGCATGTCCTTGTCAGCCTGCGGGTTGGCGGTGGTCAGCAGTTTGTCACCGTAGAAAATCGAGTTGGCACCGGCGAAGAACGCCAAGGCCTGCATCTGCTCGTTCATCGCTTCACGCCCAGCCGACAGGCGCACGTGGGACTGCGGCATCAAGATGCGCGCCACGGCCAACATACGGATGAAATCGAACGGGTCGATGTCCTCGGCATTCTCCAGCGGCGTGCCGGCCACTTTCACCAGCATGTTGATCGGCACGGACTCCGGATGCTCTGGCAGGTTAGCCAGTTGGATCAGCAGGTTGGCACGGTCATCAAGGGACTCGCCCATGCCGAGGATGCCGCCGGAGCAGATCTTCATCCCAGAATCGCGCACATAGGCCAAGGTTTGCAGGCGCTCGCTGTAGGTGCGGGTGGTGATGATCGAACCGTAGAACTCAGGCGACGTATCAAGGTTGTGGTTGTAGTAGTCCAGGCCAGCCTGGGCCAGCGCTTCGGTCTGGTCCTGGTCGAGGCGGCCCAAGGTCATGCAGGTTTCCAGGCCCATGGCCTTCACGCCTTTGACCATCTGCAATACGTAGGGCATGTCTTTGGCCGAGGGGTGTTTCCAGGCGGCGCCCATGCAGAAACGGGTAGAACCGATGGCCTTGGCGCGAGCGGCCTCTTCAAGGACCTTCTGCACCTCCATCAGCTTTTCTTTTTCCAGGCCAGTGTTGTAGTGGCCCGACTGCGGACAATATTTGCAATCTTCTGGGCAGGCGCCGGTTTTGATCGACAGCAACGTCGACACCTGGACACGGTTGGCGTCGAAATGCGCGCGGTGCACGGTCTGCGCCTGGAACAACAGGTCGTTGAACGGCTGCACGAACAGCGCTTTGACTTCGGCGAGGGACCAATCGTGACGCAGAGTGGCGGTGGTGCTGGCGCTCATGGGCGATTCCTTGATTATGCTTTGGCAAACGCTGCGGGAAGGGCAATACCCACAGTCACGACACGGATGCTCGGCATATTTAAGGAAGATTCATGCACTGTCAACCAGAGTACAAACACACGGTTTACATCTGGCCAAAAAACGTACAATCATGTTTAGTGTGCGATGAAGCAACAGAATCCGCCGATTGTGTGTGCAACGTCTGCGAAACCGAGTTGCCATGGCTGATGGAACAGTGCGAGGTATGCGCCCTACCCTTGCCGATAGACGGTCTGATGTGCGGCCAATGTTTGCAACAGCCACCCGCGTTTAAACAGGTGATCGCCCCCTGGACCTACAGTTTCCCCATCGACAGCCTGATCGGCCGCTTCAAGCACCAGGCACGCTGGCCGTTCGGGCAGATGCTTGCGCGCCAGTTGGGCCGGCACCTGCAACATCGCTACGAGAACACCGGGCTTACCCGCCCGGACTGCCTGCTGCCGGTGCCCATGGCTCGCAAGCGCCTGCGCGAACGCGGGTATAACCAGGCCCTGATGCTGGCGAGATGGCTGAGCGAAGACCTGACTATCAACCACGATGAAGACATGTTGTTACGTCCTCATGAAACCGTCGCGCAGCAAGCCCTCGATGCCAAGACCCGCAAACGCAACCTGCTCAACGCCTTTGCATTAGCCCCCGATGCCCAAGTGCAAGGCCGCCACTTCGCCTTGGTGGACGACGTGCTCACCACCGGGGCCACCGCCCACAGCTTGGCGCGCCTGTTGCTGAACGCCGGGGCGCGGCAGGTCGACGTGTATTGCCTGGCCCGCACGCCAAAGCCTGGCGCCTGACTTGACGCGAGCACCACCTTGCCCGCAACGTTCGGGCCATCTCATCGAAGCGTATTGCCATGTCCCTGCCGACTTCCCTCAGCCAACACATCATCCGTCGTCCCCAGCGTATTGCCTTGCTGGGGCACATTGCCGAGCAGGGCTCCATCACCCGCGCGGCCAAAAGTGCTGGCCTGAGCTACAAGGCTGCCTGGGACGCGATTGATGAACTGAATAACCTCGCGCAAAAACCACTGGTGGAGCGCAGCGTTGGCGGCAAGGGCGGTGGCGGCGCCAAGCTGACCGCCGAGGGTGAGCGGGTGCTGCGCCTTTACCAGCGTCTGCAGGTGTTGCAAGCCGAAGTATTGGGCTCAGACGAAGCCGCCAGCGACTTCAACCTGCTGGGCCGCTTGATGCTGCGCACCAGCGCGCGCAACCAGTTGCATGGTCAAGTCATGACGATTGAAAGCCATGGCCGCAACGACCTGATCCGCCTGCAGCTGTCTGGAGGGCTGACACTGGACGCGCAAATCACCCACGACAGTACGCATCGCCTGGAACTGGAAACGGGCATTGAAGTGGTCGCCCTGATCAAGGCCGGTTGGCTGGAAATGCTCGCCATCGGGCAACTCGCAACACCTGGACACAATTGCATGAGCGGTGTGATCGAGACGATTCTCGACGCCGACGACGGCCCCAGCGAAGTGCGCATCTCCCTGCCCAGTGGCCAGGTTTTGTGCGCCCTGGCCCAGCCAGCCGCCCTCAAGGCGCTTAACGCGGGCGAAGGCCAACCGATCCAGGTGCAATTCGCACCCAGCAATGTGTTGCTTGGCACGCCGGTGTAGCCAACGCCTGCTCTGCCCCGCCGTTAAACTGCAACAATTGCGTCATGTCCGCTCCTTAAGGTGTCTGCAAAAACCGCAGGGAGCCTGAAATGAGCCTATTAGAAGAAAACCAAGCCACCGACCTTGAACAGATGGTCGGCCTTACCCGCCGCCGTTTTATCGGCGCCGGCGCCCTGTGCGGTGCTGCGATGTTCCTGGGTGGCAACCTGCTGAGCCGCAGTGCCCTGGCCGTGAATGCCGCAAGCGCCAGCCCATTGCTGGGTTTCACCAGCATTGCCGCCGCGACCAGCGACGCCATCACCTTGCCGCCAGGCTACAGTGCCTCAGTGCTGATCAGTTGGGGCCAGCCGCTAAGCAAGAGCGCCCCTGCCTTCGACCCGTCCGGCAACGGCACGGCCAAGGCCCAGGAGCAACAGTTCGGCGACAACAACGACGGCATGAGCCTGTTCGCCTTCCCCGGCGACGACAACCGCGCCCTCATGGCCATCAACAACGAATACACCAACTATCGCTACCTCTATGCCCACGGCGGCGCGCCGCAATCGGCCGAAGACGTGCACAAGGCCCAGGCCAGCGAAGGCGTTTCGGTGATCGAAGTGCGACGCCAAGGCGACACCTGGCAATTCGTGCAGGACTCGCGCTACAACCGGCGCATCCACGGCAATTCGCCAATCCGCCTCAGCGGTCCCGCCGCCGGCCACGCCTGGCTGAAAACGAGTGCCGACAAATCCGGCAAGAACGCCCTTGGCACCTTCCAGAACTGCGCCAACGGCAAGACGCCATGGGGCACTTACCTGACGTGCGAAGAGAACTTCACCGACTGCTTTGGTAGCAGCAACCCACAACAAACTTTCGACGCCGGGCAGAAACGCTATGGCGTGGTGGCGGCCAGCAAAGAGATCAACTGGCACCTGCACGACCCGCGTTTCGACATCGCCAAGAACCCCAACGAACTCAATCGCCACGGCTGGGTGGTGGAAATCGACCCGTTCGATCCCACCTCCACGCCGGTCAAGCGCACCGCCCTGGGCCGCTTCAAGCATGAAAACGCAGCCCTGGCCGAAACCCGCGATGGCCGCGCCGTGGTGTACATGGGCGACGATGAACGCGGTGAGTTCATCTACAAATTCGTCAGCCGCGACAAGATCAACCACAAGAACCCCAAGGCCAACAAAGACCTGCTCGACCACGGCACCTTGTTTGTCGCGATCTTCGACGCAGGCGACGGCAACGCCGACCACCCCAAGGGCAAGGGCCAATGGGTTGAACTCACCCATGGCAAAAACGGCATCGACGCCAGCACAGGGTTCGCCAACCAGGCCGAAGTGCTGATCCATGCACGCCTGGCGGCCAGCGTGGTGAAGGCCACCCGCATGGACCGCCCGGAATGGATCGTGGTCAGCCCCACCGACGGCCAGGTCTATTGCACCCTGACCAACAACGCCAAGCGCGGCGAAGACGGCCAGCCAGTGGGCGGGCCCAACCCGCGCGAGAAAAACGTGTATGGCCAGATCCTGCGCTGGAAGGCCGACGCCGATAATCACGGCGCCACGGAGTTTTCCTGGGACCTGTTTGTCGTCGCCGGCAACCCGGGCGTACACGCCGGGACGCCAAAGGGCGGCTCATCGAATATCAACCCACAGAACATGTTCAACAGCCCCGATGGCTTGGGTTTCGACAAAGCGGGTCGCCTGTGGATTCTTACGGATGGGGACTACAGCAACGCAGGCGATTTCGCCGGCATGGGCAATAACCAGATGCTTTGCGCCGACCCGGCAACCGGGGAAATCCGCCGTTTCATGGTAGGGCCGGTGGCATGTGAGGTGACGGGTATCAGCTTCTCGCCGGACCAGAAAACGCTGTTTGTGGGCATTCAGCATCCGGGTGAAACCGGCGGTTCGACCTGGCCGGAGCACTTGCCGAACGGTAAGCCGCGCTCGTCGGTGATGGCGATTCGGCGGGATGATGGCGGGATAGTCGGCGCCTGATACACCGCTTTCGCGAGCAAGCCCGCTCCCACATTTTGACCGTGCTCCAAAGGTGGAACTCGATCGAGTGTGGGAGCGGGCTTGCTCGCGAAGGCGTCCACACAGCCACCACCTATCTATGCTGTTACCATACCCGGCCGGACGCGGCGCCCTGCTGCGCGCAGGAGTTTCCATGGCCCACCCGTTTGAAACACTCACCCCCGACCTGGTCCTCGATGCTGTCGAAAGCATCGGTTTCCTCAGCGATGCACGCGTGCTGGCGCTCAACAGCTACGAAAACCGCGTGTATCAGGTGGGCATCGAAGACTCCGAACCACTGATCGCCAAGTTCTACCGCCCTCAGCGCTGGACCAATGAGGCGATCCTGGAAGAACACCGCTTCACCTTCGAGCTGGCCGAATGCGAAGTGCCGGTGGTGGCGCCACTGATCCACAACGGCGAAAGCCTGTTCGAACACGCGGGTTTCCGCTTCACCCTCTTCCCTCGCCGTGGCGGCCGTGCGCCGGAGCCGGGCAATCTCGATCAACTCTATCGCCTTGGGCAATTGCTCGGCCGTTTGCACGCGGTGGGTTCCACGCGCCCGTTTGAACACCGCGAAGCGTTGGGGGTGAAGAACTTCGGTCACGACTCCCTCACCACGCTGCTGGAAGGCAACTTTATCCCCAAGAGCCTGCTGCCGGCCTACGAGTCCGTCGCCCGCGACCTGCTCAAACGTGTAGAGGAGGTGTACAAGGCCACCCCGCACAAAAACATCCGCATGCACGGCGATTGCCACCCCGGCAACATGATGTGCCGCGACGAGATGTTCCATATCGTCGACCTGGATGACTGCCGCATGGGCCCGGCGGTACAGGATCTGTGGATGATGCTCGCGGGTGATCGCCAGGAATGTCTGGGCCAGCTGTCGGAATTGATGGACGGGTACCAGGAATTCCACGACTTCGACCCGCGTGAACTGGCGTTGATCGAGCCCCTGCGTGCCTTGCGACTGATGCATTACAGCGCCTGGCTGGCACGCCGTTGGGACGACCCGGCGTTCCCCCACAGCTTTCCGTGGTTTGGCAGTGAGCGGTATTGGGGGGATCAGGTGTTGGCGTTGCGTGAGCAGCTCTCAGCCCTGAACGAAGAACCCCTCAAACTGTTTTAACTGGCCCCACACTCCCCTGTGGGAGCTGGCTTGCCTGCGATGGCATCAACGCAGTCCGGCAGACAAACCGAGGCGCCTGCACCGCAGGCAAGCCAGCTCCCACAGAAAAGCGGGTCCCACTGGCAGACAAATATCCTTACAATCGCGCTTTGTTAGCTGCCTGAGCAAGGATTCTGCAATGCAAGCTGCCAACCCCCGCAAGGGGTACATCCTGGGCCTGAGTGCCTACGTCATCTGGGGTCTGTTCCCGCTCTACTTCAAAGCCATCGCCAGTGTTCCGGCCGCCGAAATCATCGTGCACCGCGTGTTGTGGTCGGCACTATTCGGCGGTTTGCTGCTGCTGGTGTGGAAGCACCCTGGCTGGTTCCGCGAACTGCGCGACAACCCCAAGCGCCTGGCGATCCTGGCCCTGAGCGGTTCGTTGATTGCAGGCAACTGGCTGACCTATGTGTGGTCGGTGAACAGCGGGCGCATGCTGGAAGCGAGCCTGGGTTACTACATCAACCCGCTGGTGAATGTGCTGCTGGGCATGCTGATCCTCGGCGAACGCCTGCGTCGCCTGCAGTGGGTTGCGGTGGGGCTGGCTGCCGCGGGTGTGGCGCAACAGGTGTGGCAGGTGGGCAGTTTGCCGTGGGTGTCGCTGGTGCTGGCCTTGACCTTCGGTTTCTACGGGCTGATCCGTAAGCAGGCACCGGTGAAGGCGCTGCCGGGGTTGGTGGTGGAAACCTGGATGCTGGTGCCGATTGCCGTCGCATGGTTGCTGTTCAACCCATCGGCCCACAGTGCGCAGCTTGAGTTCTGGAGCACTTCCGAAGCGTGGTGGCTGGTGGCCGCAGGCCCGGTAACGCTGATCCCATTGGTATGTTTTAACGCCGCCGCACGGCATTTGCCCTACACCGCGCTGGGCTTTTTGCAGTACGTGGCGCCGACCCTGGTGTTGCTCGAAGCCGTGCTGTTGTTCGGTGAGCACCTGGCGCCGAGCACGTTGACCGCCTTTGCGTTCATCTGGGCTGGCCTGGTGGTATACAGCGTGGATATCTGGCTGAGCGCACGCAAACGCTGATCAAAAAACACACAAACCTCTGCAAGCCACGGCCGGCTTGGCTTGCAGACATCCACCCCAAGGTTATCCACAACCTGGTCCCCGCCATTTGTGCACAAGCTTTTGAAATTGCTCGTTTTTTGCTCAAATGTCGTAGAAGCCCGGCCCGCGTGGCCTGGCGCCTGGTCTCTACAGGTTATCCACAGGCCCATGCAAGATTTCCATGCATAACCTTGTGGGCAACTTATTCCTCGTGATGCAGTTCCACCATCAAGTCGTCCGCCAGGGTTTCAAGGGATAGCTGCAAGGTATCCAGCGACAAGGCTGTCGGCACCCGCAACACAGCCTCGGCAGTAAACAATGGATCACCGCTCATAGGTGCCGGACGTACATCAGTGCTCAGGCTTTCCAGATTCACCCCCTGCTTGCTCAACAACGCGGTGATCTCGCGCACGATGCCCGAACGGTCATTGCCCACCAAGGTCATCAGAATCGATTTGGACGCCGATGCCTGCCCGCTGCTGCCCTCTCCCACCAAGACGCGGATGCCGTGTGTGGATAAGTCCTCCAGCGCCGCCACCAACGCCTGACGGTTTTCCGTAGGAACACTGACTCGCAGGATTCCGGCGAACTGCCCAGCCATGTGGGCCATGCGGCTTTCCAGCCAGTTACCACCATGGGCGGCGATGTTCTGCGCGATGCGTTCAACCAAGCCGGGTTTGTCGGCAGCGATAATTGTGAGTACAAGATGGTCCATGGCGATGCCCTCTGGAATTCAATCTACAAGGTGGACTCGGCAGCCACCGAAAACAAATCGTGTACCATTTTTATATTTATCTGGAACAATCCAATAGTTTTTTGAGAACATCCCGTTCTCCGCTGTGACCGTACGACCAAAGTGGGTCGCTAAACGACGTATTTAGTCTAATTTTCACAACCGCAAGTCATCATGTAGTATGCGCAACCGTGCACTACATAATGAAAATCTAAAAAGCGCTTAAGCTGTGCAGAGTGAGGCAAGCAATGACTGAACACGTTCAAGTCGGTGGCCTGCAGGTCGCCAAAGTCCTGTTCGACTTCGTGAACAACGAAGCCATTCCCGGCACCGGCATTACTGCCGACCAGTTCTGGGCCGGTGCCGACAAGGTCATCCACGACCTGGCACCGAAGAACAAAGCCCTACTCGCCAAACGCGACGATTTCCAGGCGCGCATCGACACCTGGCACCAGACCCACGCCGGCCAGGCCCACGACCCGGTGGCCTACAAGGCCTTCCTGCAAGACATCGGATACCTGCTGCCAGAAGCCGCAGATTTCCAGGCCACGACCCAAAACGTCGATGACGAAATCGCCCGCATGGCCGGCCCCCAACTGGTAGTGCCGGTGATGAACGCCCGTTTTGCCCTCAACGCCTCCAATGCGCGCTGGGGTTCGCTGTATGACGCGCTGTATGGCACCGATGCCATCAGCGAAGCCGACGGCGCCGAAAAGGGCCAGGGCTACAACAAAGTACGCGGCGACAAGGTGATTGCCTTCGCCCGTGCCTTCCTCGACGAAGCCGCACCGCTCACGGCCGGCAGCCACGTTGACTCCACCGGCTACAAGATCGTTGATGGCAAGCTGGTTGTCAGCCTCAAGGGCGGCAGCAACAGCGGCCTGCGCAGCGATGCACAACTGATCGGCTACCAGGGCGACGCCGCCACGCCAACCGCGATTCTGCTCAAGCACAACGGCCTGCACTTCGAAATCCAGATCGACGCCAGCACCCCGGTCGGCCAGACCGATGCCGCCGGTGTCAAAGACGTGCTGATGGAAGCTGCGCTGACCACCATCATGGACTGCGAAGACTCCGTCGCCGCCGTCGATGCCGATGACAAGGTGGTGATCTACCGCAACTGGCTCGGCCTGATGAAAGGTGACCTGGCCGAAGAAGTGGCCAAGGGCGGCAAGACCTTCACCCGCACCATGAACGCCGACCGCGTTTATACCGGCGTCAATGGCCAGGACGTGACCCTGCACGGTCGTTCGCTGTTGTTCGTGCGTAACGTGGGTCACTTGATGACCATCGATGCGATCCTCGACAAAGACGGCAACGAAGTACCCGAAGGCATTCTCGACGGTCTGGTCACCAGCCTCGCCGCGACCCACAGCCTCAACGGCAACAACAGCCGCAAGAACAGCCGCACTGGCTCCGTGTACATCGTGAAACCGAAGATGCACGGCCCGGAAGAAGCGGCGTTCACCAACGAGCTGTTCGGTCGCATCGAAGACGTGCTGAACCTGCCGCGCAACACCCTGAAAGTCGGGATCATGGATGAGGAGCGCCGCACCACGGTCAACCTCAAGGCCTGCATCAAGGCGGCCAGCGAGCGCGTGGTGTTTATCAACACCGGCTTCCTCGACCGCACCGGTGACGAGATCCACACCTCCATGGAAGCTGGCGCGATGGTGCGCAAAGCAGCGATGAAGGCGGAAAAATGGATCGGCGCCTACGAAAACTGGAACGTCGATATCGGCTTGAGCACTGGCCTGCAAGGCCGAGCACAAATCGGTAAAGGCATGTGGGCCATGCCCGACCTGATGGCGGCGATGCTCGAACAGAAAATTGCCCACCCGCTGGCTGGCGCCAACACCGCTTGGGTACCGTCGCCAACGGCGGCTGCGCTGCACGCATTGCACTACCACAAGGTCGACGTATTCGCCCGCCAAGCTGAGCTGGCCAAGCGCGAGCGCGCTTCGGTGGACGACATCCTGACCATTCCTCTGGCGACCAATACCGATTGGTCTGACGAAGAAATCCGCAACGAACTGGACAACAACGCCCAGGGCATCCTTGGCTATGTTGTGCGCTGGATCGACCAGGGCGTGGGTTGTTCGAAAGTGCCAGACATCAACGATGTGGGCCTGATGGAAGACCGCGCCACCCTGCGTATCTCCAGCCAGCACATCGCCAACTGGCTGCGCCATGGCATCGTCAACGAAGCCCAGGTACTGGAAAGCCTCAAGCGCATGGCGCCGGTGGTAGACCGTCAAAATGCCGGGGATAAGTTGTACCGCCCACTGGCACCGGATTTCGACAGCAACATCGCGTTCCAGGCAGCGGTGGAGTTGGTGATTGAAGGCACCAAGCAACCTAATGGGTATACCGAGCCGGTGTTGCACCGCAGGCGTCGGGAGTTCAAGGCTAAGAATGGCCTGTAAATGAAAAAAGCCCCGGTCGTAAGACCGGGGCTTTTTCTTTGGGTTGTGGTGACTGTGGTGCCCTCATCGCAGGCAAGCCAGCTCCCACACTTGATAGACGGCGCGGTCAAAATGTGGGAGCTGGCTTGCCTGCGATGAGGCCAGTCCAGTCACCACAGAGCTCAGGAAGCCATCCCCAACTCCCGCTTCACCATCTTCGCCAACTTCACGCTATCGATCGGCTTGAGCAAAAAGTCCACCACGCTCAAATGCATCGCATCGATCACATCTGGTGCTTCCGCGTCCCCGGACATGACGATAATCGGCAACGCCGCCCGCGTGGACCCGCGCACCTGGCGGATCAACTCCAGCCCATTGCTCGGCGCCATGCGCAGGTCGGTGATCAACAAACCAATCGAGCTGCTGGAGTTCAACAAGTCCCACGCTGCCTCACCACTCTCGGCAGTCATGCAGCGAATACCGTCCAGCCCCAGGATTTCCGCCAACAGTTCGCGAGCGTCCTTGTCGTCGTCGACGATCAACACCCGTTGCGGCGGTAAATCAGGCTCCAGCATCACGGCGCTCAGCGCCTCGCGCTCGGCATCACTTAAAATATCGTGGTCGGACATACGGTTCTCAGCAGTTCTCATCAATCTCCCAGCACACTCGTCAGACATCTGCAGAAGGGCGAACAATGTGCACTTCGTCGGAAAGTTTGCCTAGTGGGTGTTCTACGGGGTTTGGACGACAGTCATGTAAGGTTTTTCCTTAGTTTTACGCCATTTTCATCGACCTAGACTTACGTCCAATGGGCACCTGCCGCGTGGGAGTCGACCATGAAGGACGATAACGACAAAAAAATGCGGTCATGGTTATGAGTAAAGCTGATGCCTTCGCCCAGGCGGGGAAAACTGCTGTTTTGCAGAACATCCACGGCACCCTGCAGTTCCTGCAACGCTTCCCCCCGTTCAACCAGATGGAAAACGCGCACCTGGCGTTTTTGGTAGAGCAGTGCCAGTTGCGTTTCTTCGGCCCCGGCGAGAGCATCCTCAAGCCGTCGGGCGGACCGGTGGAGCACTTCTACATCGTCAAACAGGGCCGCGTTGTCGGTGAGCGACCTGACTCCGCTGAAACCACTTTCGAAATCACCACCGGCGAATGTTTCCCCCTCGCCGCCCTGCTTGGTGAACGGGCGACCCGTACCGAGCACAAGGCCGCTGAAGACACCTTCTGCCTGCAACTGAACAAACCTGCGTTTATCAAACTGTTCGCGCTCTCCAGCCCGTTTCGTGACTTTGCCCTGCGCGGCGTCAGCAGCCTGCTGGACCAGGTCAATCAGCAGGTGCAGCAAAAAGCCGTGGAAACCCTCGGCACCCAGTACTCGCTGAATACCCGCCTGGGCGAACTGGCCATGCGCCACCCGGTCACTTGCAGCCCGCAAACACCGTTGCGCGAAGCCGTTACGTTGATGCATGAACAACAGGTCGGCAGCATCGTGATCGTCGACGAGCACAAGGCGCCCCTGGGGATTTTCACCCTGCGCGACCTGCGCCAAGTGGTGGCCGATGGCACCAGCGATTTCAGCCAGGCCATCGAAGGCCATATGACCCAGGCGCCGTTCTTCCTGACGCCGGACCACAGTGCCTTCGACGCAGCCATTGCAATGACCGAGCGGCATATTGCCCACGTGTGCCTGGTCAAAGATCAACGTCTGTGTGGCGTGGTGTCCGAGCGCGACTTGTTTTCCCTGCAACGCGTCGACCTCGTGCACCTGGCCCGTACCATCCGCAATGCGCCCCGGGTGGAACACCTGGTGGCGATTCGCGGTGAGATCGGCCAATTGGTGGAGCGCATGCTCGCCCATGGCGCGTCGTCTACCCAGATTACCCACATCATTACGCTGCTCAACGATCACACGGTGTGCCGAGTGATCGAACTGACCCTGGCAGAAAAAGGCGACCCCGGCGTGCCGTTCAGCTGGCTATGTTTTGGCAGCGAAGGCCGTCGTGAGCAGACGCTGTATACCGACCAGGACAACGGCATCCTGTTCGAGGCCAAGGACGCTGCCGAAGCCGCTGCGATCCGCGCCCGGTTATTGCCGCTGGCCCAGCAGATCAACCAAAGCTTGGCGTTATGCGGGTTCAGCCTGTGCAAGGGCAATATCATGGCCGGCAACCCAGAGTTGTGCCTGTCGCGGGCCGAGTGGGCGCGGCGCTTCGCGGCGTTTATCCGCGAGGCGACTCCGGAGAATCTTCTGGGCTCGAGTATCTACTTCGACCTGCGCGTGGTGTGGGGCGATGAACGTGGCTGTGAGCAGCTGCGCCAAGGCATTCTCGACCAGGTCGCGGATAACCGTTTGTTCCAGCGCATGCTGGCCGAGAACGCGTTGCGCCAGCGACCGCCCGTAGGACGTTTCCGCGAGTTTGTGCTCACCCGTAAAGGTGGGGAAAAAGCCACGCTGGATCTCAAGGTGCAGGGCCTCACCCCCTTTGTCGACGGCGCGCGCCTGCTGGCCCTGGCCAATGGCATCCACGCCAACAACACCCTGGAGCGCCTGCGCCAACTGGTGGCCAAGGAGGTCATCGAGCCACTGGACGGTGCCGCCTATGAAGAGGCGTATCACTTCATCCAGCAAACCCGCATGCAGCAGCATCAGTTGCAAACCCGTGAGAACCAGCCGTATTCCAACCGCGTCGATCCCGACAACCTCAACCACCTGGACCGGCGCATCCTGCGTGAATCCCTGCGCCAGGCCCAACGCCTGCAAAGCAGCCTGACCTTGCGGTATCAGTTGTGAGTTGGTTCGGGTGGTTGCGTGCGAAAAAACCGGGACTCGATGCCACACAACAGCAACGCCTGATGCAGTTGCCCAAACCCGCCGCATTGGGCGACGGCTCCTTGCGCAGCCAGCGCTGGGTGGTGGTCGACCTCGAAACCAGCGGCCTGAACCTCAACCGTGACCAAGTGCTGTCGATCGGCGCCGTGGTGATTGAAGACGGCGCGGTGGATTTCTCGCAGATGTTTGAACGCACCCTGCAACGGGCGGAGACCAAACTGAGCCCCAGTGTGTTGATCCACGGCCTTGGTCCCAGCGCGATTGCCGCCGGCAGTGATCCTGTGGAGGCACTGCTGGATTTCATGACATTTGTGGGCGACAGCCCGCTGCTCGCATTCCATGCGCCGTTCGACCAACACATGCTGTGCCGGGCGCTCAAGGACAGCCTGGGTTACCGCCTGAGCCATCCGTTTCTCGATGTTGCAGAGATTGCTCCACTGCTGTGCCCCGAAGCGCATATCCGCGAAGCGGGGCTGGACGACTGGATCAACCACTTCAACCTGCAGGTAGGCGAACGCCACCACGCCAGCGCCGATGCCCTGGCCACGGCCGAGCTGATGTTGATCTTGTTCAGTCGCGCACGTCAGCAGCACATCGACACGCCACAGGCATTGCAAGAGCGTTTGAGCCAATGGAAACGGCGCAAACAATCCCCCGCCTTCTAAACACAATGATTTCCCTGTAGTGAGCGGGCTTGTCGAATCGTCGCACCGCCCGCGCTGGGTGGCGAAGCCGCCCCATTTCAGGCACTGAGTTTTTCCAGTTAGAACCGAGGTGCCTGGGTTCAGGGCGGCTTCGCCCCCCAGCGCGGGCGGTGCGACGATTCGACAAGCCCGCTCACTACATCCTCAGCGTTTACATTCGGTCTTAACCCGACAGACGCCAATTGCACCTACACGACGCCTCTGACACAATCGCGAATAATTCTCGTTAGTTTAAACCTCTTGTTTATTCGGTGATGCCTTGTCGTCGGTCCCAAACCCACACAGTGAGCTGGTTGGCGCGTTGTATCGCGACCATCGTGGCTGGCTGTTGGGTTGGCTGCGGCGCAATGTGGCCTGCCCGAGCCGGGCCGAAGACCTGAGCCAAGACACCTTCATGCGCCTGCTGGGCCGTGACGAATTGCGCGAACCCCGCGAGCCACGGGCGTTCCTGGTGGCCATCGCCAAGGGCTTGTTGTTCGACTACTTCCGACGCGCAGCGCTGGAACAGGCCTACCTCACCGAATTGATGCTGATCCCGGAAAGCGAACACCCCTCGCCCGAAGAACAGCAACTGATCCTCGAAGACCTCAAGGCCATCGACCGCCTGCTCGGCAAGCTGTCGAGCAAGGCGCGCGCGGCCTTCCTCTATAACCGCCTCGACGGCATGGGCCACGCTGAGATCGCCCAGCGCCTTGGCGTCTCGGTACCCCGCGTACGCCAGTACCTGGCCCAGGGCATTCGCCAGTGCTACATCGCACTGTATGGCGAGCCGCTGTGACGGTGATCAGCTCCAAGCCGGTGTCGGCACGCGTGCTGGATGCGGCGATTGCCTGGCAACTGTCCCTCGACTCGGGCGACGGCAGCGCGGTGGAACAGGAAGAGTTCGACAAGTGGCTGGCCAGCGATGAGGAGCACGCCCGTGCGTGGCGCCAGTTGGGCATGCTCGACCGACGTTTCAGCGTGGCCTCGGGGCCGGCGCGAGCAGCGTTGTTGCAGTCGCGCGAAGGTATTCGCCAGCGCGTGCGTAAACTGGGTAGCGGCTTGGCAAGTATCGCGCTGGTGCTTGGCCTGGCCTTGTTTGCCGGTGAGCGCTATGTGCCGATCCACTATTGGCTGGCTGACCAACGCACCGCCACCGGTGAACAACGCACGCTGAAACTGGCGGACGGCACGCTGATCAACCTCAACACCCACAGTGCCATCGACGTGCGTTTTGATGAAAAGCGCCGGTTGATCGTGTTGCAGGAAGGCGAAATCCTGGTCGAAACCGGCCACAACGACGCACGGCCGTTCTACGTGCAAACCCGCGACGGCAGCCTGCGTGCACTGGGCACGCGGTTTATCGTCAAGCGCGAAGACGACGCCACGCGCTTGAGCGTGCTGCAATCGGCAGTAGGCGCGCAGCCCGAGGCGTTGAACGAAGAGCAGATCTTCAAGGAAGGCCAGCAAGTGCTGATGCGCAGCAATGGCCTGGGCCCTGCGCTGGCCGTCACCCCTGCCACCGACGCCTGGACCCGCGGCATGCTGGTGGTGGACAACGCCCGCCTGGGGGATGTGGTAGCGGAACTGGCGCGTTATCGCACCGGGTACCTGGGTGTGGATAAACATGTGGCCGACTTGCGGATTACCGGCAGCTTCCCGCTGCATGACACGACCTTGGCGTTGAATGCGTTGCTGCCCACGTTGCCGGTGCAGATTGAGCAGCACACGCCGTGGTGGGTGACGGTGAGCGCTAAGCCTTAGGGTCTGCGGTGCCTGGTCCATCGCTATCGCAGGCAAGCCAGCTCCCACCTTGGAATGCATTCCCCTGTGGGAGCTGGCTTGCCTGCGATGAGGCCCTCAATTGCACCCCAAAAAAATATTTTCACCCAGCCCTATCACTTTTTGATTCTCGCTCGGCACCTAGGCAATTGAGAAATATTTCCATTCAGGAGCCGCCCCATGTCCCGCACGCTAGACACCCTGTTGCGCCCCAGCCTGTTAGCCGTGGCCATCGCCCTCAGTGCCCCGCTGGCCAGCCCTTTGCTGATGGCCGCCGAGCAAGCGTCCAGCGTGCGCGCCTACAACCTGCCGGCCGCGCCCTTGGCCAGCACCCTGAACCAGATCGCCAGCCAGGCCGGCCTCGCGCTGACCCTCAGCCCGGCGCTGGCCTCGGGCAAGACCTCGGCACCGGTCCAGGGTCAGTTCGATGCACCGGGTGCGCTGCGTGAAGCGTTGCGTGGGACAGGGTTGCAGCTGGAGCAGAGCAGCGCCGGGACTTATACGTTGGTGGCGATTCCGGAGGGTGTGATGGCGCTGCCGGTCACCAACATCACCGGGCAAGACGCCAACCTGGAAAGCGCCTGGGGGCCGGCGCAAGGCTACCTGGCGACCCGCACCGCCGCCGGGACCAAAACCGATACCGCGCTGGTGGAGGCACCGCGCTCGATCTCCGTCGCCACCCGCGAGCAGATGCAGGACCGCAACGTCCAGAACCTGGATGACGCTGTCAAATACATGCCCGGCATCGTGTCTGCCAGCTACGGCAGCGACACCCGCTACGACTGGATGCGTGTACGCGGTTTCGAACCGACCCAATTCCTCGACGGCCTGCCACTGCCTCGCGGCGTGTACGCCAACCCCAAGGCCGAAACCTGGAACCTCGACCGCATCGCCCTGCTGCGCGGCCCGGCTTCGTCGGTGTACGGCCAGACGCCACCGGGCGGCCTGCTGGACATGGTCAGCCGCCGCCCCAGCGCCGAGTCGAGCAATGCCATCCAAGTGCAATACGGCAGTGACAACTACCGCCAGATCAATTTCGCCAGCACCGGCAAGATCGACGATGAAGGCCAGTTCCTCTATGGCGTCAGCGGCGTGGTGCGAGACGCGGGTACCCAGGTCGACCACATCGACAACAAGCGCTACAACATTGCGCCGAGCCTGACCTGGAACATCGACACCGACACCAAGCTGACCTTTCTCTCGCAGTTCACCCGTGACGATACCGGAGCTACCAGCCAGTTCTTGCCCATTGTCGGCACCAAGATCAAATCGCCGCTTGGCGATGTGTCCCATCACAAAAACCTGGGCGACCCGGACTACGAGTTCTACGACCGTACCTACTACGCGCTGGGCTATGCCTTTGAACATCGCTTCAACGACACCTGGCAGTTCAAGCAGAACCTGCGCTACACCAAATCGGAGTTGTCGTTCCAGCAGTTGACCGTGGGCGCCTATGCCTACGCTCCCGTGGATGCCGCCGGAAATATGAATCGGCTCTCGACCAACGTCGACGAGAACATCGGCCAGTTCGCCGTGGACAACAACTTCCAGGCTGACTTCGCCACAGGCGACGTCACCCATACCCTGCTGCTCGGCCTGGACCACCAACGCACCGACACCTCGTACTTGTCGATCTACGGCGGCGCAGGCACGGTCAACATCTTCAACCCTGCCAACTCCACGCCGGTCGTACGTCCCCTGCGCTCCGGCGCGTCTTACGACTACAACCAGAAAACCGTACAGACCGGCCTCTACGCGCAAGACCAGATGGCCCTCGACAACTGGCGCCTGACCCTGGGCGGGCGTGAAGACTGGGTCCATCAGGGCACCACTTATTTCAACAAGCTGGACGCTACCAACACCGACCGCAGCAAGAACTTCAGCGGCAACGCGGCGTTGAGCTATGTGTTCGACGCTGGTTTTGTGCCGTACCTGTCCTACGCCGAGTCGTTCCAGCCGGCGAGCAATGCCAGCGTCGACCCGTTGAAGTCATACAAGCCCACCGAAGGCAAACAGTGGGAATTGGGGATCAAGTACCAACCGCCAGGCTCCAGCACCTTGTTGAGTGCGGCCATCTATGACCTGACCCAGAAGAACGTGCTGGTCACCAGCACCGGCAGCAGCGGTACTCCAGTCACAGACCAGACCGGCGAAGTGAAGGTCAAGGGCCTGGAACTGGAAGCCGTGTCTGACGTCACCGAGAACCTCAAGGTGATCGCGGCCTACACCCTGGCCAAATCCGAAGTGCAAAAAGGCGACTTCAAGGGCAACCGCCTGCAATTGATGCCAAACCAACAAGCCTCGCTGTGGACTGACTACACCTGGCACACCGGCGTACTCGATGGCTTCGGCATCGGCTTCGGCGCTCGCTACACCGGCAATACCTACGGCGACCAAGGCAACACCTGGCTGGGCAAGGCCAACGCCTACACCGTGTTCGATGGCGCGGTGCATTACGACTTGGGTCGCCTGGACAACAGCCTCAAGGGCGCCTCGGTGAAACTCAACGCCACCAACCTGTTCAACAAGGACTACATTTCCACCTGCGACGGCTCCTACTGCTACTTCGGCGACCAACGCAGCGTCATCGCCAGCGCCACCTACCAGTGGTAATCGGCTGAGTTAACAACCAGGCCGCCCACCCTGGGCGGCTTCGGTGTGTCTGAAGGCTAGAAAATGAAAAGCAAAACCATCCGCCGCTGGTCCTTCATCCACACCTGGACCAGCCTGATCTGCACGGTGTTCCTGCTGCTGCTCGCCCTCACCGGCCTGCCGTTGGTATTTCACCACGAGATCGATCACCTGCTGGGCAACGAGCCGCAATTGGCGCAAATGCCCGCCGACACACCACAGCTCAACCTGGAACAACTCGTGACCGCCGCCCAGGCCCATCGCCCTGGCGAAGCCATGCAGTACCTGGCCTGGGACGAGGACGACAAGAACGGCGTGATCGCGATCATGGCGGCCACCGCCGGGACCGAGCCCAACTCATCCCACACCTTCATGCTCGATGCACGCACCGGTGAGGCCGTGGAGATGCCATCGGCCAATGGCGGGTTCACCCTGTTTCTGCTGCGCTTGCATGTAGATATGTTTGCCGGTTTGCCGGGCAAGTTGCTGCTGGCGTTCATGGGCATTTTGTTTGTGGTGGCGATTGTCTCCGGCACGGTGTTGTACCTGCCGTTCATGCGCCGCTTGAAGTTCGCCACCGTACGCCAGGACAAATCCACACGCCTGCGCTGGCTCGACCTGCATAACCTGATCGGCGTGGTGACCCTGACCTGGGCACTGGTGGTGGGCGTGACCGGCGTGATCAGCGCCTGCGCCGACCTGATCATCGCCGCCTGGCGACAGGACAGCCTCAGCGCCATGATCGAACCCTACAAAAACGCACCGCCGCTGACCCAGCGTGCACCGGCCACCGAGCTGCTGGCCATCGCTGCCAAGGCTGCGCCCGGCATGGAGCCGGACTTCATTGCCTTCCCCGGCACGCGTTTTTCCAGTGAGCACCACTATGCGGTGTTCATGAAGGGCAGCACCCACCTCACTTCGCACCTGCTCACGCCGGTACTGATCGACGCCAGCACCCTGGCCGTCACCGCCATCGCCGAGCGGCCGTGGTACATGGACGCCATGGGCATGTCCCAGCCGCTGCACTTTGGCGACTATGGCGGCATGCCGATGAAGGTGTTGTGGGCGGTGCTGGATGTGCTGACCATCATCGTGCTGGGCAGCGGGGTTTACCTGTGGATCGTCAGGCGTAAAACATGAAGCCGCGTCAATCGAGTTTCTGGAAGGTGTTTGCGATTCCGCTGGGGATTGGCCTGCTCAGTGCCGGCGGGTTGTTTGCGGCGTTGCTGGGGGATGGACTGTGGGATTCGTTGAGTTGGCTGGGGTTGGGGATTCCGGCTGTCATTGGTGTTTGGGCGTTGTTTAAGCGGCGTGGCTGAGCCCCTCATCGCAGGCAAGCCAGCTCCCACAGGTTGATGTGTGAACACGGTCAAATGTGGGAGCCGGGCTTGCCCGCGATGAGGCCTTCAAAAACACCTTCGATACCTCTAGGCTAGCCACTGCCCACAGTGAGGAATGTCCATGTCCGCTCCCAGCATGACCTTGTTCCACAACCCCGCCTCGCCCTTTGTCCGCAAAGTTCGCGTACTGCTGCTGGAAACCGGCCAGCAGGATCGCGTCGCCCTGCAAACCTGCATGCCAACACCGGTCACCCCGGACGCCAACGTGGTGCAAAGCAACCCAGTCGGCAAGATCCCAGCCTTGCGCCTGGCCGATGGCTCGGTACTGCACGACAGCCGGGTGATCCTCGATTACTTCGACCACCAGCACGTTGGCAACCCGCTGATACCCCGCGACGGCTCGGCCCGCTGGCGCCGTCTGACCCTGGCCTCGATGGCCGACGGAATCATGGATGCTGCCGTGCTGGTGCGCTATGAAAGCGCCCTGCGCCCGGTGGAGAAACACTGGGACCAATGGCTGGATGAGCAGCGCAATAAGATCCGTCGTACCCTCGCCGAGCTGGAAGCCGACGCGATTGCCGAACTGGCCAGCCATTTCGACATTGCCGCCATCAGCGTGGCGTGTGCCTTGGGTTACCTGGATTTCCGCCACCCGGACATGCAATGGCGGTTGGATAACCCGAGGCTTGCCGCTTGGTACGCCGAAGTCAGCCAGCGTCCTTCGATGCAACAGACCCAGCCACCGGCCTAAAATCCACCGCGAACCAATGTGGGAGGGGGCTTGTGTGGGAGCCGGGCTTGCCCGCGATGGCATCACCTCGGTTTGACTGACATACCGAGGTGCCTGCATCGCAGGCAAGCCAGCTCCCACAGAGTCCCATGGCGTGATTGAGATAGTCGACAATCCGCGCCTTCATTTGCTGATCCTCGCGCAAGCCAATCATTTCACCGCCTCCAGATCAAACTGCAACGGTTCCACCACCTTGCGCTTGCCCACGCCATACCAATCCAGTTTGCGCGTCAGCACCATCACCGTCCCCAGCAAGCCAAACAGCAGCAGCGAGCCCATCAGCAACGCGTAATCCTCGGCACTCAGCAACCCGTACAACAAGCCATACAGCGCTGCCAGCCCCGCCGAAAAACCCAAGCCGTGAGTGATGCTGCGCAGCACGTGGCACACGTAAAAACCGATCAACAACACACAGGCGCTGGCGGAGATAAGGTAGGCCATGGCGAAGCCGATGTGCTCGGACAACGACAACAGCAGCAGGTAGAACAACGCCAGCGCAACGCCCACCAACGCATACTGCACCGGGTGTACCGCCAGGCTCTTGAGGACTTCGAACAGGAAGAAGCCGGCAAAGGTCAGGGCGATGAACAGCAATGCGTATTTGATCGCCCGGTCGCTCTTGAGGTACTGGTCAACCGGGTCGATGAAGTTCACGCCAAAGCTGCGGTTGCTGAAGTCCTTGCAGCTCTGGCCATCCAGGCAGTTTTGCAGCGCTTGTTCGAGGTTGGTGGAAAAGAATGAGGTCTGCCATGTGGCGGTAAAGCCCTGGTCGGTGACTTCACGCTGGGCCGGCAGGAAGTTGCCGATAAAACTCGGGTGCGGCCAATTGGAAGCCAGTGACACCTGGCTGGTCTTGCCCACCGGCACCACTTGCAATTGCTCGGTGCCTTGCAGGCGCAGGTCAAACGCAAACGCCATGACGTAGGGCTTTTTGCTGTCCTGCTCGGGCAATGTCACGTGCACGCCTTCACCCAACCAGTCGACCTGGGAGCCCGGTTCAAAGTCCAGGCGCTGGCTGCCCAGCTCAAGCTTCAGCGCGTTTTCGATGCCACGAATATCGCTGATACCCACCGCCAGAAACGCCGGATCAAAGCGGTAATCGACGAAGTCTTCGGTGATACCCAACTGCGCAGGCAGTTCGAAATGCCCACTGATGCGGTTGTCGGCATGGAACAACCGCGCCTGGTAGATACCCCGTGCCCGCAGTTCGGTCTGCACCTTGCCGTCGAGTTCAAATCGATCCGGCAGGAAATACAGACGACCACGCTCTTCACGGGTGACTTCGTAGCGTTTGTTGAGCTTTTCATTGAGCTTCCACTCGCGCACGGTCTTGCGATAGGGCACCACCATCACCGGGCCGGTGAGGCGCTGGCTGTAGCTGGAACTGCGGGCAATTTCCTCCAGCACGCTGTCGCGAGTGTATTGCCGGTCGCCGATGATGCCGTTGATCATCAGCAATGGAATCAGCAATACCAGCATCAGCAGCGCAATTGCGCCCAGTTTGAAAAGCAGACTGCGGTTCATGGGACTCTCCCTGTTTTGATGGGGCGAGTCTGGGCAGCCTGTGTGGGAGATTTATGTGGGCAATGTGGAGACTGTATGGAGATGCAGCACCACGTGCACGCCCCCCGGCACATTGCCGATCTGCAACGCACCGCCGTGCAGCTTCATCACTTCCTCGACAAAGTTGAGGCCCAGGCCCGTGCTTTTGCGCCCACTGGCCGGGCGTGGCAGCGAGTAGAAGCGCTCGCTCAGGCGCGGCAGGGCGTAGTCGGGAATTGGTGCTGCCTGGTTGAACAGGCTGACCTGCACGTCGTTGTGCCGGGTGCTGGCACTGAACCTCAGCGTGCCGCCGGGGGGTGTGAAATCCAGTGCGTTTTCCAGCAGATTGCCCAACGCCTGGCGCAACAGGAACGGCTCGCCGTACACCCTCACGTCAGCAGCAATCGCCTGCTCGACCTGCAAGCCGGCGCCTTCGATGCGCGCGCATTGGGCCTTGAGTACGTCATCGACCATCGCCGCCACCGCAATACTCACCTGCTCCTCCAGGCCCTGGCGCTGCTCGACTTGCGCCAAGTTCAGCAGGCGTTCGATCAAGTGCTGCAGGCGTGCGCTTTCACTGTCGATATTGCCGACGAAACGCTGCTGCTGCTCGCGGCTCATATCGCCCTGCAACAGCTCCGCCGCACCCCGAATTGCCGCCAATGGGCTCTTCAATTCGTGGGTCAGGGTGTGCACGTAATGTTCGACGTAGGCCTTGCCTTCCAGTTGGGTGCGCATGTGCTCCACGGCGGTGGACAGCTGCTTGAGTTCACCACCACGGTAATGCGGCAGCTCGGCACGCCGGCCTTCGCTGACGGCCTCTGCGTACGCCGTGAGCCGCCGTAGGGCGACGCTCAGCCACCACGACAGCAATGCGCCAAGCAACAGGCCGAGGATCACCAACCCCGCGCCGTACCACAGCAGGCGCCGCTCAGTGCGATCAACATAGGGCTGCAACGAGCTATTGGGCTTGGCCACGGTGACCACGCCGATGATCTCGCCGTTGTCGCGAATCGGCGCGCCCACGTGCATCACCGACGACGCCGGGTCGTCCAGTTCGCTGCGGGTGGAACGGGCGCCGTATTCACCGCGCAGGGTCAGGTACACGTCGTTCCACTTGGAATAATCCTGGCCCACCGCTTCGCCGGTGGAGTCGAGCAGCACGATGCCCTTGGCGTCGGTCACATAGATACGGTGGTTGACCTGGTTTTTCGGCAAGCCCCAGATGGTCGCCCCCGGCTGGCGATTGCCATAAGCCTTGAGCAGTTCGGGCCAGTGGCTTTGGCCGAGGGTGCCGTTCTTCACGTCATCGCGCAGGACTTCGGCCAGAAGATTGGCGGTGTCCACCAGGGTTTCTTCGGTGGACTGGCGCACGCCCGGGCGGATTTCCTTCATCACCGTGCTGAGCACGAAGTAGCCGGTGAGCCCGATAAACAGCGCGTACACCAGGAAGATCCGCAGCCCCAGGCGCATCAGCTGTTGCCCGGGCTGTAGCTGTAGCCGAGGCCGCGGTGGGTCTGGATCGGCTCGGCATCGGCAGCCACCGCTCGCAATTTGCTGCGCAGGCTTTTGATGTGGCTGTCGATGTTGCGCTCATAGCCGGCATCCGCCGCCACGCCGACAGCGTCCAGCAGTTGCTCGCGGCTGAACACCCGCTCGGGCTGTTCCAGCAGGCTGTGCAGCAGGCGGAATTCGTGGCGCGTCAGGCTCAGCGGCTGGCCGCGATAATGGATCTGCATGCGTTCCAGGTCCACTTGGAACACAGCGGGCGTCACTGCGGGGCCGACACGCTTGAGGATCGCCCGTACCCGCGCCGCCACTTCCCGAGGGCTGAACGGCTTGACCACATAATCGTCAGCGCCGATCTCCAGCCCCACCACGCGATCGATCTCGCCATCCCGCGCACTGAGGAACATCACCGGCACTTCGCTGAACCGTCGCAGTTGCTTGCAGGTTTCAAAGCCGGTGATATCCGGCAGGCCGATGTCGAGGATGACCAGGTCCGCCGGCGTCTGGCGCTGATGGGCCAGCGCCTCCTGGCCGAGGCTCAGCCAGGTGGTGGTGAAGCCCTCGCCCTGCAGGGCGAATATCAGCGTGTCGGCAATCGCCGCTTCGTCTTCGACAATCAGGATGTGGGGCATGTGGATCCGTCAGCAGTCCGGTTTGTCGGCAGTGTAACGACGCGCCGGGTTCACCGCTGCACCGAATTCACGCAGGGCCTTGGCGCCGATCAGCAGCGGGTAGTTGAAGCTGCTGCGGTCGGTGAGGTTGACCTCGACGGTGCGCTTGACGTTGCCCAGGCACATTTCCAGGTCGATCACCGGGCGCTTGGCTACGGTGGCTTCGTCCTTGTCGTCGTCTTCGTCGGCGCGGCTCTTGATCTTGCTGATGCGCGATACCTTGTGCTCGTAGACCTTGTCGCTGGCATCCTTGCCGCCGAGGCGGAAGCGCACCCAATCGTCACCGTCACGCTGGAAGGTTTCGATATTGCGCGCCGACAGCGAGGCGGTCAGGGCGCCGGTGTCCATCTTGGCCTTGAAGGTTTCGCCGATCTCCGGCAGTTGGATGTATTCGTAGCGACCGTAGAGGGTCGGTTCGGCAGCCATGACGGGCAAGGCGACCAGGGCGAAGGCGGCAAGGAGCAGTTTCACGAAGTGATTTCCTCGGAAAGAAGTAGGCGGATTCTAGACCGCAAAAGCGGCACTTAGTTAGCGTCCTCAACCATAACCGGCACATTGTGAAACATTCGTGCGGCGATTTGCGATTTGGCCTCTAGACTCAGCTCTCTTATCATGGTCCGCCCACAAGATCCCAAGAGTTGCTTATGCGCCGCCTGCTCACCGGCTGTTTTGTCACCCTGCTGCTGTTGCTCAACACCCTGGTCCTGATCGGTCCGTTGATGGTGTTTGCCCTGCTCAAACTGGTCGCCCCCGGCCGCTCGCGCGACTACATGTCGTGGGCGGTGATGTGGATCGCCGAGACCTGGGCCGAGATCGACAAGCTGATTTTCGCGCTGTGCATCCCCACCCAATGGGACATTCGCGGTGGCGGCGACTTGCGCACCGACACCTCTTACCTGGTCATCAGCAACCACCAATCCTGGGTCGACATCCCGGCGCTGATCCAGGCCCTCAACCGCCGCACGCCGTTCTTCAAGTTCTTCCTGAAAAAGGAGCTGATCTGGGTGCCCTTCCTGGGCCTGGCGTGGTGGGCGCTGGATTACCCGTTCATGAAGCGCTACACCAAGGCGTTCCTGGCCAAGCACCCGGAGCTGGCGGGGCAGGACTTGAAGATCACAAAGGAGGCGTGCGAGCTGTTCAAGCGCCAGCCGGTGACGGTGGTCAACTACCTGGAAGGCACACGGTTCAACGAGACCAAGCGCAAGCAGCAAGATTCACCGTTCAAGCGGCTGCTCAAGCCCAAGGCGGGCGGCGTGGCATTTGTACTGGCGGCGATGGGTGAACAACTGGACGCGATTCTCGACGTCACGGTGGTTTACCCACAGGAGAACATCCCAGGGTTTTGGGACCTGATCAGCGGCGCGGTGCCAAGGGTGATCATCGATATCCGCACCCGCGAACTGGACCCGGCCTTATGGCAGGGGGATTACGAGAACGATCCGGCATTTCGCCAAACCGTCCAGAGCTGGGTGAACCAGCTCTGGAAGGAGAAAGACGCGCGCATCGAACAACTGCGCGCGGAACGTCCTTAACCGCCGGTACCCCAGGCCTGGGCCAGTTTGCCCAGCACAGAAGTGCTGGCGCCCTGGCTGCCCAGGTATTGCAGGATCACCGGCGCAAACTGGCCGACCATCCCACTGTCCATGCCCAGTGCGCTGAACGCGGTGTTCAGGTCGTTGGTGCTCTTCACGTTACCCAGCAAGCCGTCCAGGCCGCTGGTCTTGCTGCCGCCACTCTGGCCGAGCATCCCGCTCAAGGCGCCGAGGCTGCCCAGGGAATTGCTGCCCGACAGTTGGTCCAGGCCGGGCACGCTTTTACCCAATTGCGAATAGTCGGTGCCGCTCAGTTGGTTCTTCGCCAGACCCAGCATGGCGCCGGTGCCGCCTACGGCTTGTTCTGGGGTGACATTGAGTTGCGAGGTCAGGGCGCTGAGCAGACCGGCGGTCTGGGAGCTCGGCGCCGCAGCCGCCGCCTTGTTGGTGCCCTGGGCGCCGGAAACGGCGTTGGCCACGTCACCGAGGCTGAAACCTGCGGCAAACACCGGGCCGGCGGCCACGCTCAGCAGGCAGGACAGGGCAAAACCGCGTGAAATCTTCATCAAAATAACCTCTGAAAGTAGGCGCTAAAAGCAGGGATTTGACTGACAGTCCCGAAGGATTGTTCCCACACTCAGATTAGTTCAGATAGTCACCGCATCCGAATCAGTCGTCTGCGCGTATATCTACCATGTACCGCCCGAAGTGGGATGGAGAGAGGGATGGAGAGAGGGATGGGGAGTGGGATGGAATGAATGCCAGAGCTGAACTACCCTCTGCCTACCGTGCGCAGTCCCATCGCCCTCGTTCGAGCGCTTGGAGAGGCCCTATTTCGATCAACGATACTGACCCATTACGGCCATTACTGGCTCAATGCGCCCTAGGCAACCGCCAGGCGTTCGAAACCCTTTACCGCAACGTTTCACCGCGACTGCACGGTGTGGCCCTGCGTTTCATGGGGCGCCCTGACCTGGCCGAAGAGGTTCTGCAGGAAGCCTTCGTGCGTATCTGGTACAACGCCCCGCGCTACGAGGCGCACCTGGCGGCGCCGATGACCTGGATGGTCAATATCACCCGCAACCTGGCCATCGACCAATTGCGCAAGCACCGTGAGCAACCGCTGGTGGATGGCCAACAAGACGCCATGGTCGATGACGCCCCCAGCGCCCACGACCTGCTCGACAGCCAACGTGAGGCCAACGCCTTGAATCGCTGCCTGGAGACCCTGGACGGCATGCAGCGCCAATCCATCAGCGTCGCTTACTTCCAAGGCCTCTCCTGCTCCGAATTGGCCGACCACTTGGCAGCGCCACTGGGTTCGGTCAAATCCTGGATTCGCCGAGGCATGGAGCGCCTGCGCAGGTGTCTTGAATCATGAATTACCAAACCCCGGCACTGCGCCGCGCCCTTGCCGCCGACTACGCCATCGGACTGATGCCCGCCACTGCACGTCGGCGTTTTGATGCCTTGTTGCTTGACGATGCCGCGCTGCGGGTCGAGCTGGGTCATTGGCAAGACGCCCTTGCCAGCCTGACCGGCACTTTGCCGGAACGGCCGGTCCCCGATCATGTTTGGGCCGGCATCCAGGCACGCATCGAGCCGCAAGTGCTGCATGTGCCGGCGAAGAAACCGTTCTGGATGAATGTGCGCCTGCTGGCAGCCGCGTGTGCGGTCGTCGTCGCAGTGTTGGTGGGCGTTCTTTATCAGCGTGATATCGGCGCCGAGTACAGGGCCACGCTGGTTGCCGCTAACCAGCAACCGGCGTTGCAGATCCAGGCTTTTGCCGATTACCTGCAAGTCGAGCCTTTGACGCTGGCGGCGCTGGAACCGACGCGCGTCCTGGAATTGTGGGCTATTCCCGCTGGCGGCAAACCGATTTCACTGGGCTTGGTGCCTAGCGCCGGTAAGGGTCGGATTGAGTTGAGCAAAGAGCAGCAAGCGCTGCTGACCGCATCACTGACCCTGGCCGTCAGCCTGGAGCCGCTAGGTGGTTCGCCGACCGGGCAGCCGACTGGGCCCGTGTTGTATCAAGGAGCGCTAGCCACTCGCTGACACCCCATAACCCATGTGGGAGCGGGCTTGCTCGCGAAAGCGGTGGGTCAGCCCCGTATCAGCCGACTGACACACCGTCTTCGCGAGCAAGCCCGCTCCCACATTTGGATCTTTGTTTGCCTGTGGTTTACGCAGCGCTGAACAGTTTGTGCGGATCGATCACAAATTTCTTCGGCACGCCCGCATCGAACTCGCCATAACCACGTGGCGCGTCATCCAGGCTGATCACCTGCACACCGACGATTTCAGCAATGTTGATACGGTCCCACATAATCGCCTGCATCAGCGCGCGGTTGTACTTCATCACTGGGGTCTGGCCAGTGTGGAAGCTGTGGGATTTGGCCCAGCCCAGACCAAAACGAATGCTCAGGCTGCCCATTTTTGCGGCGGCATCCACAGCACCCGGGTCTTCGGTGACGTACAGACCCGGAATACCGATCTTGCCCGCCACGCGCACTACGCCCATCAGCGAGTTGAGCACGGTGGCCGGGGCTTCAGCCTTGACGCCTTCATGGCCATGACCACGGGCTTCGAAGCCTACGGCATCGACGGCGCAGTCCACTTCCGGTTCGCCCAGCAATGCAGCTATCTGTTCGTGCAGCGGGGTATCAGTGGACAGGTCGGCCACTTCAAAACCCTGGGCCTTGGCGTGGGCCAGGCGGATCGGGTTGACGTCGCCGATGATCACCACCGCTGCGCCGAGCAGGCGTGCCGAGGCAGCAGCAGCCAGGCCGACAGGGCCGGCACCGGCGATATACACGGTGCTGCCTGGACCAACGCCAGCAGTGACGGCGCCGTGGTAACCGGTAGGCAGGATGTCGGAGAGGCAAGTCAGGTCGCGGATTTTCTCCATGGCCTTGTCGCGGTCCGGCAGTTTGAGCAGGTTGAAGTCGGCGTATGGCACCAGCACGTATTCGGCTTGGCCACCGGTCCAGTCGCCCATGTCGACGTAGCCGTAGGCACCACCGGGACGGGCCGGGTTAACAGTGAGGCACACGCCGGTGTGTTGCTCTTTGCAGGAGCGGCAACGGCCGCACGCCACGTTGAACGGTACGGACACCAGGTCGCCGATTTTCAGGTTCTCGACGTCGCTGCCCTTCTCGATCACTTCACCGGTGATCTCGTGACCGAGCACCAGGCCGGTCTGGGCAGTGGTGCGGCCGCGCACCATGTGTTGGTCGGAGCCGCAGATGTTGGTGGAGACCACGCGCAGGATGACGCCATGTTCGATCTTCCTGCCACGGGGGTCCTGCATTTTGGGATAGTCGATTTTCTGTACTTCGACTTGGCCGTTGCCGAGATACACGACACCACGATTACCAGACATGCTTTCACCTCGCTGTTGTTTTTATGGAACCGCGTCGCCCAGGCAGGCGGCGCGTAAAGTGCTCGGGTACAGATGCTGTTTCTTGTGTTGTTTGTTGGGGCCTCTTCGCGAGCAAGCCCGCTCCCACATTGACTGTATTTACACATTTGGATGTGTGAACACATTCCAATGTGGGAGCTGGCTTGCCTGCGATAGCGATCTAAAGAACGACTGTGCGATTGGCGTTGAGAAACACCCGCCGCTCAATGTGATACCCAACCGCCCGGGCCAATGTCAGCCCTTCAATATCCCGCCCCTTGGCAATCAAGTCCTCGGGATAGTGGCTGTGGTCCACCACCTCCACGCCCTGGGCGATGATGGGGCCTTCATCCAAATCGTTGTTGATGTAATGCGCCGTAGCGCCCACCAATTTCACGCCCTTGTTGTACGCCTGATGATAAGGCTTGGCGCCCTTGAACCCGGGCAACAACGAGTGGTGAATGTTGATGGCCTTTCCATCAAGTTTGCGGCACAGCTCAGGCGACAACACTTGCATGTAGCGCGCAAGAATCACCAGCTCCGCGCCTGTGTCTTCCACCACTTGCCACACCTGACGCTCCTGGGACGGTTTGTCGTTGGGGTCGAGGGGGAAATGGTAGTAGGGAATCTGGTGCCAGTCGGCCAACGGTTTCAAATCGGGGTGGTTGGACACCACCGCGACCACATCCATCGACAACTGGCCGATGCGCTGGCGATACAGCAGATCATTCAGGCAGTGATCG
This sequence comes from Pseudomonas sp. PGPPP1, assembly GCF_002255865.1. Classification (NCBI taxonomy): domain Bacteria; kingdom Pseudomonadati; phylum Pseudomonadota; class Gammaproteobacteria; order Pseudomonadales; family Pseudomonadaceae; genus Pseudomonas; species Pseudomonas sp. PGPPP1. The sequence goes on along the minus strand of NZ_NKIG01000003.1, from coordinate 196,895 downwards.
GCCTTGGAGACCATGATCACCACTTTCGGCCGGTAGTTCGGCGCCGTCAGTTCGAAGATCATGCCGAACGCTTGACCGCGCGTGGCCAGGCCATCACGGAAGGCTTGTTCGTCAAACCCATCGGGCTGGCGGAATTCCACGCGAATGAAAAACCGCCCGGAAAGCCGATCATCGAACGAGTGGTGCTCAGTCACGTAGCAGCCCTGTTCGAACAGGTAGCGGGTGACCGCGTCCACCGTGCCGAGCACGCTGGGGCAGTCGGCAGTCAAAATCCATGTATCGGGTGCGCGGCTCATGGGGCATTCCTCAGGCTTGGACGCTCAGGCCGAATTCGGCAGAGGCATCCTGCAACCACAACCACCAGTAGTCCGAGAAGCTGCGACGAATCAGCAGCTCCCAGGTGTCTTCAGCGGTGTGGCGGATCACCAGTTGCGACTTGGCGAACACCGTACCCACTGCCTTGCCCACCGGGAAGTTATTGGGGTGCACGTCGTAGCTGGTGGACTTCATCAGCACATCGCGCACGTTCGGGCCGCTGAGTTCGAGAATCTGCTGGCCGCCGCTGACGTTGACCACCTGGATATGCAGCTCGCCCAGGGCTTCGCGCAAGCTTTTCTCGGCAGCGAATTCTTCACCGCTTGGCACGATGAGCAACCACTCATCCGGGCCGAGCCATTGCAGGCTGGTTTCGCCCTTGATGATCACTTGCAGGGCGCCTGGCAGTTCGATGCCCAGGGCCTTGTGCACACCGGCTGCGAAAGCCGCGTCATGGCCATCGCCACGGATGGTCAGGTGGCCCAGGAGTTTCTTTTCACGCACGGTCACGCCGGCGTTCTTGCGGCCCTTGCCGACCAGGCTGGCGAGGTCGGCATGGTGCAGCGACGACTCGGCCTTGGCCCCGGACGTTGGGCGTTGTTGGTAAACATTGGCTGCTGTCATAAAGCACCTGTTTTGAATGCTGTGGTGTCTGTTCTGGCCTCATCGCGGGCAAGCCCGGCTCCCACAGGGGAATGCATTCCAAATGTGGGAGCTGGCTTGCGTGCGATGCAGGCGACTCGGTCCATCAGATGTTCTGACGATCGCCTTTCGGGTCAAAGAACACCGAAGACACAATCTCCGCCTCGATCACGCTGCCATCCGCTTGCGGTGAGAACACCCGCTCGCCAATACGCTTCAAGCCGCCCTTCACCACGCCCATCGCAAATGAATAACCGAGGGAGTTGTGTGCATAACTTGAGGTCACATGACCGACCATCTTCATCGGGATCGACTGCTTCGGATCGAACACCAACTGCGCGCCTTCCGGCAGCCACACTTTCGGGTCCACCGGCTTCAAGCCCACCAGTTGCTTGCGTTCTTCACGCACGCAGTCTTCACGGTTCATGCCGCGCCAGCCGATCCACGAGAACGGCTTGGTACGCCCTACGCACCAGCCCATGTTCAGGTCGTCCGGGGTCATCGAGCCGTCGGTGTCTTGGCCGACGATGATGAAGCCCTTTTCGGCCCGCAATACGTGCATGGTTTCGGTGCCGTACGGGGTCAGGTTGTACTTCTTGCCGGCCTCGACGATTTTTTCCAGCACGCCCATGGCGTAGTCGGCCTGCACGTTGACTTCATACGACAGCTCACCGGTAAACGAGATACGGAACACCCGCGCCGGTACGCCGCCCACCAGGCCTTCTTTCCAAGTCATGAACGGGAAGCCGTCCTTGTCCAGGTCGATGTCGGTGACTTCCGCCAGCAGCTTGCGGCTGTTAGGGCCGGACAGGGTCATGGTGGCCCAGTGGTCGGTGACCGAGGTGAAGTACACCTTGAGGTCTGGCCACTCGGTCTGTTGGTAGATTTCCAGCCACTGCAGAACGCGTGCCGCGCCGCCGGTGGTGGTGGTCATCAGGAAGTGGTTGTCAGCGAGGCAGGCGGTCACGCCGTCATCGAAGACCATGCCGTCTTCCTTGCACATCAGGCCGTAGCGCGCCTTGCCCACGTCGAGCTTGGTCCAGGCGTTGGTGTAGATGCGGTTGAGGAACTCGCGGGCATCCGGGCCCTGAATGTCGATCTTGCCGAGGGTGGACGCGTCCAGCAGGCCGACGCTGTCGCGCACGGCCAGGCATTCGCGTTTCACCGCCGCGTGCAGGTCTTCACCGTTGCGCGGGAAATACCATGGGCGTTTCCACTGGCCGACGTCTTCAAACTCGGCGCCGTTCTTCACGTGCCAGGCTTGCAGCGCGGTGTAGCGTACGGGTTCGAAGATGTGCCCACAGTGACGGCCTGCTACCGCGCCGAAAGTCACCGGCGTGTAGTTCGGGCGGAACATGGTGGTGCCCATCTGCGGGATGGTCACGTTCAACGAACGGGCAGCAATCGCCAGGCCGTTGACATTACCCAACTTGCCTTGGTCGGTGCCAAAGCCCAGTGCGGTGTAGCGCTTGACGTGCTCGACCGACTCGAAACCTTCGCGGGTCGCCAGTTCGATGGCGGCGGCGGTCACGTCGTTTTGCAGGTCGACAAACTGCTTGGGCGCCCGTGCGGTTGGCTTGTCATGCGGCACTTGGTACACCGCCAAAGTCGGCTCTTCCAAACGGCTCAGCGCTTTGGGCAAGGTGCCTTCCACCGGCGCAAAACCGGCTTCGCTGGCGGCGCGCACGCCACCTTCAAAACCGTCTGCCAGGGAATCGCCCAGGCCGTAGACGCCATTGATGCCGCCCACGCACACGCGTTTTTGCGGTGCTTCGCCCGGCACAAAACCGAGGATGTCTTCGCGCCAGGTCGGCTTGCCGCCCAGGTGCGAGGCCAAGTGGACCACCGGGCTGTAGCCGCCGGAGCTGGCGACGAGGTCGCAGTCCAGCCACTCGCCGGGGCTGGTGACTTTGTGCGCCTTGACGTCAATCGCGGCGATCCGCGCAGCGGTCACGCGCTTGGTGCCACGGGCCTCGACCACGGCGCTGCCGGTGAGGATACGAATGCCTTTGGCGCGGGCTTCTTCCACCAGCGCGCCGCGTGGGTTGTGGCGTACATCGGCCACCGCAACCACTTGCAGGCCGGCATCCAACCAGTCCAGCGCTACGCGGTAGGCGTGGTCGTTGTTGGTGGACAGCACCAGTTTCTTGCCCGGTGCCACGCCGTAGCGGCGCACGTAGGTAGAGACCGCACCGGCCAGCATGTTGCCCGGCACATCGTTGTTGCCGTACACCAGCGGGCGCTCGCAGGCGCCGGTGGCCAACACCACACGCTTGGCACGCACACGGTGGATACGCTGGCGCACCACGCCAATCGGCGCACGGTCACCCAGGTGATCGGTGAGGCGTTCGTGAATGGTCAGGAAGTTATGGTCGTGGTAGCCGTTGACGGTGGCGCGGGGCAGCAGCACCACGTCCGGCAACGCTTTCAATTCGGCGATGACGCTGGCGACCCACTCAGTGGCCGGCTTGCCGTCGAGGCTTTCGCGCGAATCCAGCAGCGAGCCACCGAACTCTTCTTGTTCGTCAGCGATGATCACGCGGGCACCGCTGCGCGCAGCAGCGAGTGCGGCGGCCAGGCCAGCAGGGCCTGCGCCCACCACCAGCACGTCACAGTGACGGTTGAAGTTGTCGTAGGTGTCCGGGTCGTTCTCGGTCGGCGAGCGGCCAAGGCCAGCGGCCTTACGGATGTACTTCTCGTAAGTCATCCAGAACGATTGCGGGTACATGAAGGTTTTGTAGTAGAAGCCCGGCGGCATCAGCTTGCCGCCGACCTTGCCGAGAATGCCCATCACGTCGGTGTTGACGTTCGGCCAGCCGTTGGTGCTGGTGGCGACCAGGCCTTGGTACAGCGCCTGTTGCGTGGCGCGCACGTTGGGGATCTGGGTGGCTTCGGTGGCACCGATCTGCAGCACCGCGTTCGGCTCTTCGGCGCCAGCAGCAAAGATGCCGCGAGGGCGTGAGTACTTGAAGCTGCGGCCGATGATGTCAACGCCGTTGGCCAGCAGGGCAGCGGCCAAGGTGTCTCCTTCAAAGCCCTTGTAGGTCTGGCCGTTGAAGCTGAAGGTCAGGACTTTATTACGGTCGATCCGGCCACCGTTGGACAGGCGATTGGTCTGGCTCATACCTTCTCTCCAGCAGCCTTGGCGGTGAATTGCGGCTTGGTGCCGATCTTGTAGGTTTCAAGAATTTCGTAGGTCAGCGTGTCGCGGGTCGCGTTGAAGTACTGGCGGCAACCGGCGGCGTGAATCCACAGTTCGTGGTGCAGGCCACGCGGGTTGTCGCGGAAGAACATGTAGTCGCCCCACTGCTCATCGGTGCAGGCATTCGGGTCCAGCGGACGCGGGATGTGCGCTTGGCCGGACGCATGGAATTCCTCTTCGGAGCGCAGTTCGCCACAGTGAGGACAGAAGATATGCAACATAGGAAATTTCTCCTGTTAGTGGGCGACGGCCGCAGCGCCGTGTTCGTCGATAAGCGCACCGTTGTGGAAACGGTCGATGGAAAACGGTGCCGCCAACGGGTGCATCTCACCCTTGGCCAAACTCGCGGCAAACACGTTGCCTGAGCCCGGCGTGGCCTTGAAGCCACCGGTGCCCCAACCGCAGTTGAAGAACATGTTCGGCACTGGCGTCTTGGAGATGATCGGGCAGGCATCCGGCGTGGTATCGACGATGCCGCCCCACTGGCGGTTCATGCGCACACGCGACAGCACGGGGAACATCTCGACGATGGCCTGGATGGTGTGCTCGATCACCGGGTACGAACCACGCTGGCCGTAGCCGTTGTAGCCGTCGATACCGGCGCCGATCACCAGGTCGCCCTTGTCGGACTGGCTGATGTAACCGTGCACGGCGTTAGACATGATCACGCTGTCGATAATCGGCTTGATCGGCTCCGACACCAACGCTTGCAGCGGGTGGGATTCAATCGGCAGGCGGAAGCCGGCGAGTGAAGCCATGTGCCCGGAGTTACCGGCAGTCACCACACCGACGCGCTTGGCGCCGATAAAGCCCTTGTTGGTTTCCACGCCGATGCACACGCCGTTTTCCTTGCGAAAGCCGATCACTTCGGTCTGCTGGATCAAGTCCACGCCCAGTGCGTCAGCGGCACGGGCAAAACCCCAGGCCACGGCATCGTGACGGGCCACGCCGCCGCGACGTTGCACGGTGGCGCCGAGTACCGGGTAGCGGGTGTTTTTCGAGCAATCGAGATACGGGATCTCGTCAGCCACTTGTTTGGCGTTGAGCAACTCGCCGTCCACGCCGTTGAGGCGGTTGGCACTGACGCGACGCTCGGAATCACGGATGTCTTGCAGGGTGTGGCACAGGTTGTACACACCACGTTGGGAGAACATCACGTTGTAGTTCAGGTCCTGGGACAGGCCTTCCCACAGTTTCATCGCGTGTTCGTACAGGTGAGCCGACTCGTCCCACAGGTAGTTGGAGCGCACGATGGTGGTGTTGCGCGCGGTGTTACCGCCGCCCAGCCAGCCTTTCTCGACCACGGCCACGTTGGTGATGCCGTGTTCTTTGGCCAGGTAGTAGGCGGTCGCCAGACCATGCCCGCCACCGCCGACGATGACCACGTCGTACACCTTTTTAGGGGTGGGCGTGCGCCACATCTTCTGCCAGTTTTCGTGGTGGCTGAGTGAGTGCTTGAAGAGGCCAAAGCCCGAGTAGCGTTGCATAGTCATTACTCCAAAACCGCGCTCAGCGATAAACCGGGAAATCAGCGCACAGGGCAGACACGTGCTTGGCCACGTTGGCCTCGACATCGGCGTCGCCGAGGTTGTCGAGGATGTCGCAGATCCAGCCCGCCAGTTCGATGCACTGCGGCACTTTGAAACCACGCGTAGTCACCGCCGGGGTGCCGATGCGCAGGCCCGACGTCACGAACGGCGACTGTGGGTCGTTCGGCACGGCGTTCTTGTTGACGGTGATGTGGGCGCGACCCAGGGCGGCGTCCGCCTCTTTGCCGGTGAGGCCCTGACGAATCAGGCTGACCAGGAACAGGTGGTTATCGGTGCCGCCGGACACGACATCGTAGCCGCGCTTGATAAACACCTCGGCCATCGCCTGGGCGTTGTCGATCACTTGCTGTTGATACGCCTTGAAGCCCGGCTCCAGCGCTTCCTTGAAGCACACGGCCTTGCCGGCGATGACGTGCATCAGCGGGCCGCCCTGAGCGCCGGGGAATACGGCGGCGTTGAGTTTCTTTTCGATTTCTTCGTTGGACTTGGCCAGGATCAAGCCACCACGTGGACCGCGCAGGGTCTTGTGGGTGGTGGTGGTGACCACGTCGGCGTAAGGCAGCGGGTTCGGGTACAGGCCAGCGGCGACCAGGCCGGCGACGTGGGCCATGTCTACGAACAGCAGTGCGCCTACCTTGTCGGCGATCTGGCGGAAGCGTGGGAAATCCAGGGTCTTGGAGTAGGCAGAGAAACCGGCCACAACCATTTTCGGCTTGTGCTCGACCGCCAGGCGCTCGACTTCGTCGTAGTCGATCAGGCCGGTGTCGGTGTTGATACCGTATTGCACCGCGTTGTACAGCTTGCCCGAGGACGACACTTTGGCGCCGTGGGTCAGGTGACCGCCGTGGGCCAGGCTCATGCCCAGGATGGTGTCGCCGGCATTGATCAGTGCCAAGTACACGGCGCTGTTGGCGGAAGAACCGGAGTGCGGCTGCACGTTGGCGTAATCGGCGCCGAACAGCTGCTTGGCGCGCTCGATGGCCAGGGCCTCGACTTTATCCACATGCTCGCAGCCACCGTAGTAGCGCTTGCCCGGGTAGCCTTCGGCGTATTTGTTGGTGAGGCCGCTGCCCTGGGCTTCCATCACACGCTTGCTGGTGTAGTTCTCTGACGCGATCAGCTCGATATGATCTTCCTGGCGCTGCTCCTCAGCATTCATGGCCGCCAGCAGTGCGTCGTCATATCCCTGAATCTGGTCTTGTTTGCTGAACATCGCGTCTCTCCCAGCCTTTCGTATTGTTGAGGCCCGGTGCAGGGCCCTTTGATGCGATGGTAGGGCTGGCGCCTCTGGGTCAAATGCCTACGGGCGCCACGCAAAGGTGCGTTTACGACATCAGCAGCCATACGGGCAGAAAATTAATCCTACACACCTCAACGCAGCCGCCGTAAGAAACAACTTAAAAAGCTATAAAACCATCATTCAAAACCAAACTTAAAAATACAAACTTAAAATATCCAGCCAAATAAAACCTTACACAACCCTTATAGATCGAACACCATACCCGCTGTATTAATACCCCCTTCGAAGCGCCACTCAGCCTGCAACTTAGTCACTGTAGAAAACTTGAACCTCATGTTTATTCCAGGAGACACGGCATGACATTAATCGACAACGCGACTTCTATTTGCAAACGGCTGGCCCCCGGCGGCTGGCATAACTTACTGCTTAAACATGGCCTTGATATACTGGCGCCATGCCTTGCAACTGAACTTCGCAAGCCGTTAACTCATATAGATCGGACACTCGCCGGCTTCGAAGACTTTTGCCCCACCGGCCAACATGGCATAGAGCCGGGCAAACCGGCACAAAGCCTGCTGTATCACGCACTGGCCAGCCCTAACGTGACCCACGACGCGCAAGGCACACCGCTTCAGGACTACCCCACCACAGCCGAACTAGAGACCCTCCTCAACCTGGTCTACGGGATTGATCCCCCCAGCATCGAACATCTCAAAGAGCGCGCTCAGGGCGCACCCCTGGCGGTTGTGGTGTTCTCCCATGAATATCGCCCGGCACCCGACACCGTCCACAAAGCCCGCGCCGACCTGTGCTTCTCGCGAACAGGCATCGCACGTGTGGGCACCATGCCAGCCCTGTATGACCCACAGCGCCGGGGCTTCCTGCCATTCGTGGAGGGTCAAGACCATCAAATCCGCGTATTACCTGCACGCTATAGCGCTTTTGTTGCAATACAGCGTAAGGGGGATCAAGCCAGCTTTGGCCCGATGCGCTTTGGCACCAGTGATGGCGACCGCGACTTTTGGGTGCCTGTGCACAAGCTGTTCGATGGCGACGAATGTATTGCCGGTATGAACCTTGAGCTTGAACTGCTGAGCGAACACAAAAACGAGAAGCTGCGCCGCATCCATTTGGCGCTAGGGGCAAACTCAGGCTGGGGAGAACCCGATATCAGCCGCCAACCCTTCGTAATCAACGAAGGGTTGGCCGACTGGCTAAGCGTCATTGGAGGGCTAGTGACCGATGAACATGACCCGGGACTGCTCTGCCCACTGCCACGTGACTGCTTGGTCGAAGCGGCTCGCTATCAGGGTAAACCCCTGACATTCAGAGTTCCAGGCCAGCCACTGTTACTGGACTCGAGCTTGTCCATGCCTCCCCACGCACCCGAATTTGTCCACATTCGCCATCAGGTGCTTTCCACTGGCGACATCATTGATCTCAACCAATCCCCCAGCATGATGAAGGTCTTGAACAAAGGTCGCTTCGATGCCTTGCACTATCTGGACTTTACCGCGGACGGCTGGATCAACGCCAAGTGCGCTGCACTGGATGCCATTTTTCCGCAGCGCGTTGCGGCTTACTCACTGATCAGCGCCCCAGACTTCTACCCGCTGTGCACTCAGCGCCAACTGAGTGAATGGCTTGAAAGCATGCCGACCGACATCCAAGAGGAACTTTTCAGCCAGCCCCCTGTATGTTTGTCGGACGTCAGAAGCCCCGCCAACCTGAGCTCGTTTGCTGCAACCTTTGATCGCTCGGACACAGGAATCACAGCGATTGTTGCACAAGCCGATACGCCCCTCGGCACGCCCCTTCCGGCCCTGCTCAAAGTTGACTCTGCCAGGCGAGCGTCCTATTTGCCGGACGCCGCTGCGGGACTGTTCGCACCGGGTTGGGACGTGGGAACAGACTTCGAGGGTGACGTTTTCGACTATGACAACACCGAGTGGCACCTGGCCGCTTATAGGCTGGGAAGCCCCTTCCCGGAGGATGCGAAACTGTGTGCCGCCTTGAGTTCCTTCTGGCCTGCCGTCGCACCCGACACGGTCCAGCAATTCGAACCATCGAGCAGCCGGCAGACGGTAAAACCCATGCTTGATGCCGAAATCGGCAAGGCCGGCGGCGTCCCTTGGGATGGTACCCCTGCGCCACACCATTACAGCGAAAATGGCCAGCCCTATATCGCTTTTACTTCGTCCTTATATGGGGATTACACGCAAAGTGCACTTGATGGGGCATTTTCCCTAACACATACCGGTAAAGTTGACGCCAAGGAATATCAACAGCGAATGAGCGCATTGCTGCGTGTGCGCTCAATCATTGGGAAAACATATAAAGAGTGGCGAATCATTTCATTTCGACTTGCCATGGAGGAGGATATGAAAGAACTTGATCACTGCCTGGCCGCGCAAGTTAAAAGTGTGCAAACCGCTTATCGATTTGAAATGGCACGGCTTGGCTCAGCGACGTCTACAGCGTTCAACAAAGTGCATGTAAAAGTGATTGAAAGCTCAACTTTCCTGGTATGGCCCGAAACAATCCTGCAGCGATATGCAGAGCGCCCATGGCGGCGTACCTGACCCACAACCGACACCTGGTAACCTATGGAACGCTATGACGTTATTGTCATCGGCGCAGGGCCGGCAGGTTGCGCGTGTGCGATTCATAGCGCTCGAAACGGCATGAGTGTTGCCATTATCGAGCGCCATCCCGCCACGCGTGATCGTCCGGGTGAAACCCTGCATCCCGGCATTGAGCCCCTGCTTCACCAACTCGGTGTTGCCGAGTGGGTGAACAATGGGGGCTTTGCCCGCCCCTTGGGGGTATGGGTCGCATGGCAGCATGAGCGTCGCTTCGTCCCGTTTGGCGAGGATGCAAACGGGCCGTGGCGCGGGTTTCAAATCCCCGGAGCCAGGCTGGACAGCCTGCTGCTGGAAGCGGCCAAGGCATGCAACGTCGTTATCAGGCAACCGTGCCACGCCAAAGGCGTTATTACACGGCACCAGCGGGTCATCGGCGTTCAGACCAATGAGGGGGTTTTACACAGTACCTATCTGGTCGACGCCAGCGGTGCCAACGGCTGGCTGGCACGTCAGTTGGGTCTCAAGCTCCATCGATATTCTGCGCCGCTGATGGCGTTTTATGGGTATGTACAAATCGAAGATGACGATGAACGCCCGCCTGAAGGAATGTTCGCAGATCCGTTCGGCTGGTATTGGTGGCTCATCTGGGTGACGGCCGCTATAACTGGACGCGGCTGCGATTTGAGCATGCCGCTGACCAACGGGCGAACACTGCTCCCTTGTCGCTCACAGGCATCAACCCCCTGGGGAAAACACGCGGCGCTGATGTCACCTGGAGGATCTACGACCATCTGGCGGGCGACGGCTACTTCATCACGGGGGATGCGGCGGCGGTTCTCGACCCTGCGGCATCCCATGGCGTGCTCAAGGCAATCATGTCCGGAACAATGGCTGCCCATGGGATTTTACAGAGCCGGACATCCCGGGCACAGCAACATGCAATCGCAGTGCATTACCATCAATGGTTACAGGACTGGTTCGATCAGGATGTGAAGAGCATGCGCGCACTGTACGCAGAGCATCCATTCCCACCGGCCTGGCTTCCCGTTTCCTGACGTGCGCGGGCCATTGGGCCGATCGTTCAGGCGATAACCTGCCGGACAGCGAGCAATACCACAAAATGTGCCGGGTAGAGGGCATACGCCCAACGGCGCATAGCTGGCGGGGAGGCGCTTTGGGCATGTCGCAACAAGATCAGGCCGAGCAGCGGCCCAATCAGGCATGCGGCCAGTCCCAATAGCGCCACGAGCTTGCCGTTAATGAGCAGAACCTGCCATTGGTTAGCAGCCACACAGACCAACCCTGGCAGCAGGCTGAAATACCAGGGCCGACGAAATACCAGCAGCATCGCCAACGGCAGCAATACACCGAAAAAACCGAACATCAGTTGGCTGGAAAATACTGTGGCTATGCTGAGGGCAACCAACGCCAATCCGCGATCAACAAGCGCCCTCTGTTGCCATCCTCGCGCAACCAGCAAACCCAGCGCCAAGGTCGGCAACACATTCAACGTATCGGCATCCTCGATAAACAGCCGATACGGCACTTCACTGATCACACTGAACAGCAGCAACCAGCCCAGGTAACGACCGGTGACCGGCGTGCTTCCCATTCGGTGCAAATTCGCCGCAATGGCCAAGCAAAACCACGGAAAAGCCAGGCGCCCCGGCACATACAGTCCATCCAGGCTTAAACCGACATAACGCAGGTGATCAAGCACCATGCACAGCAGCGCCAGCCACTTGAGCAGGTCCAGGGCGCCGTCTCGGACACGTCCGACAGGCAAGGTGTAGGCAGCGTGCATAATTCCCCAACGACTTTGCATTTACAGTACGTGCGCACCCCAGACAATCTTGGTTACAGTGCGCACCAACATCGACCACAGGAATGGGCCATGACCGACAAGAGCCAACAATTCGCCAGCGACAACTACTCCGGCATCTGCCCGGAAGCCTGGGCCGCCATGGAACAAGCCAACCAGGGCCATCAACGGGCCTACGGCGATGATGAATGGACCCACCGCGCCGCCGACGGTTTCCGCAATCTGTTCGAAACCGACTGCGAAGTATTCTTCGCCTTCAACGGCACCGCTGCCAACTCCCTTGCGCTGTCCTCGTTGTGCCAGAGCTACCATAGCGTGATTTGCTCGGAAACCGCCCACGTCGAAACCGACGAATGCGGCGCGCCGGAGTTTTTCTCCAACGGCTCCAAGCTGCTCACCGCCCGCACCGAAAACGGCAAGCTGACCCCGGAATCGATCCGCGAGATCGCCCTCAAGCGCCAAGACATCCACTACCCCAAGCCGCGCGTGGTCACCCTAACCCAAGCCACCGAAGTCGGCAGCGTGTACACCCCGGAAGAAATCCGCGCCATCAGCGCCACCTGCAAGGAATTGGGCCTGAACCTGCACATGGACGGCGCGCGTTTTTCCAACGCCTGCGCCTTCCTCGGATGCTCGCCGGCCGACCTGACCTGGAAAGCCGGGGTGGACGTGTTGTGCTTTGGCGGTACCAAAAACGGCATGGCCGTGGGTGAAGCGATCCTGTTCTTCAACCACAAGCTGGCCGAAGACTTTGACTACCGCTGCAAACAGGCCGGCCAACTGGCATCGAAAATGCGCTTCCTCTCCGCCCCATGGGTAGGCTTGCTGGAAAACGACGCGTGGCTCAAACACGCACGCCATGCCAACCACTGCGCGCAATTGCTGAGCAACTTGGTGGCGGATATTCCGGGGGTGGAATTGATGTTCCCGGTGCAGGCCAACGGGGTGTTCCTACAACTGTCAGAACCGGCTATCGCGGCGCTGACGGCCAAGGGCTGGCGCTTCTACACCTTCATCGGCAAGGGCGGCGCACGGTTCATGTGTGCGTGGGATACCGAGGAAGAACGTGTAAGGGAATTGGCGGCGGATATCCGGGAAGTGATGGGCGCCTGACCGTAGCGGATACTGGCGCAATGCCGAGTCTGTTATTTGATATTTCTGACAGCAGCACACTGTGTTTTCGTTGACTAGCCTCTTGAAACCCGAAGGGAAAAGCCGCTGCAGCGGCCCCCTTTCGGGAACAACTGCCTGCCGAATAATCGGCCGGAAACGGAAGTCCAGCAGAGAGCTAAACCATGGAATACCAAAGCAACGGCAACACCCTGCAAAGCGACGGCACCATCAACACCACGGTCATCGACTGGGATGAGTTCCGCAAGTACGCAAAAGTCGGCGACACCATCCGCGAGCCATCAAGGACACTGCGGATCTACGATAAAGTCTATGAATTGACAGCATCAGGCCAGCACTTCGTGGTCCATATCTACGCGCAGTAATCACACAGACTTAAGCCTTTATGGCTAAGTCATCCTCGAAAACCACCTGCATTTTGTTGCCCAGGCACCCGACCTGAACAAGTGCCTCCGCCAATTCAAATCTTTCACCGCCCGCTCCATCATTGATGACCTGCAAAACAAAGGCGTCGAACGCGTTCTGCAACGCCTGCGCTTCAGCAAACGCGCGCACAAGACAGATCGGGTTTATCAACTTTGGTAGGAAGGTTCACATGCCGAGTTGGTGTACAGCGAGGCGGTGATGCGACAGAAGCTCGATTACATCCACCACAATCCGGTTAAACGCGGCTACGTGGATCTGGCAGAACACTGGCGGTATTCCAGTGCGCGTAACTATGCAGGGGTGGAAGGGCTGATCGATATCCAACGTTGGTATGAATGAGGCGGGACGCGGAGCGTCTTGGGAGGCATTCCCACGCGGAGCGTGGGACCGATCAACAACCGAAGCCTGCGCCAGAAAGTCATGACCTCTGGCGCGGGAATGATCGAACTGGAAGCGAATGCCCTCCGGCGGACCTTCAGAAAACAATGGACAACTGCCGTTCATCTGCACTGGTATTTCTCACAGTGCCACCGTTTTCGGCCAGGGAGTAGATTCTGCGAACCTGAAAAGGAATTTGCGCAGTCTTTCAGGAAAAGGTGCCTACCGAGAACTCGGCGAGCAACAACAACTCAGAGAGGACTGCACAATGAACAGTGGAAAGCACGCCAACGCTCTAAAAAGCAAAAACCATGTCAGCGAAACAATCGTCGATTGGGATGAATTCAGGAAAATCGTGCAAGTTGGCGATACTTATGACGCCCTCGGGCAAAAAAGAACAGTCAGTGAAAAGGTCTTTGAAATGAGTGAGTCAGGGGAAGGTTTCACCATCCATGTTTTCGTCAAATGACTAAGTGCGGGAGGGGACCAACACCCTCCCCTACTCGACTGCCCCACTTGAGACATGAGAACTCGATGTGCACGTCACCCTTCGGCATGCTGCAGTACGATCAGTGATCAGGGTCAAAACTCAATGCGTACGTCGCCTTTCGGCACGCTGCAGCACGACAGGATGTAACCCTCTGCCTCGTCTTCCTCGGTGATCCCGCCGTTGTGGTCCATCTCGACTTCCCCGCCCAGCTTCATCACTTTGCACGTTCCGCAGATCCCCATGCCGCAGGCCTTCGGAATCAACAGGCCAAGCTTGGCCGCTGCTGCGTGCACGGTTTCGCCCGGTGCCACACGAATGCTTTTGCCCGAGGCAATGAATTCCACCTGGTGCAAATCTGCCAGGTCGATTTCCGGTGCATCTGCCGCTTGCTCGGCCTGTTCCACCGCGTCGGCACGGGCTTCCGGCGGCGTGGCACCGAAGGATTCCTCGTGGTAACGCGCCATGTCGAAACCTGCGACTTCCAGCAGGCGCTTCACTGCGTTCATGTAGGGCGTCGGGCCGCAACAGAACACCTCGCGCTCCAGGAAGTCCGGCACCATCAGTTCCAGCATCTTGTGGTTCAGATAGCCGCGATAACCCGCCCAAGGCTCGCCCAGGCCGTGCTTCTCACAAATCAGGTGCAGGCTGAAATTGTCGATCCGCGACGCCATGTGCTCCAGCTCACGGTGGTAAATGATGTCTTTGGGCGAGCGAGCGCTGTGGATAAACGTCATGTCGACGTTGGCATTGGTGTCGTAGAACCAGCGCGCCATGGACATCACCGGGGTGATGCCAACACCTCCGCTGAGGTACAGCACTTTTGGGCTTGGGAAGTCGATGGCGTTGAACAACCCCACCGGCCCGTGTACCGCCAACTCTTGCCCTTCATGAAGGGTATCGTGCAGCCAGTTGGAGACCCGACCGCCCGGCACGCGCTTGATGGTCACCGAGAAGCTATAAGGCACCGAAGGCGAGCTGGAAATGGTGTAGGAGCGCATGATCGGCTGGCCTTCAATTTCCAGCTCCAGGGTGACGAATTGCCCCGGCTTGAAAAAGAACAGGATCGGCTGGTCGGCCATGAAACAAAAGGTGCGCACGTCCCAGGTTTCCTGGATGACTTTGACGCAACGGACGATGTGTCGACCATTGGCCCAGGTCTGGGTGGTTACCGGGTTCAGGAAGCTGTTGGACATGCTCATTCTCCACTGCCGATGTTCGGCTTTATGGTGGCGATTCTGCGTAACGCCGGATTCGCCCATTTACCTATCTGCGACATTCACATACTTATCGCGACCAGCCCCCAACGACCTAGGGTTGCGCGTCGGGAACAGATTGGGCCATGTCGCCCATGGATAAGGTTCGGCACATCGGCGGCCCCACACTCGCTTCCAACAACGACGCTTTCTTTACGCCTTGCTGCAAACCTGATTAGCCACTTATCTCGGCCACACAGAATGGCCATGAGGACACACACGATGGACGTCACCGCAACCTTAAGCTTGGGCGATCCGCTGGAACCCGCACGCAAGGCCACCGCGCAAATGCTGCAGGAACGTGAGCGCACGTTCTCGCTGCCACAGCCGTTCTACTCTGATGAGCGGTTGTTTGATATCGACATGCAGGAGATCTTCCAGAAAGAGTGGTTGATCGCCGGCATGACCTGCGAGATCCCCACCAAGGGCAACTACCTGACCCTGCAAGTGGGCAAGAACCCGATCATCGTGATCCGTGGCGCCGAAGGTGTGGTGCATGCGTTCCACAACGTGTGCCGTCACCGTGGCTCGCGCTTGTGCACCAGCGACAAGGGCAAGGTCGCCAAGTTGGTCTGCCACTACCACCAGTGGACCTACGAACTGGACGGGCGCCTGCTGTTCGCCGGTACCGAGATGGGCGCCGACTTCGACATGAAGCAATACGGCCTCAAGCCAGTGAACGTGAAGACCGCCGGCGGCTACATCTTCATCAGCCTGTCGCAGAACCCGCCGGCCATCGATGACTTCCTGTCGACGCTCAACCATTACATGGAACCCTACGACATGGAGAACACCAAGGTGGCGGTGCAAACCACCTTGATGGAAAAGGCCAACTGGAAGCTGGTGCTGGAAAACAACCGCGAGTGCTACCACTGCAACGCCTCGCACCCGGAACTGCTCAAGACCCTGCTGGAATGGGACGACGTCACCGACCCGCGCGCCGACCAGGCGTTCAAGGACCACGTGGCCGCGTCGGCTGCCGCTTGGGACGCGGAAAAGATCCCTTACGCCCACGCCAGCTTCGGCCTGCGTAACCGCATCGTGCGCATGCCGCTGCTCAAGGGCACCGTGTCGATGACCATGGACGGCAAACAGGGCTGCGCGAAGCTGATGGGTCGCATAAAGAACCCGGATTTGGGCTCGATGCGCATCCTGCACCTGCCGCACTCGTGGAACCACTGCATGGGCGATCACATCATTGTGTTCACCGTGTGGCCGATCAGCGCCCAGGAAACCATGGTCACCACCAAGTGGATCGTGCACAAAGACGCGGTGGAAGGCGTGGACTACGACCCAGCGCGCATGCGCGAAGTATGGGACGCCACCAACGACCAGGACCGTCGCCTGGCCGAAGAAAACCAGCGCGGGATCAACTCCACCGCCTACCAGCCCGGCCCATACTCCAAGACCTATGAGTTTGGCGTGGTGAACTTCGTGGACTGGTACAGCGAGCGCATGCTCAGCAACCTGGGCGCGGCGCCGGCGCCGTACCTCAAGGGCGTGGCTGTACACGAATAACCGGCATCCCACAGGTCAAAACGTGGGTATCTACACAACTCGTAGTGAGCGGGCTTGCCCCGCGCTGGGGGGCAAAGCCGCCCCCAAACCAGCCGCCGCGTTCTGTCTGACAGAAGGCGGCGTTCTTATTGGGGCGGCTTCGCCCCCCAGCGCGGGACAAGCCCGCTCACTACAGCAAGCCCCCTCCACCTTTCAGATCTGTTTAATGGTCAGAATTTGAGCAACACCCTCGCACCCCTTTGGCTTCCTGCCCTCCAGCCTTTCCCCAACAACTTATCCACAAAGCCACCCACAGCAATTGTGGGCAACTGCGTTGTTGCGGCGAAATTAAACCAAGAAAATCCGTGACTTATTCAAGATCGCAGTTTCAACCCCTACCTGATCACTTTTTAACCATAAGTCTGTAGACCTTATGAATCGTGGCCTGTAGCGGTACGCGAACACCTTATCCACAGAACAGCCAACAGACTTTGGGTGTAACTTTGGGACCGCTGTGGAAAACCGCGTCAAACCTTCATAAACCAAGGGTTTCAGCAGTTTCATTGTCATTAAAGCGCGATTTGGTCAAAATTTAACCATAACCGCAAAAGCCTTTATCCATAAGGCCTGTAGCCGATAGCAAACATCTTATCCACAGAAGCGCCAACAGACTTTGGGGGCAACTTCAGATCGCGCAACGCGCTTATCCACACGAAAACTCTCTTAAAAACCGCAACTTAGCCTGGTCATTTTTCGTACAAGAGTCTGTAACCCTTGATACACGTGCCCTGCGGCAAGCCACGAACACCTTATCCACAGTTACGCGCACAGCGATTGTGGGTAACCGTCTTGCCTGTACAAAAAACATCCAGCATCTAGACTCATCCTTGCAGTTCATTTCACTAGCCTGGGTTAATGCGGAAGTCCTTGGCGGGATAACAGGAGATCAGAACGGTGACGTGGCAGGGCAACCCCAGCCATCACTGCGCCAAAGGTTTTACGCTGATTGAATTACTACTGACGCTGGCCCTGCTGGCCACGCTCGCGACAGTGGCTTATCCGCTGACGGCACTGATGGGTAAACGCGACCGGGAACTCGACTTGCAACGCTCGTTGCGGGAAATACGGCGCGCGATCGACTCCTACAAAGAAGCCACTGACGACGGGCGTGTTGAAAAAAGCCTCAGCGCAAGTGGTTATCCGCCCACCCTGCACGTGTTGGTTGAAGGGGTCACAGACAAAACCAACCTGCAAGGCAACAAACTCTATTTCCTGCGCCGTATTCCCCGCGACCCTGTGTGCGAGTGCCCCGAACTTGCGCCTGAAAAAACCTGGCAACTGCGCAGCTACAAAAGCACCGCTGATAACCCACAAGAGGGAGAAGATGTATTTGACGTTTCATCCCGCAGCACCCGGGAGAGTTTGAATGGAACGTCATACAGCCAGTGGTAACCAGGGTTTTACCCTGATCGAGTTGCTGGTGGTCATGGCGATTATCGCCACCCTCATGACCTTGGTGACCCCCCAATATTTCCGCCAGCACGCCAAGGCCCAGGAAACCGTGCTGCGCCATAACCTGTCGTCCATCCGCCAGGCGCTGGATCAATTTCGCGAAGACCACGGCACTAACCCCGACTCCCTGCAAGCCCTGGTGGACCGCCGCTACCTGCGGGAAATCCCGGTGGATCCGGTGACTGGTAAACGAGACACCTGGCAACTGCAACCCTCCGACGAACAAGGCCTGGGCGATGTGCGCAGCGGCGCTCCCGGCACTGCGAAAGACGGGAGCACCTATGCCGACTGGTAAGCAACGCCAGCAAGGCTCGGTGTTCATGGGCATGTTGGTGACGGTGGCCGTGGTGGCCGTAATGCTGATGGAAGTGGGCACGCTGTGGTCCAGCGTGTTGCAGCGCGAGCGCGAGCAGGAGTTGTTGGCACGCGGCAATGAAATCCGCCGGGCGATTGGGTTGTATTACCGGGAGGGCAACACCTTTCCCAAGTCCCTCGATGACCTGGTGCTAGACGGCCGCCAACCGACGATCAAACGCTACCTGCGTCGGGCCTACGACGACCCGCTCACCGGCACCGCCGAATGGGGTGTGGTTGAAGGCCCCGGCGAAACCATCATGGGCGTGTTCAGCAAGGCCAAGGGCACGCCGTTTAAACAAGGCAACTTCATAGCCAGCAACCAAAGTTTTACAGGGCAAGGTAGTTATCAAGGGTGGGTGTTTCTGTATGGCTCTGTACAGAGTAATCCTGCAACCCGCACCGGTCCCAAGGGAGATCAGCTGACCCATGATGCCAATTGAATAATCACACTGATCGTTCCAGCAGTTCGGAACTTGTTTATCTGAATTGAAGGTGGACTAGAGCATGAATAATTTACAGCGATATACGGAGCATTTGTTTAAGTGGGTGTTGGCGGCAGTATTACTGGCGCCCGCGCTGGTCTGGGCCCATGGCGCATTAGACTTCCCGCAGACGCGCGCAGTGAACTGCCAAGTTACCGGAGGTTACTGGCAGCCACCGATCCTTGATAAAGGTTGCCGAGAGTCGGCAAAAATATTTAATACCGATGCGGAAAAAGTATATCCCGCACAACAGTGGAATGAGGTTGCGCACATTCCGTTGATTGATAATCCAACGCTGGATCAGATCAAGGCAATCATTAAAGATGGTCAGATATGCTCCGCGAATGATCCGAAAAAGGCCAGTTTGGACCTCCCTTTGCCCGATTGGACAAAAACCGATGTCACCCCTGGGCAACCCCTGACGATGCGCCTCATCGGTACAGCCCCTCATGTGCCCAGTACGTTCTATGCATTTACAACGAGAGCTGGCTTCAACAGCGCTACTGACACGCTCAAATGGAGCGATCTGACGCCTTTAGCACAACCCGAATTACTCACCGTTGCCAAAACCGTCTATCCCCCCAATAACCCACCAAAAATCTCGGGGGCCTGGGGATACTTTGAGATTGTGAGAACAATCCCAAGTGGACTCTTGGGAAATGGCTTGATCGTTACCATCTGGGTCAGGAGCGACCCGCATGGTGAGTTTTTTATCGGTTGCTCAGATGTGAATTTCAAGGGCAATAGCGTACCGAGTAAACGCTACAACTTAGGTCAGTTCATTAAGCCTGACATGCAAGCCCTTAAACCTGGCGATGCTGTGCACTACCGGATTTTCGGCAGGGACAGTAAAGTTAGCGAAATTGTCGATATCGAGCTTCTCATTACCCAATCCAATCTGCCTCCAGGTAAGTGGGGGAAGGAGCTGGCGAGCAAGGTGAATGCAACGGATGCCGAGATCGGTGAACTGGAAAACGATATCGTTACTTTCAATGATGTCGATGCACTTCTTAACTCCACATTTGTTAAACAAGAAGGTTACTCCCAAGCAATGTCGATTATTGAAGGGGGGGGCACCGGCCCAGTGAACCCGGCTCCACCCGTAGCACGAATCACGGGACCAACATCGATAAAGTCGGGAGACTCCTTCACGTTCAATGGCACGGCTTCATCCGGTAGCAACGGACCACTGCTTTATCAATGGGCTATCCCAGGATTGGTCGGCTCACAAGGTAACAGTACAGCGAGCGGGAAAGCACCCACCGTCACCCAATCAACCCCCTTCAAAGCGCGACTTAATATTCGTGATCAAAAAAATGGAAAAACCAGCCAAGCGGAGTTTGATTTTACGGTAACGCCTGCGGGCGGCGGCGGGGATCATCCGGCTTATAAAGAGGGCACTCCTTATAAAGATGGAGATGTCGTGAGCAACAACGGTAAAAACTATAAGTGCAAACCTCACCCTTATACCGCGTGGTGTGCGGGTGCGGCATGGGCTTATGCGCCCGGTTCAGGCACTGCCTGGGAGCAAGCATGGGACGAGGTCCAGTAGCCCACTGGGTATATTCGTTAATCCAATAAATGTCAGAGCCAAACGTTATAGGGCGCCTCACCGCGCCCTATACACGACAACGCTACAGTTGAAGAAGTACAACGCAGTCCTACCGGCGGTGCCCGCGTAAAAAACGCGGGCCGGGAGAGTTACACACAACCGCCGTACCTTGGCACTCCCACAGGGTATCTCCATGCGCAATCGTTCGCTTATCCACAGCCCCCTACGCGGCTTCACGCTGTTGGAACTGCTGGTCGTCCTGCTGATCATCGCCCTCCTCGCCGGCTACGTCGGCCCGAAGATGTTCGATCGCCTGGAACTGGCCAAAGTCCAGACCGCCCAAGGCCAGATGAAGTCCCTCGCCGACGCCTTGAATCAGTTCCGTCTCGACAACGGCAACTACCCCGACGAAACCCTCGGCCTCAACGCACTGACTACCCGCCCCGCCAACGCGGGCAATTGGCAAGGGCCCTATTTGAAGACGCTGCCACCAGACCCCTGGGGCAACCCGTACCTGTACAAGAACCCCGGCACACCGCCCAACGATGTGGAAATCATCTCGCTGGGCCGCGATGGCAAAGCCGGTGGTGTGAACACCTACGCCGACATCGTGTACGGCCTGTGATATGCACACCCTGCGGATTGCCCTGACCCTGCTGTGCCTCACGGGCACCGCCCAGGCCAACTGTTGGCAACTGGCGGCCAGCCGCTACCACGTCGACCCGCTGCTGCTGTATGCGATCGCCAAGGTCGAATCCAACCTCAACCCCAACGCACGCAATATCAACGGCGACGGCACCCAGGACATCGGCCTGATGCAGATCAACAGCCGCCACTTGCCCGCGTTGGCACGCTTCGGCATCACCGAGCAGCACCTGCTGGCTCAGCCGTGCACCAGCGTGATGGTCGGTGCGTGGATCCTTGCCGGGTTCATCCAAGAGAAGGGCTACGGCTGGCAGGCCGTCGGCGCCTATAACGCCGGGGGCAAACCCGGCCGCGATGAGCGCCGTGCACGCTATGCGTTGGCGGTTTGGCGCTACTACGGCGTGTTGTTGCAACAACGGCAACAACTGGCCAGGCAAACCCCATGATCGACATCGATGCCCGCATCATCCGTGACGGCCATTTGCAGACCCTGCGCCTGCAAGCCCTCGACGTGGCTCAGGCTCGCCAACAACTGCAAGCCGATGGCGCCCAAGTCATCTCGCTCAAGGCCCGACGCCAACTAACATTGCCCAGTCGTCGCGCAAAATTTGCCCTCGGCCTGTTTATCCAGGAATTGGTGGTGTTACTCGACGCCGGCCTGGTGCTGGTAGAAGCCGTGGAGACCCTGCGCGATAAAGCACCGCCGGGCATCAACCGCCAAGTCATGAGCGACTTGCTCGCTTCGATGTACGAAGGCAACTCATTGTCCAAGGCGATGCAGCTCAAGCCACAGACGTTTCCTGAGCTGTTGGTCGCCACCGTGGCGTCCTCGGAGCACAGCGGCCAACTGGCCGTAGCCCTGCGTCGTTATCACCATTTTGAAGCGCACTTGGAGACCGTGAAAAAACGCGTGAGCGGCGCACTGATGTACCCCTTGGTGGTGTTGAGCGTGGGTGCGCTGATCCTGCTGTTCCTGCTGTTTTTTGTGATTCCGCGCTTCGCTTCGGTGTTCGACTCGGTCGCCGACCTGCCTGCTACCGCACGCTTCATGGTGTGGTGGGGCGCGCTGGTAGACACGCGAGGCACCGAGCTGCTGATCGGCATGGCGGTAGCAATCGCCACGCTGGTCGTGCTCTTTCGCAGCGCCGCCTTCAAGCGCCAGGTCGCCAACCTGTTCTGGAAAATTCCCAGCCTGGGCGCTCAACGCACGCTGTTTATCCTCGCGCGTTTTTATCGCACCGCCGGCATGTTGTTGATGGGCGGCATGCCGGTCGTCACGGCCGTGGAGCTGTCCGGCGCGCTGCTGCCCCTCGAGCGCCAAGGCGATCTGCGCCACGCCATGACCGACATAAGGGCCGGACAGCCGTTGTCCACGTCCCTGGCGCGTCACCAACTGACCACCGCCGTCGCCGAGCGCCTGCTGCGCGTGGGCGAGCAAAGCGGCGAGTTGGCGGCGATGTGCGAGCGTATTGCGCAGTTTCACGATGAAGCGCTGGAACGCGCCATCGAGCTGTTCAGCAAGGTCTTCGAGCCGATACTGATGCTGGTGGTGGGCGGCCTGATCGGCCTGATCGTGTTCATGCTGTACATGCCGATCTTTGAACTGGCCGGGTCCATACAGGGGTAACGCCATGAGCGAGCAGACACGGCAATGGCAAGCACTGGCAGAACAGCGCTCGATGTCGTTGGCCAACTACCTGCTGGAGGTGCTGGACAAAGCACCGGATCAACTGCCAACCATCGCCGCGCCACTGGGCATGCGCGCCATTGAGCCCAAACATCTGCTGGAAAACCATTGGCGGTTTGACGTGCTGTCACTGCCCCAGGCACTGATTCACAACGTGCTGCCCGTGGACTACCAAGACCAGACCTGCCTGGTGCTAGGCGACCCGTTTGCCTTGGCCAATCGGCACTGGATCCAGTCCACTTCCGGCCTGCGCGCACTGCCCCTGGCCATGAGCCTGCCGGGCGCGGTCAAGGCTCAGCTTGCCCTCGCGGAGGCCAGCCAGCGGGTCATGCAACCGTTTGGCGAGGACGACGCAAGCGCCCGCGTCAGCCAAGCCGCCCAGGAAATATCCTTGAGCAGCATCGCCCGCGACGACAACCCAGTGGTGCGCCTGGTCAACTCCATGCTGTTCGATGCATTGCAGAGTCGCGCCAGTGATATTCACGTCGAGACCAACCCCGAAGGCCTGGAGATCAAGTACCGCATCGACGGTGTCTTGCAGAAGATGGGCAAGGCCAATGGCCTGGACATGGCCGAGCAGGCACTGTCGCGCATCAAGGTCTTGTCGGAGCTGGATATCGGCGAGCGACGCGTGCCCCAGGACGGGCGTTTCAAGATGAAAATCCAGGGTCGTGAGGTGGATTTTCGTGTGTCGATCATGCCCAGCATCCACGGTGAAGATGCGGTGCTGCGCATTCTCGACAAGTCGCAACGGGGCGAATCCCTGAACCTGGAAAGCCTCGGCCTGGCCGCCGATACCATCGCGCGAATACGCATCCTGGCCAACGAGCCCTACGGCATGTTGCTGGTCACCGGGCCCACCGGCAGCGGCAAATCCACCACCTTGTACGCCGCCTTGTCGGAGACCAACACCGGCGAGAAAAAGATCATCACCATCGAAGACCCGGTGGAATACGAGTTGCCCGGCGTGCTGCAAATACCGGTGAATGACAAGAAGGGCCTGACCTTCGCCCGTGGCCTGCGCTCGATCCTGCGCCACGACCCGGACACGATCCTGGTGGGTGAAATCCGCGACGGCGAAACCGCAGGCATCGCGGTGCAGGCGGCGCTCACCGGGCACTTGGTGATGTCGTCGGTGCACGCCAACAGCGCATTCAGTGTGTTGGAGCGCTTCACCTACATGGACGTGGACCCAGCCAGTTTTGTCGAGGCCCTCAACGGCGTGGTCGCCCAACGCCTGGTACGGCGGATCTGCCCGGACTGCGGCGTCGATGCCAAGCCAGACGCGGAACTTGCCCGCCTTGCCCATGTACCCGAAGCGCAACTGCAACAAGGTCATTACCGCGTGGGTAAAGGCTGCGAAGCCTGTCGTCACACCGGCTACCGCGGCCGGTTGGCCCTGGCCGAAGTGCTCAGCGTGACTGACAGCATCAAGGAAGGCCTGCTCAACCGCAGCTCGGCGTCCACCTTGCGCGAACTGGCGCGCGAAGCCGGCCACGTGTTCATCCGCGATATTGCCCTGGCCCACGCCGCACAAGGCGACACCACGCTCAAGGAGATCCACCGTGTCATTTCCCTTTATTGAGCATGTGGTGTGGCTGCACAGCAGCGGGGCCGTCTGGGCGGCACGCCCACGTTGGCGCGGTGCGAGGGTGTGGCGTGCGGAGCAAGCGGGTGAGCCATTGAGTGCCTGCGCGGCCTTGCTGGAGCAAGCACCCCGTGGCCGTTTGCGCTTCTTGGACCGCGCCACGGTGCTGCTCGGATTTCCCCATGTGCACTACCTGATGCTGGCGTGGCAAACGGGCCTGTACAGCCACGCTGACTGGCAGAACTTTGCCGAAGCTACTTTCCATCAACAGGCCGGCATCGATGCAGAGCGCTGGCAGGTACAGGTCGCCAATAGCGTGTTCGGCCAACCACGCTTGGCGGTCGCCACCCCAAAGGACCTGCTGCAAGACCTGCGCGAGCTGTTCAAGCTGCACCGTCTGCCGCTGCTGACCTGCACCCCGCTGCTGACCGCCGTGGCGCAACAGTACTGGCGGCGATTGCCCGATGACTGCGTGCTGGCGGTGCCTGAATCGGAAGGCCTCAGTTGCCTCTACCGGCAACAGGGCATCCCCCATCAGGTATGCGTGCTGCCCACACATCCCGGCAGCGCATTGAGCGACAACCTGTTCACCGCCGACGTGCTCGCGCAACAGCAGGCCCCTGTCACGCTGATCGTCGCCAATCGCCGCACCGAGGATTGGCTGGGGCCACTGCATCCATGGCTGGAGGAATTGCCCGCATGAAGTTCAACCTCGCAGCCATCCGCCAACACCTGAGCACCCCACGCGCGCCCGGTATTGATTTCCAACATGCCAACAGCCCCCATCGACCGCTGGTGGCGGTGCTGTGGCTGCTGGCGACAGGGCTGTTGTTCACTACCTGGCAGCACTGGCAACGCATGGAAGAGCAACAACTGCAGACCGATGAACTGGAACAGCACTTTATCCAACTGACACGCCGGCAGGAGCAGTTGATCCAGGCCGCCATCCGCCTCTCGCCTCGACAAAAACAGCAGCTGGCGGCGTTCTCCAAACAATCGGCGACGCCCTTCGCGCTGATGGACTCAGTGGCCCAGGCCTGGTCCCGGGAGATCGCCCTGACACGGGTGGAGGTCAACACCCAGACGCAGTTATTGCACCTGGACCTGGAAGCCAAGGCGCTGGGCGATGCGTTCCGTTTTGTCGAGCGGCTCAAGACCCAGCCTGGCGTACACGTGAACCTGCAGCAAAGCGCGCGCAAGACCAACGACCCGCAACACCCGGTTCAGGTCAAACTCGCCATTGGCGCGGGGTAAGCCGCCCATGGAAGCCCTCACGCGCTACCTGCCACGCCTGCGCTGGCACTTGATGCAGTGGCAGCAGAACCTCGGCTTCTGGGGGCTGCTGGCCCTCGGCGTGATGGCGGCAGCGTTGTTGATTGAAATCAGCGTGATTCACCCGGCGGGTGCCGCCGACACCCTGCGACGCGAGGAGCTGGAAGCGGGCATCGGTGAACAACCGCAGAATGTGCATGTCACCGAGCCCGCGGTGGTCGAAAAAATGCCCAGCGCCGACGACTTCGCCCCACGCGTGGAGAAACTGCTGGGCACCCTTACCCGACGCGGCTTCATCATCGAACAAACCACCCTGGCCTATTCCGCACCCGGTGATACCGGATTGCAACGGCTGGACGTGGACATCCCGCTCACCGGCCCATATGTCCTGCTACGTGAAGCCTTGACCGACGTGGCACAGGAACCGGCAGTACGCATCGAGAGCGTGACGCTGGAGCGCAAGGAAATCATCAGCGGCATGCTGAGCATCAACCTCAAGGTCAGCGTACTGGGGGTGGTGGAATGAAACTGCCGCTGTATTTACGTCTGCTGTTGCTGCTGACCCTGGTCGTCTGCGGCTGGCTGTTCTGGCAGGACACGCCGGACAGTCCCCCCCTTGCGCCCGTAGCGGGGGTCGCCAAACCCATCGAACCCGCTCCCGTCTCAACGCCAGGACCGGTGGCGAGCACGGTGATCGACCTGTTCCCCGCCCAAACCTGGACCCCACCACCGCCGCTGACACCGGTGGATAACTCGCCGCCCAGGCCCCCACCGCTGCCGTTCACCGTCACTGCGCAATGGCGCTTCGAGAACCAATCGAAAATCGTCGTGCTGCGCGGCAACGGCACTCAATACACCTTGTGCAACCGTTGCTCGGTTCCTGGCCGCATCGTTCCCGGCAAGATGCTGGACGCGCACTACCGCTTGGACAAACTCACCGATACCGCCGTGGTGCTGACCTACATGCCGCTCAAGCATGCCAGCACCTTGCGCCTGGACACTCACTGACCGGGAGAGGACACCGTCATGGCGAAGCGTTCGAGGATGTCCTTAAGCCTGATGCTGGCGTTGCTCGGCGCCTGCCAGACACAGAACGCGATCAAGCAAAGCGATGAATTGCGCCAGAAGGGCGACATCGTGCGCTCGGTCGAGGTGCTGCAAGCCGAAGCCAAGCAATCCCCCGACGACGTGCAATTACGCAGCGCGCAATTCGGCAAACTGGAACTGCTGGTCGCCCAATACAGCCGCGAGGCCAGCACCGCCCTGATGCGCGGCGACGACGTGGCCGCCATCCAGGCGCTGGAAACCATCCTCAAATACGACCCCAGCAACCTTGGGGCACGTCAGGAAATCCAAAGCATCCAGGACATGAAGCAACTGCGCCCACAACTGGCACGCGCCTACGAAATGAAACGCGCCAACCCGGTGGAAGCACTCAACCTGGTGCGCCAGATCATCGCGCAAAAACCCAATTACCGAGAAGCGTTGGACTTTCGCAATGCACTGACCCGCGAGCTGGTGAGCGCCGACTACCTCAGCGCAGACCTCACTGACGCCATGCGCAAACCCTTGAGCCTGGAGTTCAGCGCCCAAAGCCTGACCACGATTTTCGAAACCATCGCGCGCCTGTCGGGGGTCAACTTTGTCATCGACAAAGACGTGAACCCCAGTGCTTCGGCGAGCATGACGGCCACCCGCACCACTGCCGAAGATGCGCTGAACCTCTTGCTGACGACACAAGGCCTGGAGAAGAAGATCCTCAACCGCAACACGATCCTGATCTACCCCAAACGCCCTGACAAAGAGCGTGAATACCGCGAGTTGGCAGTGCGTACTTTTTACCTGAGCCATGGCGACGCCAAAGTCGTTGCCGCCGAGATCAAGCAAGTGCTCAAGCCTAAGGAGGTGCTGGTGGACGAGCGCCTGAATGCGGTGATCGTGCGTGACGGGTTGGACACCCTGAGTGCGGTGGAAAAGATGGTCGAGGCCATTGATATCGCGCAGTCGGAGGTGACCATTGATATCCAGGTGCTGGAAGTCAGCCTCACGGACGAATTGAACCTGGGCATCAAGTACCCGGAAAGCGTGGGTGTGTCGGTGGGCAACCTGGCGAATGTGCCCGCCGGGCTGGCGGGCACCCCCATCAGCGCCTTGCGCGGCATCAATGGCGACAACATTCTGCTGGATGCCGGCAGTACTTCGGCGCGCATCAATATGCTGCAGCGCAGTGGCAACACGGTCACCTTGGCAAACCCCAGGGTGAGGGTGCGTAATCGTGAAGAGGCCGCAGTGAATATCGGTGACAAGATTCCCGTGGTCACCACCACCACCGCCAACCAGATCACCACCTCGTCGGTGTCTTACCAGGACGTAGGGCTACAGATCACGGTCAAGCCCAACATCAGCCTGAGCGATGAGGTGAACCTGGAACTGAATGTGGAAATGAGCCACATCACCAAGCGAATTCCCGGTTCGGAAAACGTACCCGCCACCTTTGAATTGGGCTCGCGCTCCACCAAGACACTGTTGACCGCGCGCAACAATGAAACCCAGGTTGTCTCCGGGCTTATCCGCACCGCAGACGTCGATGAAGGATCGGGTTTGCCGTGGTTGAGCCAGATCCCGTGGCTCGGCAATAAGCTGTTCGGCACCAATCAAAATACCCAACAGAAAACCGAGATCATCCTGCTGCTGACACCCAGGATCGAACGTAACCTGGACCTGCCGATCTCGCAGATCAGCACGTTCCACAGTGGTACCGAGGCGCGGAGTTCGACGGAGGGCATGATCCTGCGGGACACCACCGAGAAAATGATCCTCAAACCCCTAGGCGGTGATCCGACACCGGCGATACCGCCGCCGATGCAGCAGCCGGATGCCAACTGGGCACCACTGCCGCCGCCGTTGCCGGACTTGGTGCCTAAGCCCGCGCCGCCACCCCAGACACAATGAAGATCAAGTGTGGGAGCTGGCTTGCCTGCGATAGCGGAAGCGGAGGGTCAGCTTGCACAGCCTTAGCTGATACACCGCTATCGCAGGCAAGCCAGCTCCCACAGGACTACGGGGCGTTTTCAAGTCAGCGCACCACGCCCTCTTCCACCAACAACTTGAGAATCGCCTGCGCCCCCTCCTCCGGGCTCACACCCTTGAGCACTTGCCCACCGCCACCGCTGGCCTTGGCCGTCGCGGCTTTCATCCGATCCGCGCCGCTCTTGGCCTTGATCACCTTCAACCGCTTGGGCCGAGGCTTGGCCGGTTGCAGCACGGCGCCGGTGAACAACTCATCCTCTTCAATCACAACCTCATGCGCCGCCAACTCACCGCGTTGCGCCGGGCCGTAGGCGCTCTGCCTTGGCTTGGGCGCGGCATTGTCCACCGTCGCCAGAAACGGCAAGCGCACCTTCAAGCGCCGGCGTTGACCACGCGGCAACGCTTGCAGCACATGGGCCACGCCGCCGTCGATGGACTCCACCTGCGCCAGCCCGACGATCAGCGGCCAGCCCAATTGCTCGGCGAGCAAGAACGGCAACATGCCCGAACCTTCGCCGGTTTCCGCCTGGCTGCCAGTCAGCACCACGTGGGCGCCGGCTTCGCGCAGATAATCACCGAGTACCGGCAACGCATCGCTGCCCGCCGGTTGTTCCAGTACGTGCAGTTGCGGCAAACCCATGCCCAGATAACTGCGCAGGGTCGGTTCATTTATGTTGCCAGCATGCAGCACCTGCAACTTATCCCCAGCCAGTTGCAAACCCAGCTCCACCGCGCGCGCATCCTGCTCGGCACGGCGCGGGCGCCCGGAAGTTGGGTGGGCGCCGATGGACACCAGGCTGATGACATTCGTGGTCATGGTCATATCCTCAGGCCGCATCGCGCTTGGCGCCGTTGCGGTAGGTTTCCACCGCCGCGATCAAGGCTTGCAGAATCGCGGCGCTTTCGCCGATCACCGACAGGTCGGCACGCTTGATCATGTCGCAGCCAGGGTCCAGGTTGATCGCCACCACCTTGTCGCAGGCACCGATGCCTTGCAGGTGCTGGATCGCCCCGGAAATACCCACGGCCACATACACCCGCGCCGTGACCCAGGTGCCGCTGGCACCGACCTGGCGATCACGGGCCATGAAGCCGTCGTCCACCGCCACTCGCGAGGCGCCTTCTGTGGCGCCGAGGGCGGCGGCGGTCTGGTGGAACAACGCCCAGTCCTTCACGCCGTTGCCGCCGGAGAAAATGAATTCCGCTTCGGCCATCGGGATTGCCGCCGGGTCTACCGCCACCGCACCGAGATCCTCGATACGCGGCAAGCTGCGCGCCAGGGCTGTGGACAACTCCACGGGCAGCACTTCGTGACGGGTTTCGCTGACCGGCTCGGCGCATTCGGCGGCGGCCAGGATCAAGCGTGGCAGAGGGCGAGCCAAGTCTTCCTGGCCCGCGCCAGCGCGACCGATACACTCGTCACCCTTGATTTGCCAGACACGCGTGGCCGGACGCTCTTTGAGGCTGGCAGCAAAACGCCGTCCCAGCTCACCGCCACCGCTGCGACTGTCCGGCAGCAACCAGTGGCGCGGGTTGAACTGGTTATCCACAGCGCGCAAACCTTGCACGCGTTGCTCTGGTGAATAACCGTCGAACTCGTGGCCGTCCAGCACCAGTAGCCGGTCGACGCCAGCGGTGGCAAACGCGCTCTCCTTGTGTTCGCCAAACACCACCGCCAACACCGCACCGTCGCTGCCCGCCAACTGGCGAGCCAGGCCGAGCAAGTCGCGGTCGTGGCTGCTCAAGCGGCCACCGACCATGTCCGGCACCACGTTGATGTAGAACGCAGGGGCTGCAAGCTGATGCAACGGCAGCAAGACTTCCACCGCCGCCGTACGCTTGGCCGCGCCACCTTGCTGAGCGCCACTGCGGTCGATGCGCTTGATGCCATTGGGGCCGATAAAACCGACACCATGTACGTTCTTGCGTATGACGCCGTTAGGCCCCATCCAACTGTGTTGTACCGGCTGCATCGCCGCGTGCAGCGGGTGCAGACGGTTGCGGGCGATCCATTCGGCCCGTGGGTCGCGGCGGATAATGTCGCTCATCAGTGCACCTCCGCAGGTTCGCGTTTCAACGGGGCTTTGGCCGGCGGGGCGTCTTCCAGCAAGGCGTCGGCCACCAGTTCGGCGATGTCCTTGATCAACGGGCGCGGTTCGACCACGCCTTCGAGCATCGCCGTACATTGCGGGCAACCCACCGCCACCAGCTCAGCGCCGGTTTCGCGGATGTCTTCCATGCGCATGTCCGGAATACGTTGCTTGCCGGGTATGTCAGTGATCGGCGCACCGCCACCGCCACCGCAGCAGCGCGAACGGAAGCCCGAGCGTTGCATCTCCTTGACCTCGATACCCAGCGCCCGCAGCACTTGGCGCGGCGCCTCGTATTCGCCGTTGTAGCGGCCCAGGTAGCACGGGTCGTGATAGGTCACGCTGTTGCCCTTGTGCTGGCCCAGGTTCAGCGCGCCCTCGTCGATCAGCTCGGCCATGAAGGTGCTGTGGTGCTGCACGAGGTAGTTGCCGTTGAAGGCGCCGTATTCGTTTTTCAGCACATGGAAACTGTGCGGGTCGCAGGTGACGATGCGCTTGAAGCTGTACTTGGCCAGGGTCTGGATATTGCGCGAGGCCAGCAACTGGAATGTCGCTTCATCGCCCAGGCGGCGGGCCACGTCACCGCTGTCGCGTTCTTCCAGGCCGAGCACGGCGAAGTCGACACCGGCAGCCTTGAGCACTTTGACGAACGCACGCAGGGTGCGTTGGTTGCGCATGTCGAAGGCACCGTCGCCGACCCAGAACAGTACGTCGCAGCTGCCCTTTTCGCTGAGCAACGGCAGGTTCAGATCCGCCGCCCAGTTCAACCGGCCACCGGGTGCGAAGCCGCCAGGGTTGTCGGTGGCGATCAGGTTTTCGAGGACTTCGGCGCCCTTGTTCGGGGTGGCGCCTTTTTCCAGGGTGAGGTGGCGGCGCATGTCGACGATGGCGTCCACGTGCTCGATCATCATCGGGCATTCTTCGACACAGGCGCGGCAGGTGGTGCACGACCATAGGGTCTCGGCGTCCACCAAACCATTGACGATGGGTTGATGCGGATTGCCGCTGTGTTCGCCAATCGCTTTGCCTGGATAGGGGCTACCGGCGAACTTGGCGTCAGTGCCGCCGGCCAAGCCGACGACCATGTCCTGGATCAGCTTTTTAGGATTCAGCGGCTGGCCTGCAGCAAACGCAGGGCACGCGGCCTCGCACTTGCCGCATTGCACGCAGGCGTCAAAACCGAGCAGTTGGTTCCAGGTGAAATCCTTGGGTTTTTCTACGCCCAGCGGTGCGGTTTTGTCGCTGAGATCCAGCGGCTTCAAACCGGTGGAACGGCCACCCCCAAAGCGTTCGGCGCGGCGGTGCCAGGCCAGGTGCAGGGCACCGGCGAAGGCATGTTTCATCGGACCGCCCCAGGTCATGCCGAAGAACATCTCGGACACACCCCACAACACGCCGACACTGAGCAATGCAGCCAGCAGCCAGCCGCCGAAGTCCTCCGGCAGAATTCCGGCCACCGGCAAGGTCACCAGGAAGAAGCTCACCGAAAACGCCATCAGGCTTTTCGGCAGGCGCATCCACGGGCCTTTGGACAGCCGCGCCGGCGGGTTACGACGGCGCAGGTAGACGAAGGTGGCACCGACAAACATCAGCACCGAAGCCAGCAGCAAGGCATAGCCGAGGATGCGGTTATGCAGGCCGAAACCGTGTACCAGGATCGCCAGCAACGCCGACAGCACAAAGCCCAAGGCCGTGGCCACGTGGGTGTTGGCGATGTATTTGTCGCGGGCGACCACGTGGTGCAAGTCGACCATGTAGCGCTTGGGCATGGCCAACAGGCCGCCCAGCAGGTCGACCTTGGATGCACGGCCACGGCGCCACATGTTCACCCGGCGCAGGGCGCCGAGGACGGCAAGGCCCAGGGCGGCAAACAGCAGGATGGGAAGAAGGGTGTTCAGCATGGTGAAGCTCCCAAAGACCTCGGGTCTTGCACGGGTTCATGTTGTGGTAAAGAGCTTGTCTGTAGTGAGCGGGCTTGCCCCGCGCTGGGTGGCGAAGCCGCCCTAAAACCAGGTACCTCGGTTTATCTGAAACCCCGCGGCGTCTAGTTTGGGGTGGCTTCGCCACCCAGCGCGGGGCAAGCCCGCTCACTACAGTTACAACCTCCCATCACAGGGATGCAGGCAAGCCGTCAGAAATCCTTGCAAAGGCGCAGGGCGTCGTAGATCGCAGCGTGGGTATTACGCTGCGCCACGCAGTCGCCGATGCGGAACAGCAAGTAGCCATCCCCCGCCTCGCTCAGGCACGGTTGCGGCTTGATCGCGAACAAGGCTTCAACGTCGATCTGGCCCTTGTTGCGCGAACCCTCCTTGAGTGCGTAGTAGATGGCTTCGTCAGGACGCACGCCGTTCTCGACCACCACCTGATCCACCACCCGCTCCTCTTTGGCGCCGGTGTATTCGTTCTCCAGCACCGCCACCAGCTTGTCGCCTTCGCGGTAGACCTTTTCCAGCATCATGTCGCCGGTCATGATCACTTCCTTGGGGTACATGCTGCGGTAGTAAGTCGGGAACGACGTACCGCCGATGGCCACGCCGGGCTTGATGTCGTCGGTGACGATCTCCACCTGGCTGCCTTTGTCCGCCAGGAAATCCGCCACCGACATACCGGTGAATTCGCAAATGGTGTCGTACACCAGCACGTTCTTGCCCGGCGCTACCTTGCCGTCGAGCACGTCCCAACTGCTGACCACCAGGCCTTCAGCCGCGCCCCAGTGTTCGTTTTGCTCGATGAACGGATGCCCACCCACTGCCAACACGACCACGTCCGGACGCAGGTCCTGGATGGTGTCGGCGTCAGCGGCGACACCCAGTCGCAGGTCGACTTTCAGGCGTGCCAGCTCCAACTGGAACCAGCGCGTGATCCCGGCGATCTGGTCGCGTTGCGGTGCCTTCGACGCGGTGGTGATTTGCCCGCCGATAAACTCTTTCTTTTCGAACAGGGTCACGTCGTGGCCGCGCTCGGCCGCCACGCGTGCTGCCTCCATCCCGGCTGGGCCTGCGCCCACCACCACGACTTTGCGCTTGGGACCGGTGGATTTTTCGATGATGTGCGGCACGCCCATGTATTCACGGGAGGTCGCGGCGTTCTGGATGCACAGCACATCCAGCCCCTGGTACTGGCGGTCGATGCAGTAGTTGGCGCCGACGCATTGCTTGATCTGGTCGATCTGGCCCATCTTGATCTTGGCGATCAGGTGCGGGTCGGCGATGTGCGCACGGGTCATGCCGACCATGTCCACATAACCGCCTTCCAGAATGCGCGTGGCCTGGTTCGGGTCCTTGATGTTCTGCGCGTGCAGCACCGGAACCTTGACCACTTCCTTGATGCCCGCCGCCAGGTGCAGGAACGGCTCCGGCGGGTAGCTCATGTTCGGGATCACGTTGGCCAGGGTGTTGTGGGTATCGCAACCCGAGCCCACCACGCCGATGAAATCGAGCATGCCGGTGTCGTCGTAGTACTTGGCGATCTGCTTCATGTCCTCGTGGGACAGGCCGTCCGGGTGGAACTCGTCACCGCACAGGCGCATGCCTACGCAGAAATCGTCACCGACTTCGGCGCGCACGGCCTTCAATACTTCCAGGCCGAACTTCATGCGGCCTTCAAAGGTGCCGCCCCATTCGTCAGTACGCTTGTTGACCCGTGGGCTCCAGAACTGGTCGATCATGTGCTGGTGCACGGCGGACAGCTCCACGCCGTCCAGGCCACCGGCCTTGGCGCGCCGTGCGGCCTGGGCGTAGTTGCCGATCACGCGCCAGATCTCTTCCGGCTCGATGGTCTTGCAGGTAGCACGGTGCACCGGCTCACGCACGCCAGACGGCGACATCAGCGTTGGCCAGTTGAAACCGTCCCAACGCGAGCGACGGCCCATGTGGGTAATCTGGATCATGATCTTGGCGCCATGCTTGTGCATGGCGTCGGCCAGGTTCTGGAAGTGCGGGATGATGCGGTCGGTGGACAGGTTCACCGAGCTCCACCATTCCTGCGGGCTGTCGATGGCCACCACCGAGGAACCGCCACAGATTGCCAGGCCGATACCGCCCTTGGCTTTCTCTTCGTAATACTGAACATAGCGCTCAGTGGTCATGCCGCCGTCGGTGGCATACACCTCGGCGTGAGCGGTACTGAGCACGCGGTTGCGGATGGTCAGTTTGCCGATCTGGATCGGCGCAAACATTGCTTCGAAAGCCATGGCACGGTCCTCGGCTTACAACGGCTTGACGGTGAACAAACCGTCATCGTGGCCCTCTTCGGAGCCTCCGTAGACTTGTTCGGCGACGGTGCGGATCTTGCTGCCGCGGGCTTCGAGAATCTGGTCCATGGCGCCGGCAAACCAGCCGGTGAACATGTAGTCCACTTTGCGCCCGACCTTGCCGTACACGTAGACAAACGCCGAGTGCTCCAGCTTGACGCTGCAGGTGCCTTTGTCGAGGTCGATGTCCTGGATCTTGAACAAGCCCCAGCCGCGTTGCGACAGGCGTTTCATGTAGTGCTCGAACACCGCAACGCCTTCAAGGCCGTGGCATTCAGCTTCTTTTTCACACCAGTGCCAGGCGGACTTGTAGCCGGCCTTGTAGAGGATCTCGGCGTAGGCGTCGGCGCCCAGCACTTCTTCAATCCCGATGTGGTTGTTGACGAAGAAATGGCGCGGCACGTACAGCATCGGCAGGGCGTCGGAGGTCCAGACACCGGTCTCGCTGTCGACTTCGATAGGTAATTGCGGGGCGATCTTGGCCATGGAAACTTAACTCCAGAAAATTTGTTGTAGTGATAGTCCGCAGTAATGCGGTGGCTTATTCGCCCCAGACGTCCTTGAGGACGTTCACCCAGTTCTCGCCCATGATCTTGCGCACCACGCGCTCGCTGTGGCCGCGCTTGAGCAGGGTCTCGGTGAGGTTGGGGAACTCGCCCACGGTGCGGATGCCCAGTGGGTTGATGATCTTGCCGAAGCTGGTCAGGCGGCGGGCGTAGCCCTTGTCATGGGTCAGCATTTCGAAGAAATCCTGGCCATGGCCCTGGGTAAAGTCGGTACCAATGCCGATCGCGTCTTCGCCGACGATGTTCATGGTGTATTCGATGGCTTCGGCGTAATCGTCGATGGTCGAATCGATACCTTTGGCCAGGAATGGCGCAAACATGGTCACGCCGACAAAACCGCCGTGGTCCGCAATAAACTTAAGCTCTTCATCGGATTTGTTACGCGGGTGCTCTTTAAGCCCGGACGGCAGGCAGTGGGAGTAGCACACCGGTTTTTTCGATTCGAGGATGACTTCTTCGCTGGTCTTGGAACCGACGTGGGACAGGTCGCACATGATGCCAACGCGGTTCATCTCGGCGACGATCTCACGGCCAAAACCCGACAGGCCGCCGTCGCGCTCGTAGCAACCGGTACCGACCAGGTTCTGGGTGTTGTAGCACATCTGCACCACGCCCACGCCGAGCTGCTTGAAGATCTCGACGTAGCCCAGTTGGTCCTCAAACGCATGGGCGTTCTGGAAGCCGAAGATGATGCCGGTCTTGCCTTGTTCCTTGGCTTTGCGGATGTCGGCGGTGGTTTTCACCGGGATCACCAGGTCGCTGTTTTCACGGATCAGGGTCTGGCTGGCCACGATGTTATTGATAGTGGCCTGGAACCCTTCCCACACCGACACGGTGCAGTTGGCAGCGGTGAGGCCACCTTTGCGCATGTCCTCGAACAGGTCGCGGTTCCACTTGGCAATGATCAGCCCGTCGATAACGATGCTGTCGGCGTGCAATTCGGCTGGGCTCATCAGGCGTCCCCTTATTGGCGATTCATGCGCCGAATCGTCTGCCGGCGCTTTGGGGCCAGCATATGCCCAGGGGCAACCCGAGCCGGGTGCAAAAACGACAGGGGAATTGCCGAAAGCGTCAATCCGCGACAAAGGGCATCAAGACACGTCTGACTCGCGGCTGTTCTTTGTCTTACGCTTGAGCCAGAATTCCGCATCACCTGATATGAGACGGCGCAATGAAATCGATTTTCCTGGCTTTGGCACTCATCGCAACCACCGCGCACGCGGCCGAAGACACCGACAGCACGCCGTGCGATGGCATTGAAAACGACAAGCAAACCCTGGAATGCGCCACTTACAACAGAACCACCGCCGAGCAACTGCTCAAAGATAACTATCAAGGCCTGCTGGAACGCACGGCCTCGACCTACGGCAGCGACAAGACCAAGCTCGCCGACATTACCGCTCGTCTGAAGGATGCCCAGCAGAAATGGGAAAAATTGCGCGACGCCGACTGCGCCGTAGACACCTTCCCAGCGGTGAATGGCACCAAGGCGTATGCGATTGCGCAGAATGACTGCCTGGCGCGGATGAGTGATGAGCGGTCGGAGTTTTTGGAGTCGATTGGCCAGGAATAAGCGACAATCCACGCCACTTTCTTTCTGAACCAAGGCCATTCATGACTATTTGCGGCATCGAAATCAAAGGCAGCGAAGCCATCATCGCTGTCGCCTCCCTGGACAACCAGGCGCTGAGCCACGTCGCCCTGGTCACCAAGAAAATCGCCCTGGACGATGACGATGAAGCAGCCAACGTCAAAGCCTTTGCCGCCCAGGTGAAGGCGTTTGTGCAAGCCAACGCCATCGAACGCATCGCCATCAAGAAACGCAGCAAAAAGGGCGAGTTCGCCGGCGGCCCAACCACGTTCAAGATTGAAGGCGTGTTTCAGTTGCTCGACGGTGTGGAGGTGACGCTGCTGTCGCCGCAGACGATCAATGCGCAGAACAAGAAGCACAACTTTGAGCTGCCGGCGACACTGAACAAGTATCAGCATGAGGCTTACAAAGCGGCATGCTCGGCCCTGCTAAAAAAATAAGCCACACCGAGTATCCAGTGTGGGAGCTGGCTTGCCTGCGATAGCATTCTTTCAGCCAACATATTCGGTGCCTGACACACCGCTATCGCAGGCAAGCCAGCTCCCACATTTGATCTGTGTCGCTCTCGAAATGCGGGTTCAAACCACCTCCCGTCGCCGGTCCTCCCGCGGACACTTCGCAAATCTCGCCCGGTAACTGCGGGTGAAATACGACGGCGACTCAAACCCGCAGGCAATGCTCACCTCCAGCACGCTCAGGTCGCTCTGGCGCAACAACTGTCGGGCTTTTTCCAGGCGCAGGCCGAGGTAGAAGTTGCTCGGGGTGTCGTTCAGGTGCAGGCGAAACAAGCGTTCCAACTGGCGGCGCGTGACTTTGATCGCTTCGGCCAGGGCCAGGGTGGTCAGGGGCGGCTCGGTGTGTTGTTCCATTTCGCCGATCACTTGCACCAATTTTTTGTTGTTGATGCCGTAGCGCGTGGCGATCTGCATGCGCTGGTGGTCTTTGCGTGGGCGGATGCGGCCGAGTACGAATTGTTCGGAAACCTGGATCGCAAGCTCAGGGCCGTGGGCCTGGGCGATCAGGTCGAGCATCAGGTCGATGGAGGCGGTGCCGCCGGCGCAGGTGATGCGGCGGCGGTCAATCTCGAAGAGTTCCTGGGTCACCGTGAGGTGCGGATAGGACTCCTTGAACGCATCGATGGCTTCCCAATGCAGGGTAAGCCTGTGGCCATCGAGCAATCCGGCTTCGGCAAGGACGCAGGCGCCGGTGTCGATGGCGCCGAGGGTGACGCCGTCGTGATCAAGGCGGCGCAGCCAGTGTTCCAGCGCCGGCGTGGCGAACTGCAAAGGCTCAAAGCCTGCGACCACCAATAATGTCGCGCCCTTTTTCAGCGGTTCCAACGCCGCATCGGCGTTGACCGACATGCCATTGCTCGCCAATACCGCGCCGCCATCGGCACTCAGCACATGCCAGCGGTACAACTCGCCACGAAAGCGGTTGGCCACCCGCAGCGGCTCAAGGGCGGAGATAAAGCCAATGGCCGAGAAGCCCGGCATCAGCAAAAAATAGAAATCCTGGGACATGGTGGCGCTCTCGTCAGGCGGGCAGCGTGGCACTGTGATACTCCCGTTCTCGGGTGGATTCAAGGGGGCAGGTCGCTGCAGTGCAAAAGCGGGTCGCCGCCGTGCGTTTTGTCACCCTCCAAGCTGCGTAACGTGGGGCCACGGTGCACAAAGACGCCGGAAACCACAATAACGACCTGCCGAGGGAACCACCATGAACCGACTGATCAGCCGCTGTGTGCTCGCACTCAGCGCCAGCGCCATTTTGAGCACAAACGTACTGGCCGCCGACGCGGCGTCTTGCCAGAACGTGCGCATGGGCGTGGTGAACTGGACCGACGTGATCGCCACCAGCGCCATGACCCAAGTGTTGCTCGACGGCCTCGGCTATAAGACCAAACAGACTAGCGCGTCCCAGCAAATCATCTTCGCCGGCATCCGCGACCAGCGCCTGGACTTGTTCCTCGGCTACTGGAACCCGCTGATGACCCAGACCATCACCCCGTTTGTCGATGCCAAGCAAGTCAAGGTCCTCGACAAACCGAGCCTGGAAGACGCGCGCGCCACCCTCGCCGTGCCGACTTACCTGGCGGACAAGGGCCTGAAAACCTTCGCCGATATCGCCAAGTTCGAAAAAGAGCTGGGCGGCAAGATCTATGGCATCGAGCCGGGCTCGGGCGCCAATACCCAGATCAAGGCGATGATCGCCAAGAACCAGTTCGGCCTGGGCAAGTTCCAGCTGGTCGAGTCCAGCGAAGCCGGCATGCTGGCCGCCGTTGACCGAGCCGTGCGCCGCAAGGAAGCCGTGGTGTTCTTCGGCTGGGCGCCGCACCCGATGAACGTCAACGTCGCCATGACCTACCTCACCGGCAGCGACGACGCCCTGGGCCCGAACGAAGGCATGGCCACCGTGTGGAGCGTGACCGCGCCGAACTACGCCGAGCAGTGCCCTAACGTGCACAAACTGCTGACCAACCTGACCTTCACCGCCGCCGATGAGAGCCGGATGATGCAGCCGCTGCTGGATCACAAGGACGCTATCGAGTCCGCCAAGCAGTGGCTCAAGGATCACCCACAAGACCAGCAGCGCTGGCTGGAAGGCGTGACCACCTTCGACGGCAAACCGGCTGCGGCCAACCTGCAACTGACCAGCAAATAACCTGATTCGAACCACCGTTTCGCAGTCGCTCCTGGCTGCGAACGGCACCCCTACGCCCGCCTGTAAGGAACCGCCTCATGAACCACGACGTCATCATCACCTGCGCACTCACCGGTGCTGGCGACACGACCAGCCGAAGCCCACACGTGCCGGTCACTCCCAAACAAATCGCCGCCGCTGCGGTAGAAGCCGCCAACGCCGGCGCCACCGTTGTGCACTGCCATGTACGCGACCCGCAAACCGGCAAGTTCAGCCGTGACGTCGCGCTGTACCGCGAAGTGATGGAGCGCATTCGCGAAGCCGACATCGACATCATCGTCAACCTCACCGCCGGCATGGGCGGCGACCTGGAGATCGGTGGCGGCGAAAACCCAATGGAGTTCGGCCCCAACACCGACTTGGTCGGCCCGCTGACCCGCCTGGCTCACGTCGAAGAATTACTGCCGGAAATCTGCACGCTGGATTGCGGCACTCTGAACTTCGGTGATGGCGACACCATTTACGTGTCCACCCCGGCCCAACTGCGTGCTGGCGCCAAGCGCATCCAGGAGCTGGGCGTGAAAGCCGAGCTGGAGATCTTCGACACCGGCCACCTGTGGTTTGCCAAGCAGATGATCAAGGAAGGCCTGCTGGACGACCCGCTGTTCCAACTGTGCCTGGGCATCCCATGGGGCGCACCGGCCGACACCACCACCATGAAAGCCATGGTCGACAACCTGCCAGCCGACGCCGTGTGGGCCGGGTTCGGCATCGGCCGCATGCAAATGCCAATGGCGGCGCAAGCAGTGCTGCTGGGCGGCAACGTGCGGGTGGGGCTGGAAGATAACTTGTGGCTGGACAAGGGCGTGCTGGCAACCAACGGGCAGTTGGTGGAACGCGCCAGTGAAATCCTCAGCCGCTTGGGTGCACGGGTCATGACCCCGGCTGAGGGGCGCATCAAGATGGGCCTGACTAAACGCGGATAAACATGTGGGAGCGGGCTTGCCCGCGATTGCGGTACACCCGCCACTGAATACATCACTGGTACACCGCTATCGCAGGCAAGCCAGCTCCCACATTTAGATTGGCTTCCACATTGAATCACTGAACCCCTTAGGAATGTCGCCATGAGCTTTATCACCGAAATCAAAACCTTCGCCGCCCTGGGCAGCGGTGTCATCGGCAGCGGCTGGGTATCCCGCGCCTTGGCCCACGGCCTGGATGTCGTCGCCTGGGACCCCGCGCCCGGTGCTGAAGCTGCCCTGCGCAAACGCGTCGCCAACGCCTGGGGCGCGCTGGAAAAACAAGGCCTGGCACCCGGTGCCTCCCAGGACCGCCTGCGCTTTGTCGCCACCATTGAAGAGTGCGTGAAAGACGCGGATTTCATCCAGGAAAGCGCTCCGGAACGCCTGGAGTTGAAACTGGAACTGCACAGCAAGATCAGCGCAGCGGCCAAGCCGAATGCGTTGATTGGCTCGAGCACCTCGGGCCTGTTGCCGAGTGAGTTCTACGAGGGCTCGACCCACCCTGAGCGCTGCGTGGTCGGCCACCCGTTCAACCCGGTTTACCTGCTGCCATTGGTGGAAGTCGTGGGCGGCAAGAACACCGCGCCAGAAGCCATTCAGGCAGCAATCAAGGTGTATGAATCCCTTGGCATGCGCCCGTTGCATGTACGCAAGGAAGTCCCTGGTTTTATTGCCGACCGCCTGCTGGAAGCGCTGTGGCGTGAGGCGCTGCACCTGGTGAACGACGGCGTGGCAACCACCGGTGAAATTGACGACGCCATCCGCTTTGGCGCAGGCCTGCGCTGGTCGTTCATGGGCACATTCCTGACCTACACCCTGGCGGGTGGGGATGCGGGCATGCGGCACTTCATGGCGCAATTTGGCCCGGCGTTGCAGCTGCCGTGGACCTACCTGCCGGCACCGGAGCTGACTGACAAGCTGATTGACGATGTGGTCGATGGCACCAGCGATCAACTGGGCACACACAGCATTTCGGCGCTGGAGCGCTATCGTGATGATTGCCTGCTGGCGGTGCTGGAGGCGGTGAAGACCACCAAGGCAAAACACGGTATGGCCTTCGCTGAATAACCGCTGTTGATCCCTGTGGGAGCTGGCTTGCCTGCGATAGCGATGCAAGATGCACTACCTCTAACGCAGGCAAGCCAGCTTCCACATTTTTAACCGAGTACTGACCATGCCTGCACTGACGACCTACACCACAGCCATCCAACCCGACTGGGTGGACTACAACGGCCACCTGCGCGATGCGTTCTACCTGCTGATCTTCAGCTACGCCACCGACGCCTTGATGGACACCCTCGGCCTCGACAGTGAGAACCGCGAAGCCAGCGGCCATTCACTGTTCACCCTGGAGCTGCACCTGAATTACCTGCACGAGGTAAAACTGGGTGCCGAAGTCGAGGTGCGCACTCAACTGATCGACCATGACGCCAAGCGCCTGCACCTCTACCACAGCCTGCATCTGGTGGGCGATGAAAAGGAGCTGGCGGGCAATGAGCAAATGCTGTTGCACGTTGATCTCGCTGGCCCGCAAGCAGCCCCGTTCACCGAGGCGACCCTGCAACGCCTCACCGCCATCACTGCCGAGCAAACCGACCTGCCGCGCCCTGCCCTGCTCGGCCGCGTCATCGGCATAAAAAAAGCCCCGATCAAGCCGTGACAGGATCGGGGCAGAGTGCTTTGTGTGAGCCTGACATCCCGAGGGTGACCAAACCTTCAAGTTGCTTGCTTAGGCTTCAGTGTGCCCATTACCGCCGTCGGTAAATGGCCCGAAAACGACATGCTCATAGCCATCTGAGGCATCCACGCAATCTGCCCTTGCCGACCCGTTGAGTGGCTACCAGAATCCCAGTCAAACCCCGCTCCCTTCACCAGGATAAACGTCATGATGCATGCGGATTTGATTGACCAGGATGACCTGCTGAGCCAACTGCGCTCGCTGGGTTTCGAGGTGTCCAGCGGTGCCACCGCCGAGCAGGCTTGCGAGTGCGCTGTACGCGGTTTGAGCGCGGCGCGGGCCAAGGCGCTCAAGGGCATGGTTGAACAGATGTACACCGGTAGCGCGACGATTTTGCCGGCTGTGCGTCAGGCGATCGACAAGCAGTTGTTGCCGGCTTTGGTGCAGTTCAAGCAGAACTCTGGGGCCTGATAGACCACTATCGCAGGCAAGCCAGCTCCCACATTTTGATGGGTGAACACCGGCCAATTGTGGGAGCTGGCTTGCCTGCGATGAGGGCCACTCGGTCTACAGCCTTACACTGGCAAATGTCGACTCATTGCGCGCCTGGCTCAACGCCGACAACGGCCCCGACAACGGTGACAACACCAGTGCCTGCGGAATCGGCATCATCGCCACCTGCTGCGTGGTATTGGAGCCCACACGCTCATCGCGCGGCGGAATGCCGAAGTATTCGCGGTAGCACTTGGAGAAGTGCGGCGTGGACACAAACCCGCACACCGACGCCACTTCAATGATCGACATCGGCGTTTGCTTGAGCAACTGCCGTGCACGGATCAGGCGCAGCTTGAGGTAGTAGCGCGACGGCGAGCAGTGCAGGTATTTCTGGAACAACCGCTCCAGTTGGCGACGCGACACGGCGACGTACACCGCCAGTTCGTCCAGGTCGATCGGCTCTTCCAGATTGGCCTCCATCAGCGCGACGATTTCCTGCAGCTTCGGCTGGTTGGTGCCGAGCATGTGCTTGAGCGGCACACGCTGGTGATCCTGTTCGTTGCGGATGCGTTCGTACACGAACATCTCGGAGATCGCCGCCGACAGTTCACGCCCGTGATCGCGGCTGATCAGGTGCAGCATCATGTCCAGCGGCGCGGTGCCACCGGAGCTGGTGAAACGGTTACGGTCAAGGGTAAACAGGCGGGTGCTCATGGCCACGCGCGGGAAGGCTTCCTGCATCGACGCCAGGCATTCCCAGTGCACGCTGCAATCAAAGCCGTCCAGCAAACCGGCGCAGGCCAGGGCCCAACTGCCGGTGCACACAGCGCCCAAACGGCGGGATTGACGCGCCTGGCTTTGCAGCCACGACACATGCTCACGGGTCACAGTCCGTTGGATACCCACGCCACCGCAGACGATCACGGTGTCCAGGGCCGGGGCTTTGTGCATGGAGGCATCGGGGGTGATTTGCAGACCGTCGCTGGCCCACACCTGGTTGCCGTCGACACTCAGGGTTGTCCAGCGATACAACTCGCGGCCGGACAGCTGATTGGCCATGCGCAGCGGTTC
Organism: Pseudomonas sp. PGPPP1; assembly: GCF_002255865.1. NCBI lineage: Bacteria > Pseudomonadati > Pseudomonadota > Gammaproteobacteria > Pseudomonadales > Pseudomonadaceae > Pseudomonas > Pseudomonas sp. PGPPP1. The sequence goes on along the minus strand of NZ_NKIG01000003.1, from coordinate 152,831 downwards.
GACTGCGGAGGCCAGGGAAATCAGCGTGAAATTGTCCAGCAGCAAAAAGCCGATGGATTGAGGCGCACGGTTCTGGGGTTGGGCCCCGGAGTTGAACGACGTCATCGCGGTATCTCCTCACACAAAGCGGGTGATGGCCTCAGGCGAGGCTCTTGTTATTGCGCTCTTCATCCCAGCAAGGCGAGAGGCTTTGAAATTGATAGAGCAAATGCCATGCCTAAAATTGAATGGCCGTCCAATAACTCCTAAAAACGACCTTATGACGCGTCTATATAAGCCCGCGCGGGAAGTACGGGATATGCCTGGAAATGGACGTAGGAACAGCCCCACTCAAGGGGTGTGAGCAGATCGGTAGCACTTGTGGGAAGGCGCTTTGGGGGCGTAGGAGAAGTCTGTCACCGCTGGCACAGGTGACGGGTGGTTGGGCGGGAAATCGTTCGCAAGCTACTTATCTATTTGCGACGCGCCAAAAGGTGGCGCGTTTGGGTTGGGGTGTTCACTTTATGAGCAGTGTTGTCTGGACCATTGCTATCGCAGGCAAGCCAGCTCCCACAGTTGGAATGCTTTCCCCTGTGGGAGCTGGCTTGCCTGCGATGGCAGTGTCACTGACTCAACACTCAACGGCGCTAACCGCCAACCCACCCCGCGATGTCTCTTTGTACTTGTCGTGCATATCCGCGCCGGTATCGCGCATGGTGCGGATTACCCGGTCCAGGGAGATGAAATGCTGACCATCACCGCGTAGCGCCATCTGCGCCGCGTTGATCGCCTTCACCGCCGCAATCGCGTTGCGCTCGATGCACGGCACTTGCACCAACCCGCCCACCGGGTCGCAGGTGAGACCCAGGTTATGCTCCAAGCCGATCTCGGCGGCATTGCACAGTTGTTCCGGCGTGGCGCCAAGGATCTCGGCCAAGCCGGCAGCGGCCATGGCGCAGGCCGAACCCACTTCACCCTGGCAGCCGACTTCGGCACCGGAGATAGAGGCGTTCTTCTTGCACAGGATGCCCACCGCTGCTGCGCCGAGCAGGTAGTCGACGACATTGGCTTCGGTGACTTCTTCGCTGAACTTCATGAAGTAATGCAGCACCGCCGGAATAATCCCCGCAGCACCGTTGGTAGGCGCTGTGACCATGCGCCCACCCGCGGCGTTTTCTTCGTTGACCGCCAGGGCGAACAGGTTGACCCATTCCATGGCGCTCAAGGTCGAGCCGATCACATTGGGTTTGTTCAGTTCCTGCAAGCTGCGATGCAACTTGGCGGCGCGGCGCCTTACATTCAGGCCGCCGGGCAGGATGCCTTCGTGCTTGAGGCCCTGTTCCACGCAGTCTTGCATGGCGTGCCAAAGCTTCATCAGGCCGCTGCGGATTTCCTCTTCGCTGCGCCAGACCTTTTCATTGGCCAGCATCAACTCGGCGACGCGCAGGTTGTGGGTCTTGCACAACTGCAGCAGCTCTACCGCGCTGGAAAAATCATAGGGCAATACGGTGCGGTCCATATCGGCCACGCCGCTTTGCGCCTGGGCTTCATCCACCACAAAACCACCGCCCACCGAATAGTAGGTGTCGCGGTGCAGTTCGCCGTTATCGTCGAACACCACCAGGGTCATCGCATTGGGGTGAAACGGCAGGTTTTCGTCGAGCAGACGCATGTCCCGTGCCCATACAAACGGCACCGGCAAACGCCCATCCAACAGCAATGTGTCGGTCTCGCGCAGCGTGTGAATACGCAGGCCGATTTGTGACGGATCGATTGCGTCCGGCCACTCGCCCATCAGGCCCATGATGGTCGCAGTGTCGCTGCCGTGACCGATGCCGGTGGCCGACAGCGAGCCGTAAAGCTGAACTTCGACGCGCCGCACTTGTTCCAACAACTCACGCTCACGTAAACCTTGAACGAACAACGCCGCGGCGCGCATGGGGCCGACGGTGTGAGAACTCGAAGGCCCGATGCCGATCTTGAACAGGTCGAAAACGCTGATAGCCATTGCGGTAGAACTCCTCGATAAGCACGGCCAGGCTTGAACGAGGTGCTACGCTCAGATCGCCCAGATGGCGGCATCATCAGCCTTTTATCAGCCATCACGGCGTCTCACACCGACGCAACCATGCTCACTAACGCCGCTGCCGTACGAACGGGCGTTTTGGCCGTTTTTAGCGGTGCAGATGGGTAAAAACTGCAGTTTTGCCTTTGGAAAAATCTGTAAGCGACGTCACCGACACTGGATACGACCATCCCTGTACTGGATACGACGCCCCCTGTAGGCGTCAGATTTTCACTGGTACATGATCAGTCTCGACTCGTTTGCAAGGCACCGTGCCAGAGCTGTCGTCGCACACTCCAACCGCAACACTTATAAAGCGCGGCGAATGCCGCCAGAAAAAACACAGGAGTCTACCCCTATGAAAGGTTCACCCTCGTTGTTGTTGGCCGCCATGCTGAGTCTGCCAGTCCTGGCGAACGCTGCAGAACCGGCACAATGTCAGACCGTCAACTTCTCCGATGTCGGCTGGACCGACATCACCGTCACTACCGCGACCACCAGCGAAGTCCTCAAGGGCCTGGGCTACAAGCCACGCACCACGATGATTTCGGTACCGGTGACTTACAAGTCCCTGGCCGACGGCAAGAACATGGACATCTTCCTCGGCAACTGGATGCCGACCATGGAAAACGACATCAAGCAGTACCGTGATGCCGGCACCGTGGAAACCGTGCGCGCCAACCTGGAGAACGCCAAGTACACCCTGGCGGTCCCTGAAGCGCTGTACAACAAAGGCCTTAAAGACTTCGCCGATATCGCGAAATTCAAGGACGAACTCGGCGGCAAGATCTACGGTATCGAGCCGGGTAACGACGGCAACCGCACCATCCAGACTCTCATCGACAAAGACGCCTTCGGCCTGAAAACCGCTGGCTTCAAGGTGGTCGAATCCAGCGAAGCCGGGATGCTCTCGCAGGTGGAACGCGCCTCCAAACGCGACCAGGCCATCGTGTTCCTCGGCTGGGAACCGCACCCGATGAACACCCGCTTCAAGATGAAGTACCTGACCGGGGGTGACGATTCGTTTGGCCCCAACTACGGCCAGGCCACCATCTATACCAACGTGCGCAAGGGCTACACGCAAGAGTGCAGCAACGTTGGCCAACTGCTGAAAAACCTGTCGTTCACCCTGAACATGGAAAGCACCCTGATGGGTAAGGTCCTGGACGACAAACAGAAGCCTGACGTCGCCGCCAAGGCGTGGCTCAAGGCCAACCCGCAAGTGCTCGACACCTGGCTCGCCGGTGTCACCACCGTTGATGGCAAACCTGGACTGGACGCCGTAAAAGCCTACCTCGCCAAGTAATCCGTTGTCCCCGGGGCGGTGCGCTGCCCCGGGATGTTTTCCCTCTTCGCATGTGGACATTCACTACCATGCTGACTGAACAGAAAATCCCACTAGGCCAGTACATCGCTGCCTTCGTCGAATGGTTGACCCAACACGGCGCCAACTACTTCGACGCAATCGCATCGACCCTGGAAACGATGATCCACGGCGTGACGTTCGCGCTGACCTGGTTCAATCCGCTGGCATTGATCGGTCTGATTGCGCTGCTGGCTCACTTTATTCAACGCAAATGGGGCCTGACCGTGTTTGTCATCGCCTCCTTCCTGCTGATCCTGAACCTGGGGTACTGGCAGGAAACCATGGAGACCCTGGCGCAAGTGCTGTTCGCCACCCTGGTCTGCGTGGTCATCGGTGTGCCGCTGGGCATTGTTGCCGCGCACAAACCGTTGTTCTACACCATGATGCGGCCGGTGCTCGATCTGATGCAGACCGTACCGACCTTCGTCTACCTCATCCCTACCCTGACCCTCTTCGGGCTGGGTGTGGTGCCTGGGTTGATTTCCACGGTGGTGTTCGCGATTGCCGCGCCGATCCGCCTGACCTACCTGGGTATCCGAGACGTTCCCCAAGAGCTGCTCGACGCCGGCAAAGCCTTCGGCTGCTCGCGCCGTCAGTTGCTCTCGCGCATTGAACTGCCCCACGCCATGCCGAGCATCGCTGCCGGTATTACCCAATGCATCATGCTGTCGCTGTCGATGGTGGTGATCGCGGCCCTGGTGGGCGCCGACGGCCTCGGTAAACCCGTGGTCAACGCGCTCAACACCGCTGACATTGCCCTGGGCTTTGAAGCGGGCCTGGCAATCGTCTTGCTGGCCATCATGCTCGACCGCATCTGCAAACAACCCGACGCCAAAGTAGGGGGTGATGCATGAGCATTATCCGATTCGACAAGGTCGACGTGATCTTCTCCAAAGACCCACGCGAAGCGCTCAAGCTGCTGGACCAGGGCATGAGCCGTAACGAGATCCTGAAAAAAACCGGGCAGATTGTCGGCGTTGAAAAAGCCAGCCTGGATATCGAGAAAGGCGAGATCTGCGTGCTGATGGGCCTGTCGGGCTCCGGCAAGTCGAGCTTGCTGCGTTGCATCAACGGTCTCAACACCGTCAGCCGTGGGCAGCTGTTTGTGGAGCATGAAGGTCGCCAGATCGACATCGCGTCCTGCACGCCCGCCGAGCTGAAAATGATGCGCACCAAGCGTATCGCCATGGTGTTCCAGAAGTTCGCCCTGATGCCGTGGCTGACGGTGCGCGAAAACATCAGCTTCGGCCTGGAGATGCAGGGCCGCCCGGAGAAAGACCGCCGCAAGCTGGTGGATGAAAAGCTTGAGCTGGTGGGCCTGACCCAATGGCGTAACAAGAAGCCCGACGAGCTGTCCGGCGGCATGCAGCAGCGTGTCGGCCTGGCCCGTGCGCTGGCGATGGACGCCGACATTTTGCTGATGGACGAACCCTTCTCGGCCCTCGACCCGCTGATCCGCCAAGGCCTGCAGGACGAGTTGCTGGAACTGCAACGCAAGCTGAGCAAGACCATCGTTTTCGTGAGCCACGACCTTGATGAAGCCCTCAAGCTGGGCAGCCGAATCGCAATCATGAAAGACGGCAAGATCATCCAGTACAGCGTGCCGGAAGAGATCGTGCTGAACCCGGCGGACGACTACGTGCGCACCTTCGTCGCCCACACCAACCCGCTGAACGTACTGTGCGGTCGCAGCCTGATGCGCACCCTGGACAACTGCAAGCGCGTCAACGGTTCGGTGTGCCTGGACCCAGGTGGCGACTCGTGGCTGGACCTGGCCGAAGGCAACACCATCAAGGGTGCTCGCCAGAATGGCGCAGTGATGAACTTGCAGAACTGGGCACCGGGACAAGCGGTGGAAGGTTTGGGCCGGTTACCGACGCTGGTGGATTCGAATATCGGCATGCGTGATGCGTTGCAGATTCGGTATCACACCGGGAATAAGTTGGTGTTGCATGACAACAACCAGGTGGTGGGGATCTTGGGAGACAGTGAGCTTTACCACGCCCTGCTAGGCAAAAACCTGGGCTAGCCACAAACCCCACTGGAGAAACGGGGTCCAGGTGGGAGCTGGCTTGCCTGCGATAGCTGTAGTGAATTCACCAAAGCTATCGCAGGCAAGCCAGCTCCCACATTTGGTCTCTATTTTGACAGTGAGGAAAGCGGCGCCAGTGAGGGCGCCGCTTGCTTCAACTATCAGCTATAGACCCGGCCAAGGAGCTGCCGATGGCTTTCAAACTGATCGAGCACGTCCCGGGTGATCTGTTCCTGGGCAAAGCCCATCAGGTCGTATTCCTGAGGACCGTTGTGCAGGTAGACCTCGGCCCGGTAGTAACGGGTGCGCTCTTCCTCGGGCAGGTCAGTCGGTGCCGACGAGTAAGCATCCAGGCTCACTTCGTAGACAAACGGGTTGCCCTCTTCCATCTCGATGCGCACACCGATGCAGCGCTTGGATTTACCGAGCAAGGTCTGCACTTCCAGCCCCTGGTCACGCAGCGCAACAGCCGCCTCTTCCAACGCCGGCGTTACGTGCTTGTCCATGAAACGCTGCACCGTGCCCTGGCTCGGTTGCAGGTCCAGCGCGGTCAAGCGCTCGCTGAAACCACGACGGCCACGCTCGGCCAGTTGCGCCTGCTCCTGTTCGATGGCCACGTCTTGGCGCATCGCCTTGTGCAAACCGAACATGAAGAAGATCAACACCACCGAGAACGGCAGCCCCGCCAGCACCACCATGGTTTGCATGGCTTCGAAGTTGCCGGCAAACAGCAGGCCGATGGTCACCAGGGTGATCACCGCCGACCAGAAGATCCGCAGCCAGTGCGGCGCATCTTCGTCCACGTTGCCGCCTTTGCAGGAAAGATTGGCCATCATCACCGCGCCGGAATCCGCCGGGGTCAGGAACAGCACGAAGCCCACAAAGATCGACACGCCGATGACGATTTTCGACGCCGGGTAATGCTCAAGCAGTTGGTAGATGGCCATCGACGGCTGTTCCAGCGCCGTCTTGCCCAACTCCACCGCACCGTGGTTGAGCACCAGGTCCAGGGCAGAGTTGCCGAAGATCGACAGCCACGCCAGGGTGAAGCCCAGCGGAATCAACAACACGCCCGCCACCAGTTCACGCACGGTGCGACCACGGGAAATACGCGCGATGAACATGCCCACGAATGGGGCCCAGGAAATCCACCACGCCCAGTAGAACAGGGTCCACAGGCCCATCCAGCGTTCGGTCTTGTCGGCGTCGCCTTCGTACACATACAGGTCGAAAGTTTTCAGCACGATCCCGTTGAGGTAGTCACCGGTGTTCTGCACCAAGCCGTTGAGCAAATGCAGGGTCGGGCCAAACAGCAGCACAAAGATCAGCAGGCCGCTGAACAGCACGATGTTGAGGTTGGACAGACGGCGAATGCCGTTCTCCACACCCGACACGGCGGCGATGGTCGCCACGGTGCTCATCACGATGATCACGATCAGCAGGTTGGTGTTGCTGTGCTCCATGCCGAACAGGTTTTCAAGCCCGGACGACACTTGCATCGAACCAATCCCCAGGTTCGTCACCAGACCCAGCAGCGTCACGAACATGCCAAAACCGTCCACCGCGTGGCCGGCCGCGCCTTTCACCCAACGCTCGCCCACCAGCGGGTACAGCGCCGAACGCAAGGCCAGCGGCTGGTTATGGCGGTACGCAAAGTACGCCACGGCCAGGCCGACCAGGGCGTAGATCGCCCAGCCGTGCAGGCCCCAGTGCAGGAAGGTCAGTTGCAGCGCCTGGCGGGCGGCGCCATTGCTGGCGGGTGCGCCTTCAGGCGGGTTGAAGTAGTGGTCCAACGGCTCCGATGCACCGAAGTACAGCAGCGAGATGCCGATGCCCGACGAGAACAGCATGCCGGCCCAGGCGCCGTAGCTGAAGTCCGGGGTGTCGTCCTTGCTGCCCAGTTTCAGCTTGCCGTACGAGGAAAACGCCAGGCCCACCACGAACACGAGGTAGGCGGCGATGACCACCATGTAGTACCAGCCGAAGCTTTTCGAAAGCCACGCCTGTGCGACGCCGAGCATGCGCCCGGCCTCCTGCGGGGCGATGATCAGAATGGCAGTCAACAACAGAATCAACGCGGTGGAGGTGTAGAACACCCAACCGTTGACCCGCACCTTTTCTGGCGGGGTCTTTATAAGAGAGGCAGAACTCATGGCGCAGATGCTCCGGGCAGTGCGAGAGAGAAACACAAGGCAGCGGTTATCCCGGGACATCGCTTTATGGGCAGGCGACGGACGGGTGTTATAAAGACACCCCGAAAAACCTTGCCCCCCTACCGAACCAGTAGATAGGGCGTTTCAAGGGTTTTTGCAGGTGTCATTTGTCGCGGCTCCCAGGTAGGAAACATCTGTAGGCAGCGACCATTTGTCGCAGATCTTATTCTTTGTTGATTGAACGTTCAATCAAAACAAAATAGACTGGCCATCAAGCCGACGGACGTTCATCGCCTGTCGGCAGGCCTAAGGAGAGGTGCTACATGCCCAAGGTCGGTATGCAACCCATACGCCGCCAGCAATTGATCGAGGCCACTTTGACGGCCATCGATCAGGTCGGAATGGGAGATGCCAGCATTGCGCTGATCGCCCGTTTGGCCGGCGTCTCGAACGGCATCATCAGTCACTACTTTCAGGACAAGAACGGCCTGATCGCAGCGACCATGCGGTACTTGATGAATGTGCTGATCGAGAACGTCCACGAACGCAGGCTGGCCCTTACGGACGACAGCCCACGTGCGCACCTTCAGGTGATCATCGAGGGCAACTTCGACGCCAGCCAGGTCAACGGCCCGGCTATGAAAACCTGGCTGGCCTTCTGGGCCACCAGCATGCATCACCCGTCATTGCACCGGTTGCAGCGGATCAACGATCAACGTCTGTATTCCAACCTGTGCTGCCAGTTCCGCCGAGTGCTGCCGCTGCCGCACGCACGCAAAGCAGCCCGAGGCCTGGCGGCCCTGATCGACGGTTTATGGTTGCGCGGCGCCCTGTCGGGAGACGCTTTCGACACGGCACAGGCGCAACGGATCGCTTACGAATACATGGATTTCCAATTGGCCAAGCAGGTGAGTTAGAGCACACATAACCGCTCAACCCCTGAACTGCTGTCGCTCAGTGTTGCCACACCCTTATGGCCCACTGTTCGGCGGTTAACGCCAACCACTTATGCACTTGCGAGGACTTTATGGCCCGTTTCGACCTGCAAAAACTCTACATTGACGGCGGCTACAGCGACGCTGGCAGCGATGCCACTTTCGACGCCATCAACCCGGCTAACGGTGAAGTTCTCGCCCAAGTGCAACGTGCTACTAAAGAAGACGTTGAACGCGCCGTGGTCAGCGCCGAAAAAGGCCAGAAAATCTGGGCCGCCATGACCGCCATGGAGCGTTCGCGCATCCTGCGTCGTGCCGTCGACATCCTGCGCGAGCGCAACGATGAACTGGCCGCCCTGGAAACCCTGGACACCGGCAAGTCGTTCTCCGAAACCAAATACGTCGACATCGTCACCGGCGCCGACGTGCTGGAATACTACGCAGGCCTGGTGCCAGCCATCGAAGGCGAGCAGATCCCACTGCGCGACACGTCGTTCGTCTACACCCGCCGCGAGCCGCTGGGCGTTGTCGCCGGTATCGGCGCATGGAACTACCCGATCCAGATCGCCCTGTGGAAATCCGCGCCAGCCCTGGCCGCCGGTAACGCAATGATCTTCAAGCCAAGCGAAGTCACCTCGCTGACCACCCTGAAACTGGCCGAGATCTACACCGAAGCCGGCGTACCGGCTGGCGTGTTCAACGTATTGACCGGCAGTGGCCGTGAAGTTGGCACCTGGCTGACCGAGCACCCGCGCATCGAGAAAGTCTCGTTCACTGGCGGCACCGACACCGGCAAGAAAGTCATGGCCAGCGCGTCGAGCTCTTCGCTCAAAGACGTGACCATGGAACTGGGCGGCAAGTCCCCGCTGATCATCTTCGACGACGCCGACCTGGATCGCGCCGCCGACACCGCGATGATGGCCAACTTCTACAGCTCCGGCCAGGTCTGCACCAACGGCACCCGCGTGTTCGTGCCCAAGCACCTGCAAGCGGCGTTCGAAGCCAAGATCGTTGAGCGTGTTGCGCGCATTCGCGTGGGCAACCCAGAAGATGAAAACACCAACTTCGGCCCGCTGGTCAGCTTTGCCCACATGGAAAGCGTGCTGGGCTACATCGCCAAGGGCAAAGAGCAAGGCGCACGCCTGCTGTGCGGCGGCGACCGTCTGACCGATGGCGACTTCGCCAAAGGCGCCTTCGTGGCCCCAACGGTGTTCACCGACTGCACCGACGACATGGTCATCGTGCGTGAAGAGATCTTCGGCCCAGTGATGAGCATCCTCACCTACGAGACCGAAGAAGAAGTGATCCGCCGCGCCAACGACACCGACTTCGGCCTGGCCGCAGGTCTTGTGACCAAGGACCTGAACCGCGCCCACCGCGTGATTCATCAGCTGGAAGCGGGTATCTGCTGGATCAACGCCTGGGGCGAGTCCGACGCGAAGATGCCGGTCGGTGGCTACAAGCAATCGGGTGTGGGCCGTGAGAACGGCATCAGCTCGCTGAACAACTTCACCCGCATCAAATCGGTACAGGTTGAGCTGGGCGATTACGCCTCGGTGTTCTAACACCCCGAGCCCTGTATTGCCTGTGAGTGCCCTATCGCAGGCAAGCCAGCTCCCACATTTGGAATGCATTCCCCTGTGGGAGCCGGGCTTGCCCGCGATGAGGCCCGACCTGACCATCTCAAAAGAGGGTGCATCCAATGTCCCAAGAATACGACTACATCATTGTGGGTGCCGGCTCCGCCGGTAACACCCTGGCGACCCGTCTGACCGAAGACGAAGGCGTCACCGTTTTGCTGCTGGAAGCCGGTGGCCCCGACTACCGTTTCGACTTCCGCACTCAAATGCCAGCCGCCCTGGCCTTCCCACTGCAAGGCCGCCGCTACAACTGGGCCTACGAGACCGATCCAGAGCCACACATGGACGGCCGCCGTATGGAATGTGGTCGCGGCAAGGGCCTGGGTGGCTCTTCCCTGATCAACGGCATGTGCTACATCCGTGGCAACGCGATGGACTACGACGGCTGGGCAAAACTGCCAGGCCTGGAAGACTGGACCTACCTGGACTGCCTGCCGTATTTCCGCAAAGCCGAAACCCGCGACATCGGCCCGAACGATTGGCACGGTGGCGATGGCCCGGTCAGCGTGACCACGCCAAAAGCGGGCAACAACCCACTGTTCCACGCCATGGTTGAAGCCGGCGTGCAGGCCGGTTACCCGCGCACTGTCGACTTGAACGGCTACCAGCAAGAAGGTTTCGGCCCGATGGACCGTACCGTCACGCCTAAAGGCCGTCGCGCCAGCACCGCGCGCGGGTACCTGGACACCGCCAAGAAGCGCTCCACGCTAACCATCGTCACCCACGCCCTCAGCGACAAAGTGCTGTTTGAAGGCAAGCGCGCCGTGGGCGTGCGTTACCTGATCGGCGCGGCCGAAGAGCGCGTTGAAGCCCGTGCACGTAAAGAAGTGATCGTGTGCAGCGGCGCAATCGGTTCGCCGCAGTTGCTGCAACGCTCCGGCGTCGGCCCGGCCCCACTGCTGGAAAGCCTCGATATCCCGGTGGTCCACGACCTGCCCGGCGTCGGCGAAAACCTGCAGGACCACCTTGAGCTGTACCTGCAATACGCCTGCACCCAACCGGTGTCGTTGTACCCGTCGCTGCTCTGGTACAACCAGCCGGCCATTGGTGCCGAATGGCTGTTCAACGGCACCGGCATTGGCGCCAGCAACCAGTTCGAAGCGGGCGGTTTTATCCGTACCCGTGAAGAATTCGAATGGCCGAACATCCAGTACCACTTCTTGCCGGTCGCGATTAACTACAACGGCAGCAACGGTGTGAAAGAGCACGGTTTCCAAGCGCACATGGGCTCCATGCGCTCGCCGAGCCGTGGTCGCATCCAGCTCAAGTCGAAGAACCCAAGGGATTACCCGAGCATCCTCTTCAACTACATGGCCACCGAGCAAGACTGGCAGGAATTCCGCGACGGCATCCGCCTGACCCGTGAAATCATGCAGCAGCCGGCACTGGACCAATACCGTGGCCGTGAAATCAGCCCAGGTATTGAAGTGCAAACCGATGAGCAGCTGGACACGTTCATCCGCGAGCACGCCGAAACCGCGTTCCACCCGTCCTGCTCGTGCAAGATGGGCACCGACGACATGGCGGTCGTGGACGGCGAAGGCCGCGTGCATGGCATGCAAGGTCTGCGCGTTGTGGATGCGTCGATCATGCCGATCATCACCACCGGCAACCTGAACGCGCCAACGATCATGATCGCCGAGAAAATCGCCGACAAGATCCGTGGCCGCCAGCCACTGCCGCGCAGCACTGCCGACTACTACGTGGCAGGCGATGCGCCGGTGCGTGGCAAGCCGATGCGTGAAGTGGGTCCAACTGCACAGTAACTGATACACCGCGGTGCCCCTATCGCAGGCAAGCCAGCTCCCACAGTTGACCGAGTTCGTCTGAACAACTCGATCACCTGTGGGAGCCGGGCTTGCCCGCGATGAGGCCCGACCCGACACCACAAAACCACCCGCCTACACTTTCCTTGATCAGCTCCCAGCCCAGGCCTACTCTGTCCGCCTGCCCGCGACGAGCCGCCCACAAGGAAGGCCCCATGTTCGATCACCACGCCACACTCAAACAACACTTCGCAGCCCTGCGCACCCGCGCCGAGTTCTTCTCGCTGCGTTACGTGCGCGAATCCGGCCAGTACCTGGCCGTGCGCAAGAACGTCGCCGAACCACCCCACCTGAACCACGACGAAGGCGCCATGCTCACCGTGCGTCTCAACGGTGTGGAAACCTACGCCGCGACCAACGACATTTCCCTGGCCGGCCTGCAAGCCGCCCTTGAGCGTGCCGAGCAGCAAGCTCGATTGATCAAGCCCCATGCCCTGCTGGACCTGCGCGACCAATACGTGTCCAGCGATGTGGCCGACTACCTGTCGCCTGAACTCGATCAGCCCTTCCCGTCCCTGAGCGACTGCTACCAATTGCTCGGCAGCGAGTCGGCCGCAGTGCCCAAGGACGAGCGCCTGGTCAATTGGGAAGTCAGCCTCGGCCTGACCCACGTCGAACAGATCTACCTCAACAGTGCCGGCGCCGAATTGCGCCAGGCCCAGCGCTTTGTGTTCCCTGGCGTCAATGTCACCGCCTACGACGGCAATGACAGCCAGACCCGCACCCTCGGCGGCAGCAACTTTGGCCAGCAGGGCGGCGTTGATGTGATCAACCGCTTCGGCCTGGTGGGCGCCGCGCCGCGCATCGCCGATGAAGCCCTGCAACTGCTGCTCGCGCCAAACACGCCTAACGGCCCGCGCGACCTGTTGTTGATGCCCGACCAGATGATCCTGCAGATCCATGAGTCCATCGGCCACCCGCTGGAGTTGGACCGCATCCTGGGTGACGAGCGCAACTACGCCGGCACCAGTTTCGTGAAGGCCAGCGACTTCGGTCACCTGCAATACGGCTCGCCGTTGCTCAACGTGACCTTCGACCCGGACATCCCCGAACAGCTCGCCAGCTACGGCCATGACGACGATGGCACCGCCGCCAGTAAGCAGTTCCTGATCCGCGAGGGGCTGTTGCTCAAGCCGCTGGGCGGTGCGCTGTCGCAATACCGTTCGGGCATGAGCGGCGTGGCCAACAGCCGCGCCAGCAGTTGGAACCGCGCGCCCATCGACCGCATGGCCAACCTGAATATCGAAGCCGGCGACAAGAGCCTGGCGCAGCTGATTGGCGGTATCGAAAGCGGCATCCTGATGTCGACCAACCGGTCGTGGTCCATCGACGATGCACGCAATAAATTCCAGTTCGGTTGCGAGTGGGGCCAATTGATTGAAAACGGCGAGCTGAAAGGCGTGGTGAAAAACCCCAACTACCGGGCGATTTCCGCGCAGTTCTGGCGCAACCTCAGCGCGGTCGGCGACGCCAGCACCTTCAAGGTATTGGGCACGCCGAACTGCGGCAAAGGCGAACCCAACCAGGTGATCCGCGTGGGCCATGCCTCGCCGGCCTGTGTGTTCAGCAACGTTGATGTGTTTGGGGGAGATGCCTGATGAACAATTTCAAGGCATTGGTTGAATGGCTCAAGCAGGCCGTCACCGACAGTGAACAATTCCACTTGGGCTATGCGGACGAGTCGTCCGAGTTTGTGCGCTTCAACCACGCCAAGGTGCGCCAGGCCGGCCAAGTGCAGCAGGCCAGCCTCAATCTGAAACTGATCAATGATGGCCGCCATGCCGACCTGGGCATCACCCTGGCCGGCGAACCGGAACTGGATCGCCAGCGTCTCGCCGACGGCCTGCAACAGTTGCGCGAAACTCTGCCATTGCTGCCGCAGGATCCTTATCTGCTGTTGAACCACAACGCCTGGCAAAGCAACAACGAACAGGCGCAGCCGTTGCCGGAACTGGCCCAGGTGCTGGAAGACATCAGCCAGGCCGCAGACGGTGTGGACCTGGTGGGTTTCTATGCCGCCGGCCCCATCAGCCGGGGTTTTGCCAGTTCATCAGGCGCCTTTGGCTGGCACCAGGCCAATAGCTTCAACTTCGATTTCAGCCTGTTCCATGCCAACGGCGAGGCGGTCAAGGCCAGCTATGCCGGGCACACCTGGGACAGTGTCGAATTTGCCGCACGCTTCCAGCAGGCCCGCGAGCAGTTGGCATTCCTCGGGCGTCCGCTGCACACACTGGCGCCCGGGCAATACCGGGCCTACCTCGCCCCGGCTGCGATGGAAGAAATCATCAGCATCATCACCTGGGGCGGTTTCTCCGCCCAGGCCATCGCCAGCAAAGGCAGCTCGCTGCAAAAACTGTATGCGGGCGAACAGTCCTTGAGCCCGCTGGTGACAGTGAACGAGCAGGTCAGCGGCTCCCTGAGTGAAGCGTTTTCCAGCGAAGGCTACCCACGCGGCGACGTCACGTTGATCAATGCGGGACGTGCCGAGGGCGAGTTGATCAACTCCCGCAGCGCTGCCGAATACGGCTTGAGCACCAACGGCGCCAGCAGCGACGAGTCGCCCAGTGCCCTGCAGATGGCGGCCGGCAGCCTGGCGCAAGCCGATATCCTCAAGCAGTTGGGCACCGGGTTGTATATCAGCAACCTGTGGTACCTGAACTACTCCGACCTGCCTGCGGCGCGCCTCACCGGCATGACACGCTTTGCCACGTTCTGGGTGGAAGACGGTGAAATCAAGGCGCCGGTGAGTACCATGCGCTTTGATGACAGTGTGTACAGCCTGCTGGGATCGCAGTTGGAAGCGCTGACGGCGGAGCGGGAATTGTTGTTGTCGGCCAGTACGTATGGGCAGCGCAATACGTCGTCCAACCTGTTGCCAGGGGCCTTGGTCAAACGCCTGACCCTGACGTTGTAAATGCAAAACCCCTGTGGGAGCAGGCTTGCTCGCTCCCACATTGTTTTGTGGTGTTTTCTGACTTCTCGTTAAACCCCATTCCTACCGCCAATTCCCATCTCCCGCCCGTTCCCTCGCCCTCAGTTGTCCCCCGCAAAAAACCTCGCTATAACGGTTAGTGGCATACCGCCACCCCACAGGAAGTGAGCGTTGACATGAACCAGGGAAGTTTCGTCATACAAAAGCTGTTCAAGCACTACAACGTTCACGTCGAGCAACTGGGCAACGATCCGCAAAAAGATACGGTGCTGATGGTCAACGGCGCGCTGTCCACCACCCGCTCCTTCGCCCGTACCAGCAAGTGCCTGGCCGAGCATTTCAATGTGCTGTTGTTCGACCTGCCCTTCTCGGGCTACTCCCGTGAGCACAACACCGACCTCGACCTGGTGACCAAGGACGACGAGGTGCAGATCCTGCGCGCGCTGGTGGAGCGCTTTGAGGTCAACCATCTGGTGTCGGCTTCCTGGGGCGGCATCTCCACGCTGCTGACCCTGGCCCACAACCCACCGTCGATCAAAAGTTCAGTGGTGATGGCGCTGGCACCGAGCCTCAACCAGGCCATGCTCGATTATGTGGAACGCGTGCGCGTGCTGATCGAGGCCGATGACAAGTCCGCCGTCGGCCATTTGCTCAATGACACGGTGGGCAAATTCCTGTCGGCACCGCTCAAGCGTAATAACCATCGCCACCTGTCGACCATGGCCACCACCGAATACCGCCAGGCGCGCTTTCATATCCATCAGGTGCTGGCCCTTGGCGATGGCAATTACCTGCCGGCGCTCCGGCAGATCGAAACACCGGTGCATTTTCTCAACGGTGCACTGGACGAATACACCCCCGCCGCCGACGCCGAGTTGTTCAAGCAATATGTGGGGCGCAGCAGCTTTGCAGTGGCCGAGCACACCGGCCACTTGCTCGACCTCGAATCTTCCGAGGCCGCCGTGGCGGTGCACCGCGCCTTGCTGGATTTCCTGGTGGGAAAAGGCGCGACGGATGGCGCATAATCGCCGACACATAGCCTGCTAACAAAAAGGGTTTTCTATGCCGAATCGCGTCCCGCTCGATGCCAAGACCGCCCGCTGGCTCCCCTGGGTGGTCGCGATTGCCTTCTTCATGCAGTCGCTCGATGGGACGATTCTGAACACGGCACTGCCGGCCATGGCCCGGGACCTCGCCGAAAACCCATTGCGCATGCAAGGCGTGGTGATCGCCTACATGCTCACCGTCGCCTTGCTCATTCCGGCATCGGGCTGGGTGGCCGACCGCTTCGGCACTAAACGAATCTTCTTTGGCGCAATCATGCTGTTCAGCATCGGCTCGTTGCTGTGTGCGCTGTCCAGCAGCTTGACCATGCTGGTGGGCGCACGGGTGATCCAGGGCCTGGGCGGCGCATTGATGCTGCCGGTCGGCAGGCTCGTGGTACTGCGCGCGTATCCCCGCTCCGAACTGGTGCGGATCATGGGCTTCATTACCATCCCCGGCCTGCTCGGCCCATTGCTCGGCCCGACCATGGGCGGCTGGATGGTGCAATACCTGACCTGGCACTGGATCTTCCTGATCAACCTGCCGGTGGGCATGATCGGCTGCTACGCCGTGTGGAAATTCATCCCCGACCTGCGCGGCAGCGAGCGCACCCGCTTTGATAGCGTGGGGTTCTTGCTATTTGGCGCGGCGATGGTGCTGATCACCATCGCCATGGAAGGCCTGGGCGAACTGCACCTGCCGCACCTGCGGGTGATGTTGCTGCTGTTCGGCGGGCTGGCGTGCCTGGCGGCGTATTGGCTGCGCGCCGGGCATATCGATAACCCGCTGTTTTCGCCGGTGCTGTTCAAGACCCGCACCTTTGCCGTGGGCATCCTTGGCAACCTGTTTGCGCGCCTGGGCAGCGGCGCGTTGCCGTTCCTGGTGCCGCTGCTGTTGCAGGTGGCGCTGGGTTATTCGCCGTCGGAAGCCGGGATGAGCATGCTGCCGCTGGCGGCGGCGGCGATGTTTGCCAAGTCCATCGCGCGCCCATTGATCGAGCGTTTGGGCTACCGCATCGTGCTGACCGGCAACACCCTGGCACTGGGCATCATGCTGGCGAGCATGGGCCTGGTCAGCGAACACACGCCTTACCCACTGTTGCTGGGCATGCTGGCGATATTGGGAGCAATCAACTCCCTGCAATTCACCGCAATGAACACCGTCACCCTGATCGACCTGGACGACGCCCAGGCCAGCAGCGGCAACAGTTTGCTGTCGGTGGTGGCGCAATTGTCCCTGAGCCTTGGGGTGGCTTGCGCCGGCGCGTTGCTCGGTGGATTCACCGCAGAAACCGGTAACGATGGCGTGGAAAGCGTGCTGGGCGCCTTCCAGCTGACCTTCCTGACCGTGGGCATCATGGCGATGCTGGCGGCGGCGATCTTCCTGCAATTGTCGCCAACCGACGGCAAACGGGTGATCAACCGCGAGCACGATATCGAGCATTAACAGGCTTCCCGTCTAGAACTTGCAGGGAAATTCCTGCGGGACTGGTACACTGCGCAACATTTTGTTTTGCAGAGCCAGTCCCGTGACTTCCATCGCCACCGCTTTTAATACTTTGCCCCTGTCCGCCGCCATGCTGGCTAACCTCGACTCGCTGGGTTATGTCGAGATGACGCAGATCCAGGCGCAAAGCTTGCCGGTGATCCTCAAGGGGCTGGACCTGATTGCCCAGGCCAAGACCGGCAGCGGCAAGACTGCCGCCTTCGGCATCGGCCTGTTGAACCCGATCAACCCGCGCTACTTCGGCTGCCAGGCCCTGGTGATGTGCCCGACCCGTGAGCTGGCCGACCAGGTCGCCAAGGAAATCCGTCGCCTGGCGCGCGCCGAAGACAACATCAAGGTGTTGACCCTGTGCGGCGGCGTGTCCCTCGGCCCGCAGATCGCCTCGCTGGAACACGGCGCCCACGTGATCGTCGGCACTCCGGGCCGTATCCAGCAGCACCTGCGCAAGGGCTCGCTGGTACTGGACGGCTTGAACACGCTGATCCTCGACGAAGCCGACCGCATGCTCGACATGGGCTTCTACGACGCCATCGAAGACATCATCAGCAAGACCCCTCCGCGCCGCCAAACCTTGCTGTTTTCGGCCACCTACCCGGTGAGCATCAAGCAGCTGGCTTCAAAATTCATGCGCGCACCGCAGCAAGTGAAGGCCGAAGCGTTCCACTCCGACGACCAGATCGAGCAGCGGTTCTTCGAGATCTCGCCGGAAGAACGCATGGACGCCGTCACCAAGGTGCTGGCGCACTTCCGCCCGGCGTCTTGCGTGGCGTTCTGCTTTACCAAGCAGCAAGTGCAGGAAACCGTGGATCACCTGACGTCCAAGGGCATCTCTGCCGTTGGCCTGCACGGCGACCTGGAACAGCGCGACCGCGACCAGGTGCTGGCGATGTTCGCCAACCGCAGTACGTCGGTGCTGGTAGCGACCGACGTGGCCGCCCGTGGTTTGGACATTGACTCGCTGGACATGGTGATCAACGTCGAACTGGCCCGCGATTCGGAAATTCACATCCACCGTGTGGGCCGTACGGGCCGTGCCGGCGAAACCGGCATCGCCATCAGCCTGGTTGCCCCGTCCGAAGCCCACCGCGCCCAAGCCATCGAGCAACTGCAGAAGTCGCCGTTGAACTGGGACCAACTGGACAACCTCAAGCCGCAAAGCGGTGGTCCGTTGCTGCCACAGATGAGCACCCTGTGCATCGCTGCTGGCCGTAAAGACAAAGTACGTCCGGGTGACATCCTCGGTGCACTGACCGGTGAAGCCGGGATCCCCGGGGCCCAGGTTGGCAAGATCGCGATCTTTGACTTCCAGGCGTTTGTGGCCGTTGAGCGTGGCATCGCCAAGCAGGCGTTGCAGCGTTTGAATGACGGCAAGATCAAGGGCCGTTCGTTGCGCGTGCGGATCCTGTAAGAACACTGCGTTCCAATTGAAGGAACCGAATCAATGTGGGAGCTGGCTTGCCTGCGATAGCGATGGTGAATTCACTGCCGCTATCGCAGGCAAGCCAGCTCCCACATTTGATTGCATTTCATATTAAGTTTTTGTGAGGACTTTGCTGTGCGCTCGACCGAAGTTGTGATCATTGGCGCCGGCGCCGCAGGCTTGATGTGCGCACTGACCGCCGCCGGGCGTGGGCGCAAGGTGATGTTGATCGACCATGCGAACAAGGCCGGCAAGAAGATCCTGATGTCCGGCGGTGGCCGCTGCAATTTCACCAACATGTACACCGAGCCGGCCAACTTCCTCTCGCACAACGCGCACTTCTGCAAGTCCGCCCTGGCCCGTTATACCCAGTGGGACTTTATCGGGCTGGTGGCCAAGCACGGCGTGCCGTACCACGAGAAGAAGCTCGGCCAGCTGTTCTGCGACAACAAGTCCAGTGACATCCTCGGCATGCTGCTCGACGAGTGCATCCAGGTTGGCGTGAGCATGCACTTGGACACCTCGATCCAAGAGATCGCCAAGGTCGACAGCGGCTACCAATTGCAAACCACCTTGGGCGAACTGCGCTGTGAATCCTTGGTGATCGCCACCGGCGGCCTGTCGATTCCAACACTGGGCGCCACCGGGTTTGGTTACCAGGTTGCCAAGCAATTCGGGCATGAACTGCTGCCGACCCGCGCCGGGCTGGTGCCGTTCACCATTACCGACCAGCTCAAGGAGTTGTGCGGCGAACTGTCTGGCACCTCAGTGGATTGCCTGGTCAGCTGCAACGACCAGAGCTTTCGCGAGAACATCCTGTTTACCCACCGTGGCCTCAGTGGCCCGGCGATTTTGCAGATCTCGTCGTATTGGGAGCCCGGCGACACGGTGGAGATCAACCTGCTGCCCGACCATGACGCGCACACCTGGTTGCAACAGCAACAGGCCGAGCGTCCCAACAGCGAGCTGAAAACCCTGCTGGGCGAGATCTTCACCAAAAAGATGGCCAACCTGCTGGCCGAGACCTGGTTTGTGTCCAAGCCGATGAAGCAGTACACCCATGCAGAAATTGCCGATATCGCGCAAAAACTCGGCAGCTGGCAGTTGGTGCCGGCGGGCACTGAGGGCTACCGCACGGCCGAGGTGACGCTGGGTGGGGTGGACACGCGCGAGGTGTCGTCCAAGACCATGGAGTCACTGAAAAGCCCAGGGTTGTACTTTATCGGCGAAGTGTTGGATGTGACCGGTCACCTGGGCGGGTTCAACTTCCAGTGGGCGTGGGCGTCGGGCTACGCCGCGGCGCAATACGCCTGACTGAGGAATGTACTCGGTCAAACTGTGGGAGCTGGCTTGCCTGCGATAGCAATGGTGAATTCACCGCCGCTATCGCAGGCAAGCCAGCTCCCACATTGGTTTTGTGGTGCGCTTGGGAATAATTTGCCAGCAGATGTGATCACCACCCTTGCCGTGACGTCACTGATGGCTCAATTTAGCGGCATCGTCCCGGAAGACTCCAGACTTCATGTCATCGACCTCGTTCAAGCAGTCCATGCGGCGCCTGTGGGCGCTGGATAAATTCAGTTACAGCGTTCGGGTATTCATCGCCCTCACCGGCAGCATGGCGCTGTGCTGGTATCAAGATGAAATGACCCTGCTGATCCCGCTGTTCCTGGGGATTATCGCCAGTGCCCTGGCCGAGACCGATGACAGTTGGCAAGGCCGCCTTAATGCGCTCGCCGTGACGCTGGTGTGTTTCAGCATCGCCGCGCTGTCGGTGGAGCTGCTGTTCCCTTATCCGTGGATCTTCGCGATTGCCCTGGCCTTGGCCACGTTCGGCCTGACCATGCTCGGCGCCCTCGGCGAACGCTATGGCGCGATTGCGTCGGCGACGCTGATTCTGTCGGTGTACACCATGATCGGCGTGGACCAGCGCGGCGGTGCGGTCTCGGATTTCTGGCATGAGCCCCTGCTGCTGGTGGCCGGCGCCGCCTGGTATGGCGCGCTTTCCGTGCTGTGGCAGGCGCTGTTTTCCAACCAGCCGGTGCAACAAAGCCTGGCGCGGCTGTTCCGGGAACTGGGGCGTTACCTCAAGCTCAAGTCGTCATTGTTCGAACCGATCCGCCAACTGGATGTGGAAGCCCGCCGCCTGGAACTGGCCCAGCAAAATGGCCGTGTGGTGGCCGCGCTGAACGCCGCGAAGGAAATCATTCTGCACCGCGTGGGCAACGGTCGACCGGGGTCGAAGGTCAGTCGCTACCTCAAGCTGTACTTTCTCGCCCAAGACATCCACGAACGCGCCAGCTCCTCCCACTACCCTTACAACGCGCTGGCTGAAGCGTTCTTCCACAGCGACGTGCTGTTCCGCTGCCAACGCCTGCTGCGCCAGCAGGGCAAGGCCTGCCAGACCCTGGCCGAGTCGATCCAGCTGCGCCAGCCGTTCATCTACGACGACAGCTTCGCGGAGGCCTTGGGCGACCTTAACGCCTCTCTCGAACACCTGCGCATTCAAAGCAACCCGGCCTGGCGCGGCCTGCTGCGTTCGCTGCGTGCCCTGGCGGCCAACCTGTCCACCCTGGACCGCCTGCTCAGCGACGCCAGCAACCCCGACTCACTGGCCGATGCCGCCGACAGCAACCTGTTGGATCGCGCCCCGCGCAATCTGAAGGAGATGTGGACGCGCCTGCGCACCCAGATGACGCCGACCTCCTTGCTGTTCCGTCATGCCTTGCGCCTGTCCCTGGCACTGACCGTCGGCTACGGCATGCTGCATGCGATCCATGCGTCCCAGGGTTATTGGATCATTCTTACCACGCTGTTCGTGTGCCAGCCCAACTATGGCGCCACGCGGCGCAAGCTCGGCCAGCGGATCATCGGCACGGCCATCGGCCTTACGGTGGCTTGGGCGCTGTTCGACCTGTTCCCAAGCCCGCTGGTGCAATCGATGTTCGCCATCGCCGCGGGCCTGGTGTTCTTTATCAACCGCACCACCCGCTACACCCTGGCCACAGCGGCAATCACGTTGATGGTGCTGTTCTGCTTCAACCAGGTGGGCGACGGCTACGGGCTGTTCCTGCCGCGCCTGTTCGATACCTTGCTCGGCAGCCTGATCGCCGGCCTGGCGGTGTTCCTGTTCCTGCCGGACTGGCAAGGTCGACGCCTGAACAAAGTGCTGGCCAACACCCTGACCTGCAACAGCATCTACTTGCGCCAAATCATGCAGCAATACGCCGCCGGCAAGAGCGACGACTTGGCCTATCGACTGGCCCGACGCAACGCGCACAACGCCGATGCCGCGCTGTCGACCACCCTGGCGAATATGCTGATGGAACCGGGGCACTTCCGTAAGGAGGCCGATGTGGGCTTCCGCTTTCTGGTGTTGTCGCACACGTTGCTCAGTTACTTGTCGGGGCTCGGCGCGCACCGTGAGACCCAGTTGCCGGCCGAAGTGCGCGAGCATTTGATCGAGGGGGCCGGCAATACGCTGGCGGCGAGCATCGATGAAATCGC
The DNA here is from genome assembly GCF_002255865.1 of Pseudomonas sp. PGPPP1. Taxonomy (NCBI): domain Bacteria; kingdom Pseudomonadati; phylum Pseudomonadota; class Gammaproteobacteria; order Pseudomonadales; family Pseudomonadaceae; genus Pseudomonas; species Pseudomonas sp. PGPPP1. The sequence goes on along the minus strand of NZ_NKIG01000003.1, from coordinate 130,426 downwards.
CACCGGGTTGGCCAACAAGCAGCCGATTGCGATCCAGAGTGATGCCGAGGAAGCGCTGGCGGCGGACCTGGAGCAGATGCCGGACGAGATCGATGAGGGGCAACGGTTGGTGCAGACACAGTTGGCGTTGATTTGCCGGCAGTTGGGGCCGTTGCGGACGTTGGCTGCGCACCTGATCAAGGAAACTGGCGAGGCTTAGATCGCTATCGCAGGCAAGCCAGCTCCCACAGTTTTGATTTGTGAACACAGTCAAATGTGGGAGCGGGCTTGCTCGCGAAGAGGCCCTTCCAGACGCTACATCCCATGCTGCCTCATCAACCGCGCATAACTGCCATCGACCTTCATCTTGGCAATTTCCCGGTCAAAACCTGCAACGATCTGCTCATGCTCGGGGTTCTTCAGGCTCACCAGGATATGCAGGCTGTTTTCACTCAACGGCTTGGGTAAAAACTCCACCGCATTGCGCACCCGCGCCGATTCGCGCGACAGGTAGTAGCGCGCCACGTACTCGTCCTCTACCGTCAGCCGCACCCGCTGCGCCGCCAACATGCGTACGGCCATGGCAAAGTTGTGCACCGGGACTTTCTGTAGCTGTGCATCCGAATCGAACGCCGCCGAATAGGCGTAACCACGCACCACTGCAATGGGGTAGCCGTGCAGTTGCTCCAGGTTCTGGAAGTCGATGCTGTCGTCGCGACGCTTCATGAAGCGCACACGGTTGAGCAAGTATTCGCCGGAGAACTGCCCCAGCTGCGTGCGGGCATCGTCGTACCAGGCGTTGACCAGCACGTCATAACGCCCATCACCCACGCCCATCAACGCCCTCGCCCAAGGCACCTGTTCAAAATCACTGGCATAGCCCGCACGCGCCAGGGCCGTACTGACGATATCGGTCGCCAAGCCACCATTGATCAACGTGGCATCGGTAAACGGTGGCCACGCATCCGCCACCAGGCGCAAGCGCTGGGCGAACACTGGCTGGGAAAACAGCAACACTCCAATCAAAGCAACGGCACGAGAAAATCGCGGCATGCTTACGGTCCTTGGCGGGCACTGAGGATCTAACAGTAGTTGAAGATTACACAAAGAAACGCAGGGCGAACGCATTCAATGATGGCAAATTGATTTCACTCACAAAAATAGCCGATTTAGACACAAACCGCTGCCGCGCTTACTATCCGAAGCAGACATTAATAAGAGAACTCACCATGACAGTCGAATGGGTCTGCAAACATCACACTGACCTCGGCAAGGAGCAGCTGTACGCCATCCTGCGCCTGCGGGGCGAAGTGTTCGTCGTTGAGCAGAAATGTGTGTATCAGGACATCGACGGGCAGGACCTGGACGGCGACACCCACCACCTGATGGCCTGGCAGGATGACCAGCTGGTGGCTTACCTGCGCCTGCTGGACCCGGAGTTCCAGGGCGGTGATGTGGTGATCGGCCGCGTGATCGTGGCACCCGTGGCGCGAGGCACTGGCCTTGGGCACCAGATGATGGAAGAGACCCTTCGGCAGATTGAGGAAATCTGGCCTGAAACCCCGATTTTCCTGTCGGCCCAAGCGCATTTGCAGGGGTATTACGGGCGGTATGGGTTTGTGGTGGCGGGGGAGGAATACCTTGAGGATGATATTCCGCACATAGGTATGCGCCGGGTCTGAGGGCCTCTTCGCAGGCAAGCCAGCTCCCACACTGACTGCATTCGCATAGCTAGACTTGTGAACACAGTCAGTGTGGGAGCTGGCTTGCCTGCGATGGCATTAGACCAACCCACACAGGTCTCAGGGATACCCCAACACCTGCTTCACCGAAGCCAGGTTAGCCTCGATCCACCCCCGGTCAATCGCCCCCCAACTGCGAATCCGATAGTGCCCCGCATGATTGCGCGCACCGTCTTCCTGTTCAAACTCACACACGATATCCAAGTCCGCCAACGCGGCAATCGTGTCCTGCGCCGTACGCCGGGGCATGCCGGTGGCGTCGGTCAGCGCCGGTACATTGCTGGCCTGCCCGCTGTCGATCAAATACGCCACATACAGGCGACGGTAGAAACTGCTTTTGGTCTTGCTCACTTCCATGGTCAATCGCCTTGTGCGGTCAGGGCTTGCCCTGCAGGTCGCGATACGTGAGGTACACCCGCAGGTCGAATTCCACCTGATGGTAGCCCGGCATCATGTATTCACAGAGTTTGTAGAACGCCTTGTTGTGGTCCGATTCCTTGAAGTGCGCCAGTTCGTGTACCACGATCATGCGCAGAAACTCCGGCGCCGCTTCCTTGAACAACGCGGCGATGCGAATCTCTTTCTTGGACTTGAGGTTACCGCCCTGCACGCGGGAAATCGTGGTGTGCAGGCCCAGGGCGCGGTGGGTCAGGTCCAGCCGGTTGTCGAACAGCACCTTGTCGATGGCCGGGGCGTTGCGCAGGTGTTCCTGCTTCAAGGCCAAGGCGTAGGCGTACAAGGCCTTGTCGCTCTGCACGGCGTGACGTTCGGGGTAACGTTGTTCCAGGTAGGCACCCAACTGGTCCTTGGCGATCAGTTGGCGCACTTGCTCTTGAAGGGCAGCGGGATAGGCCTGGAGGTATTTCAGTGCGGTCATGGGTTCTGCAACAGGGTTCGAATGGCCGCCAGTGTAGCGAATTCAACGTAACCGAGGGTGCGACCAGCCGGCGACTTCCTCGGCCATCAACGGTTGCGCCGCCCATGCCCCCTGGATAAACACGCAGCCATTGGCCTTGAGCCACTGGGCTTGCTCGTGGTTTTCCACACCCTCGGCCACCACCAACACATCAAAATGCCCACATAACTGGATAATGCTGCGGGCGAATGCGGCGTCCCGTGCCGAGCCCGGCAGGCGCGCAACCAATTGCGGGTCAAGCTTGAGGGTGTCGAATGCCAGGTCGCGCAGATGGGACAGGGAACAACTGCCCGAACCAAAGTCATCCAGGGCGATGCGTACCCCGATCTGGCGCAGCAGCTTGAGCTGCTTGGCGGACTCTTCCAGATTGCTCATCAAACTGTCTTCACTGATTTCCACTTCCAACTGCCGCCCTTGTAGCCCATGTCGGTCCAGTACCTGCTGCAGTTGGTTGGCCAGGTTGGGCATGTTGAACTGGTTGCTGCTCAGGCTCACGCTCAGCACCAGCTCATCATCGAACGTGGTTTGCCAGGCCTGGCGTTGCGCGCCGACCTGTTGGTAGATCCAGGCGCTCAACTGGCTGATCAGCCGCGCTTCTTCCAGCAACGGCAAAAACAATCCCGGCGGCACGTCGCCCACGCTGGGATGTTGCCAGCGCAACAGCGCCTCGACCCCGCGCAAACGACCGTCCTCCAGTGACACCTGAGGCTGATAGACCAGGCTGAAATCCTTGTTTTGAATCGCCGTGCGTACGCTGTCTTCCAGCATCAGCCGGGAACGGGCGCGGCCGTTCATTTCCTGGTCGTAATAGCGATACTGCTGACGCCCCGCGCGCTTTGCTTCGTACATGGCGATGTCAGCCGCGCGCAGCAGGCCATTCAAATCCGAGCCACAGTCAGGGAAGGTCGCAATACCGATGCTGACGCCGAGCATCACGTCCAGGCCATCGACCTGTTGGCAGATCGACACCCTTTCGATCAGTTTTTCCGCAATTTTCGCCGCTTGCTCCGGGAACTCCAGCTCCAGCAGCGCGGTGAACTCATCACCGCCCATGCGCCCAAGAATGTCGTAGGAGCGCAGGCAGCCCTGCAGTTGCTCCGACACCCAGCGCAGCACCCGGTCACCGGCGTCATGCCCCAGGGAGTCGTTGACCCGCTTGAAACCGTCAAGGTCCAGGTAGAGCAACACCAACGACTGATCGCCGCGCTCACCGCGCAGCAAACTGTTCTCGACCGCTTGATAGAAGCCGCGTCGGTTAAGCAGCCCGGTCAACGGGTCGGTAACCGCCTGGAACTCCAGTTGCTGGTGCAGGTGGCGCACCTCGGACATGTCCAGCACGGTGACGACCATGGCCCTCTGCTCGGCAGGCAATGGCGCACAGGACAAGGCCACCGGCACTTGCTGGCCACGGCCAGTGCGCAGGATCGCGTCGTGTAGGCGCCAGGTTTCTCCCTTGCGGTAACCGGCGTACATCTGCGACTCGGGCCAGGAGGGCACATGGGGTTTTTGTAGGAAGTTGAGGAAGTCCTGGCCCTGCAGCTCATCCATCGTGGCATTGAGCAGGCGCGAAATCGCCGGGTTGGCGTACTGGATCACGCCCTCCTGCCCCACCACCAGAATGCCTTCGGCGGCGTTGTCCAGCACCGAGGCATTGAAGGCGCGAGCGGACTCCAGGTCCAGGCTCAGGCGCTGCAAGGCCCGGCGATTGCGCTGGTGTTCCAGCAACGCCTGGACTTTGGGCTTGAGGATATGCGGGTCAAACGGTTTGAACAGGTAGTCGATCGCGCCGCTGGCATAGCCTTCGAGCACTGCGGCGGCGGATTGCGCATTGGCGCTGAGGAAGATGATCGGCGTCATCCGCGTGCGCTGGCTGCCGCGCATCAGGCGGGCTACTTCAAAGCCGTCCATGACGGGCATCTTGACGTCCAGCAGCACCAGGTCGACTTCATGCACCAACAACAGTTCAAGCGCTTCCAGGCCAGAGCTGGCGGTGATCACCTGCCAGTCTTCCCGCTGCAAAAGTGCGCGCATGCTGATGAGGTTTTCCGGATAGTCATCGACCACCAAAAGAACCGAACTGCTATCGCCGTGTTGTGGAGCGCATTCCATGCTACTTATCTTCCTTGGGAGCTACTCCGGTCAATTCTGACAGAAAACCCGGACAAACTCTGAGGCCTCACTCTAGCCTCGGTTCCGAAAAATCAGAAGTGAACTGGGTGTCATCATGACGCCAAAGTTCGGGAAGCCGACTAACGGTCAGTCGCTGGAGGCCCCGGTCCGTGGGAAACATGGCATTTTGGCATTCATTTGGCGCCAATAAATTGCCAGCAAATGTTTAACAAGCAAGCGAGCACCGCCTATAAAGAAGCTGTCTGGCCTGCGGGCCAAAGTCTTCACCCCCAGTAAAAGGCACCTGCCATGATCGACCTCTCCACCTGGAACCTAAGCATTCCTGTCGGCTCACCGCCGGCGACCATCGACACCCCGAAACTGCTTAGCGGCTTCAAGGACCAATATTTCCAGGCCGAAGGCAGCAACGTGCAATTCTGGACCCCCGTCACCGGCACTCGCACCGAAAACGCTATCTACCCCCGCAGCGAACTGCGCGAAACCTACGCCGATGGCCGCCTGCGCAACTGGACCTACCCCGATGCCAACAACTTCCTGCGCGCCACTTTGGCCGTCAACCAGGTGCCGTCCAGCGGCAAAATCGTTATCGGCCAGATTCACGCGTACGACAGTCAAAAACCGCTGATCAAGTTGGAATACCAATTCAAGGAGAAGACCCAGACCGGCAATATCGTTGCCAAGGTGCGCATGCGCCCGGACGAAGACGAAGGCCGCACGATCATCGTCGCCTCCAACGTGCCGCTGGAGAAGAGCTTCACCTATGTCATTAATCTCAATAAGGCCGGGCTGCTTAGCGTGTACGCGGCGGATGGCGAGTGGAACGAACGCATCGGTGCCGCGTGGGGGGCCAAGCCGCTGTACTTCAAGGCTGGCGCGTACGTGCAGGACAACAGCGGCAACAGCAAGGAAGGCGCGCGGGTGACGTTTGCCAAGCTGGATATTGACCACGACTGACCGCTGATTCGCTTCAGCCCCCTCTCCCACGACGCTTTAGGACAGAACCGCGACCAGGGTATCGACTTTCTTGTAGGACGATCCGAGTATGGCGCCGCGCTAGCGCACAGCCCTCGATAAGAAAAGTCATGGAGACTGCTCAAATGCCCTTCTCTCGTTCCCTGCTCGCCCTGTCCATGGGCCTGGTTCTGCTGCACAACCCAACCTTCGCCGCCCCGCCACTGTCGATGACCGACGGGGTGGCGCAAGTGCACACCCAGGACAGCAACGCCTGGGTCGAAATCAGCAAAGCTGCGTTCGAACACAACATCCGTACCCTGCAAGCCACCCTCGCCGACAAGTCGAAAATCTGCGCCGTCCTCAAGGCGGATGCCTACGGCCATGGCATCGGCTTGCTGATGCCTTCGATCATTCAACTGGGCGTGCCCTGTGTCGGCGTCGCCAGTAACGAAGAAATCCGCGTAGTGCGCGAAAGCGGCTTCAAAGGCCAACTGATCCGCGTACGCACCGCCGCCTTGAGTGAGCTGGAAGCCGCACTGCCATACAACGTCGAAGAACTGGTGGGCAACCTCGACTTCGCCGTACGCGCCAGCCTCATCGCCGAGCAGCACGGCCGCCCGCTGGTGGTGCACCTGGGCTTGAACTCCAGCGGCATGAGCCGTAACGGCGTGGAAATGACCACTGCACAAGGCCGTCGCGATGCCGTCGCCATCACCAAGGTGCCGAACCTGGAAGTGAAGGCGATCATGACCCACTTCGCCGTCGAAGACGCCGCCGATGTACGCGCCGGGCTCAAGGCCTTCAACGAACAGGCGCAATGGTTGATCAACGTCGCCCAACTGGACCGCAGCAAGATCACCCTGCACGCGGCCAATTCCTTCGCCACCCTGGAAGTGCCGGAAGCACGCCTGGACATGGTCCGCCCCGGCGGCCTGCTGTTTGGCGATACCGTGCCGACCTTTACCGAATACAAACGCGTGATGCAGTTCAAGTCCCACGTGGCCTCGGTGAACAGCTATCCAAAGGGCAACACGGTTGGCTACGACCGCACCTACACCCTGGCGCGGGACTCAAAGCTGGCGAACATCACCGTGGGTTACTCCGACGGCTATCGCCGCGCGTTCACCAACAAAGGCATCGTGCTGATCAACGGGCACCGCGTGCCGGTGGTGGGCAAGGTGTCGATGAACACGTTGATGGTGGACGTGACCGATGTGCCCACGGTGAAGAGTGGGGATGAGGTGGTGTTGTTTGGCAAGCAGGGGAAAGTGGAGACCACGCAGGCGGAAGTTGAGGACGTCAACGGGGCGCTGCTGGCGGATCTGTATACGGTATGGGGTAACTCGAATCCGAAAGTACTGGTGGATAAGTAATCGGCCACAAAAAAGCCCGCATCACTGCGGGCTTCTCTTGAACGCTTGAGGGCTTAGTTGACCTTAGCGTTCAACTCACCTTTCAGGTAACGCTGGTACATCGCTTCCAGCGAGATCGGCTTGATCTTCGAACCATTACCGGCAGTACCAAAGGCTTCGTAGCGAGCGATACACACATCACGCATCGCAGTCACAGTCGCGCCGAAGAACTTACGTGGGTCGAACTCGCTCGGGTTGGTGGCCATCAGGCGACGCATCGCACCGGTGGACGCCAGGCGCAGGTCGGTGTCGATGTTGACCTTGCGCACGCCGTGCTTGATGCCTTCGACGATTTCTTCAACCGGTACGCCGTAGGTTTCTTTGATGTCGCCGCCGTACTGGTTGATGATCGCCAGCCACTCTTGCGGGACCGAGGAAGAACCGTGCATCACCAGGTGGGTGTTCGGGATGCGTTTGTGGATTTCCTTGATGCGGTCGATAGCCAGCACGTCGCCGGTAGGCGGCTTGGTGAACTTGTAGGCGCCGTGGCTGGTGCCGATGGCGATGGCCAGGGCGTCAACTTGGGTCTTTTTCACGAAGTCAGCGGCTTCTTCCGGGTCGGTCAGCATCTGGCTGTGATCCAACACGCCTTCGGCACCGATGCCGTCTTCTTCGCCAGCCATGCCGGTTTCCAGCGACCCCAGGCAGCCCAGCTCGCCTTCAACCGATACACCGCAGGCGTGGGCCAGGGCGACGGTTTGTTGGGTAACGCGCACGTTGTATTCGTAGTCGGTTGGGGTCTTGCCGTCTTCGCCGAGGGAGCCGTCCATCATCACCGAGCTGAAACCCAGTTGGATGGAGCGCTGGCACACGTCAGGGCTGGTGCCGTGGTCCTGGTGCATGCACACCGGGATGTGCGGGAATTCTTCGATCGCGGCGAGGATCAGGTGACGCAGGAACGGTGCGCCAGCGTATTTGCGGGCACCGGCCGAAGCCTGGACGATCACGGGGGAGTCGGTCTTGTCAGCGGCTTCCATGATGGCGCGCATCTGCTCAAGGTTGTTGACGTTAAAGGCTGGGACGCCGTAGCCGTACTCGGCTGCGTGGTCCAGCATTTGACGCATGCTGATAAGTGCCATTGTGTTGTCTCTCCCGGTCGAGGGTCGTTAATCGTGCAAGCCTGCCGTAGCGGCGGCTGCTATTCAAGTTATTGCAGGTCAGGGTTTGCATGCCTGGCGTGCTGAATCGTTATTGCTGTCAGGCTTACTGAGCTTTGCAGCCGCGCCCAATCAAATCGTCGGTGGCAACCCAGTAAACCAGGCCTTCCTCACCTTTTGTGTGAAACGCCAATTGGTCGTTGGCGTACAGCACGCCCGAGGCGGCGACGTCTTGTTTGAGGCGGTAAACCTGATCCGAACCGCCGAGGCGTACATCCACCTCGGATTTGGCCTGGTTGGCAAAGCGCCAGTTGACCTCGGCCTTGCTGTCGCAGGTCCAGGTGGTCCACTTGTCCGCAGGCTCAGCCTTGCTACTGAACATGTTCATGCTGCTGCAACCGGCCAACAGGGCCAGTGATACCAGGGCGATAAGGCCTTTCATTGCCAATCCTCGTGTTGATCAGACCCGTCAAGGACAACCCTGTTCCTGACCGTTGGGCGCGGCGTCGTATTTCTCCAACCGCTCATTGCCGATGCGCTTGTTGATCACCGGCATGGTCTCGGCTTGCCAGTCGGCCTGGTAACAGCTTTTTTTCTGCGCGGCCCCCGGCGTTCCCGCCTCAGGCTTGGCGCTGGGCGTGCTACCGCAGCCGGCCAACAGGCCCGCTGCGATCACCAATGCCAACGACTTGATCATGGGAATGCTCCTTTTCCGGATCACGAACCTTAACCTTTGGCTCGGGTTTCCAGCACTTCTACAGCAGGCAAGACTTTGCCCTCGACGAATTCGAGGAACGCGCCGCCACCGGTAGAAATGTAGGAGATCTGATCGGCCACGCCATATTTATCGATGGCAGCCAAGGTGTCGCCACCGCCAGCAATCGAGAATGCCGAGCTTTCAGCAATGGCCTTGGCCAGCACTTTGGTGCCGTTGCCGAACTGGTCGAACTCGAACACGCCAACCGGACCGTTCCACAGGATGGTCTGGGAGGCTTTCAGCAGTTCGGCGAAGTTGGCAGCAGTTTGTGGGCCAATGTCCAAAATCATGTCGTCAGCAGCCACATCAGCGATCAGCTTGACGGTCGCCTCAGCGCTTTCAGCGAATTCCTTGGCGACCACCACGTCTACCGGCAACGGCACGCTGACCTTGGCGGCGATGGCACGGGCGGTGTCCAGCAGGTCTGGCTCGTACAGCGACTTGCCCACCGGGTGACCGGCAGCGGCCAGGAAGGTGTTGGCAATGCCACCGCCGACGATCAGTTGGTTGCAGATCTGGCTCAGGCTGTTGAGCACGTCCAGCTTGGTGGAGACCTTGGAGCCGGCAACGATGGCAGCCATCGGTTGGGCCGGCGCGCCCAGGGCCTTGCCCAGTGCATCCAGTTCGGCGGCCAACAGTGGGCCAGCGGCAGCGACCTTGGCGAACTTGGCCACGCCGTGGGTCGAACCTTCGGCGCGGTGGGCGGTGCCAAAGGCGTCCATCACGAACACGTCGCACAGCGCAGCGTATTGCTGGGCCAGTTCGTCGCTGTTCTTTTTCTCGCCCTTGTTGAAGCGCACGTTTTCGAACAGCACGATGTCGCCAGCCGCAACGGAGACGCCACCCAGGTAGTCAGCCACCAGCGGCACGTCGCGGCCCAGGGCCTTGCTGAGGTAGTCGGCTACAGGCTTGAGGCTGTTTTCGGCGGAGAACTCACCTTCGGTCGGACGACCCAGGTGGGAGCAGACCATCACGGCCGCGCCTTTTTCCAGGGCCAGCTTGATGGTCGGCAGCGAGGCCAGGATTCGCGCATCGCTGGTGACAACACCGTCCTTGACTGGGACGTTGAGGTCTTCGCGGATCAGTACGCGCTTACCTTGCAGATCGAGGTCGGTCATCTTCAACACGGTCATGGGTCGCAGTTCCTGAATTACTGTTGAGGTTGTTTAGAGGCGATGTGCAGATAATGTTCCGCAACATCCAGCATGCGGTTGGCAAAACCCCATTCGTTGTCGAACCAGGCCAGGATGTTCACCAGCCTCGGGCCGGAAACGCGTGTCTGGCTGGCATCGACTATCGCCGAATGCGGGTCGTGGTTGAAATCACAACTGGCGTGGGGCAACTCGGTGTAGGCCAACAGGCCTTTGAGCGGGCCACTGGTGGCGGCGTCGCGCAGGATCCGGTTGACCTCCGTCGCATCGGTATCGCTGACGGTTTGCATGGTGATGTCCAGGCAAGACACGTTCACCGTCGGCACCCGTACGGCTTTGGCCTGGATTCGCCCGGCAAGTTCCGGCAACAGGCGCTCGATGCCGCGCGCCAAGCCTGTGGACACCGGAATCACTGACTGGAACGCCGAACGCGTACGGCGCAGGTCTTCGTGGTGATAGGCGTCGATCACCGGCTGGTCGTTCATGGCCGAGTGGATGGTAGTGATCGACACGTAATCCAGGCCGATCGCCTGATCCAGCAGGTGCAACAGCGGCACGCTGCAGTTGGTGGTGCAGGAGGCGTTGGACACCAACAGCTCATCACCGGTCAGGCAATCCTGGTTGATGCCATAGACGATGGTGGCGTCGACATCCGCCTCGCTGGCCATCGGCTGGGAAAACAGTACACGTGGCGCGCCGGCATCAAGGAAACGCTGGCCATCGGCACGGGTGTGATAGACACCGGAACATTCCAGCACCAGGTCAACGCCCAATGCTTTCCAGTCGATGCCTTCGGGGGTAGCACTGCGTAACACCTTCACGCAGTTGCCATTGATATGCAGACAGTCGTCCTCGACCCGCACTTCGCCTGGAAAGCGGCCGTGGGTGGAGTCGAAGCGTGTCAGGTATTCGATGCTGGCCATGTCAGCCAGATCGTTGATCGCGACAATTTCAAACCCGGCCGCCGCCCCTCGCTCGAACAGAGCACGCAAGACGCAACGACCAATGCGGCCGTAGCCGTTGAGTGCAACTTTGTAGGGACGCGGTTGAGGCATGGGGTTCTCGATTACCTTGGGTAAAGGGGTGAATGTGCCGCCGCCTTCGCGAGCAAGCCCGCTCCCACATTTAGACCGCGATCTAATGTGGGAGCGGGCTTGCTCGCGAAGGCGTCAGTACAGCCACCCCAATTTACAGCCTTAGTCTTCCAGCAGCTCTTCAGCCTGACCCAGGATGTTGTCCAGGGTGAAACCGAATTCTTCGAACAACGCTGGCGCCGGCGCCGACTCACCGTAGGTGGTCATGCCGATCACGCGGCCTTCCAGGCCCACGTACTTGTACCAGTAGTCGGCGTGAGCCGCTTCGATAGCGATACGTGCGCTGACCTGCAACGGCAATACCGATTGCTTGTAGCCGGCGTCCTGGGCGTCGAACACGCTGGTGCACGGGATCGACACCACGCGAACCTTGCGGCCTTGTTCGGTGAGCTTGTCGTACGCCTGAACGGTCAGGCCCACTTCGGAACCGGTGGAGATCAGGATCAGCTCCGGCTCGCCGTCGCAGTCCTTCAACACGTAGCCACCACGGCTGATGTCGGCGATCTGCGCGTCGGTACGCACTTGGTGCTGCAGGTTCTGACGCGAGAAGATCAGCGCCGAAGGGCCGTCTTTACGCTCGATGGCGTGCTTCCAGGCCACGGCGGATTCCACCGCGTCGGCTGGGCGCCAGGTGTCCAGGTTCGGCGTGGTGCGCAGGCTGGTCAGTTGCTCGACCGGCTGGTGCGTCGGGCCGTCTTCGCCCAGGCCGATGGAGTCGTGGGTGTATACATGGATCACACGCTTCTTCATCAGCGCCGCCATGCGTACGGCGTTACGGGCGTATTCCATGAACATCAGGAAAGTCGCGCCGTAAGGCACCAGGCCGCCGTGCAGGGACACGCCGTTCATGATGGCGCTCATGCCGAACTCACGTACGCCGTAGTACATGTAGTTGCCGCTGGCGTCTTCGGCCGTTACGCCTTTGCAGCCTTTCCACAGGGTCAGGTTGGAACCGGCCAGGTCAGCCGAACCGCCGAGCAACTCAGGCAACAGAGGGCCAAAGGCGTTCAGGGTGTTCTGGCTGGCTTTGCGGCTGGCGATGGTTTCGCCCTTGGCAGCGACTTCGGCGATGAACTCGTCGGCCTTGGCCGAGAAGTCCAGCGGCAGGTCACCGTTCAGACGGCTCATCAATTCGATGGCCAGCGCAGGGAACTCAGCGGAGTAGGCATTGAAGCGCTCGTCCCACTCGCCTTCGACGGCGCGGCCTTTTTCCTTGGCATCCCACTCGGCGTAGATGTCGGCCGGGATTTCGAACGGGCCGTGGTTCCACTTCAGCGCAGCACGGGTCAGGGCGATTTCCGCGTCGCCCAGGGGGGCGCCGTGGCAGTCTTCTTTACCTTGCTTGTTCGGCGAACCGAAACCGATGGTGGTCTTGCAGCAGATCAGGGTCGGCTGCTCGCTTTTGCGGGCGGTGTCGATGGCGGTCTTGATCTCTTCCGGATCGTGGCCGTCGACATTGCGGATCACCTGCCAGTTGTAGGCTTCGAAACGCTTAGGGGTGTCATCGGTGAACCAGCCTTCGACTTCGCCGTCGATGGAGATGCCGTTGTCATCGTAGAACGCAATCAGCTTGCCTAGGCCCAGGGTACCGGCCAGGGAAGCGACTTCGTGGGAAATGCCTTCCATCATGCAGCCATCACCCAGGAATACGTAGGTGTGGTGATCGACGATGTTGTGGCCAGGGCGGTTGAACTGTGCGCCCAGGACTTTTTCTGCCAGTGCGAAGCCAACAGCATTCGCCAGGCCTTGGCCCAGGGGACCGGTGGTGGTCTCGACGCCTGGGGTGTAGCCGAATTCCGGGTGGCCCGGCGTGCGGCTGTGCAGCTGACGGAAGCTTTTCAGATCGTCGATGGTGACGTCGTAGCCGGTCAGGTGCAGCAGCGAATAAATCAGCATCGAGCCATGGCCGTTGGACAGCACGAAGCGGTCACGGTCGGCGAACGATGGATTGCTCGGGTTGTGTTTCAGGTAGTCACGCCAAAGTACTTCGGCGATATCCGCCATGCCCATCGGGGCACCGGGATGGCCGCTGTTGGCTTTTTGCACGGCATCCATGCTGAGGGCACGAATGGCGTTGGCACGCTCACGACGGCTGGGCATCGCTGATCTCCTGGGGTTTGCTGAAAAGAAACGGAAAAAAGGACCGGCATTTTCCCTCAGCCACCGCCTGCGGGCAATGACAGATAGTCACTTGAGGGTGTTTTTCCTGCGCTTTGGGCGCCATTCCCTTGCAGAAACCGGCCACTCATTCGTCTAAAGGTTATAGCGGCGGCTTATAACCGCCACTTATCGATCAATATCAAAACTTTTTGATATTGCCCTTGCAGGGATTTAAACCCGTCTCTAGACTGCTGGCCCTATGAATCTACCCATGCCCTCCCTGCGCCCCGACGACGGCGATGAACTGGCAGCCTTGTGCAAGGCCGCTGGCGATCCGTTGCGTCTGAACGTATTGCGCGCACTGGCCAACGATTCCTTCGGCGTACTGGAGCTGGCGCAGATCTTCGCCATCGGCCAGTCCGGCATGAGCCACCATTTGAAAGTATTGGCCCAGGCCGACCTGGTGGCCACTCGCCGCGAAGGTAATGCGATTTTTTACCGTCGCGCCCTGCCCCACACCGATCTGCTGGGCGGCAAGCTGCACGCTGCCTTGCTCGAGGAAGTGGACGGCCTGAGCCTGCCGACTGACGTGCAGTCGCGTATCGGCCAGGTCCACGGGCAACGTGCTGCGGCGAGCCAGGACTTTTTCGCACGGGTCGCCGAGAAGTTTCGCGCCCAGCAGGACCTGATCGCCGGGCTGGCCCAATACCGCGACAGCGTACTGGCGATGCTGGACAAGCTGAGCTTCAGTGATGAGGCCACCGCGCTGGAAGTCGGCCCTGGGGATGGCGGTTTCCTGCCGGAACTGGCACGGCGCTTTCACCAGGTCACGGCGCTGGATAACAGCCCGGCAATGCTCGAACTGGCACGCCAACTATGCGAGCGCGAAGCACTGGGCAATGTCAGCCTGCAGTTGGCTGACGCGCTCAGTGGCACACCGATCAAGGCCGACTGCGTGGTGCTGAACATGGTCTTGCACCATTTCGCCGCCCCCGCTGACGCCCTCAAGCAAATGGCCGGGTTGCTGCATCCCGGCGGTAGCCTGTTGGTTACGGATTTATGCAGCCACAACCAGAATTGGGCCAGGGAGGCCTGCGGTGATCTTTGGTTGGGCTTTGAACAGGACGATCTGGCCCGTTGGGCCACCGCTGCGGGACTCGTTCCCGGGGAAAGCCTCTATGTAGGTTTACGTAATGGTTTCCAGATCCAGGTCCGCCATTTTCAGCGACCGGCTGGCGACACTCACCATCGGTAAATATCAGGAAAACATCGAGATGAGCGAATACTCCCTTTTCACCTCCGAGTCCGTGTCTGAAGGGCATCCGGACAAAATCGCCGACCAGATTTCTGACGCGGTGCTGGACGCCATCATTGCTGAAGACAAGCACGCCCGTGTGGCCTGCGAGACTCTGGTGAAAACCGGTGTAGCAATCATCGCTGGCGAAGTGACCACCACCGCCTGGGTTGACCTGGAGCAGATCGTTCGTGACGTGATCACCGACATCGGCTACACCAGCTCCGACGTCGGCTTCGACGGCGCGACCTGCGGCGTGATGAACATCATCGGCAAGCAGTCCCCGGACATCAACCAGGGTGTCGACCGCGCCAAGCCAGAAGACCAGGGCGCCGGCGACCAGGGCCTGATGTTCGGCTACGCCAGCAACGAAACCGACGTGCTGATGCCGGCACCGATCACCTTCTCGCACCAACTGGTGCAACGTCAGGCCGAAGCCCGCAAAAGCGGCCAACTGCCTTGGCTGCGCCCGGATGCCAAGTCCCAGGTGACCTGCCGTTATGAAGGCGGCAAGGTGGTGGGTATCGACGCCGTTGTACTGTCGACCCAGCACAACCCGGACGTTTCCTACGCTGACCTGCGTGAAGGCGTGATGGAGCTGATCGTCAAGCACGTGTTGCCTGCCGAACTGCTGACCAAGGACACCCAGTTCCACATCAACCCGACTGGCCAGTTCATCATTGGTGGCCCGGTGGGCGACTGCGGCCTGACCGGTCGCAAGATCATCGTCGACAGCTACGGCGGCATGGCCCGTCACGGCGGCGGCGCGTTCTCGGGTAAAGACCCATCCAAGGTTGACCGTTCGGCGGCCTACGCCGGTCGTTACGTGGCCAAGAACATCGTCGCGGCCGGCCTGGCCGAGCGTTGCGAGATCCAGGTTTCCTACGCTATCGGTGTAGCCCAGCCTACGTCGATCTCGCTGAATACCTTTGGCACCGGCAAGATCAGCGATGACAAGATCGTAAAGCTGGTGCGTGAGATCTTCGACCTGCGCCCTTACGCGATCACCACCATGCTCGACCTGCTGCACCCGATGTACCAGGAAACTGCAGCCTACGGCCACTTCGGTCGTACTCCAGCGCAGAAGACTGTCGGCGACGACACCTTCACCACGTTCACTTGGGAAAAAACCGACCGCGCCAACGACCTGCGCGTCGCTGCCGGCCTGTAATACCGCGCAATACCCAAAGCCCCGCCAGGTTCGCCCGGCGGGGCTTTTTATTGCCGGGAGATTCGCGGCGACATTCACATTTTTTGGATCCAAACCTTGCAGGCCAAATGATGGCCCACTAGAATCCGCGCCCTCTCGGGCCTTAGACCTTACTTGGATATTGCATTGCGCCTGCCCGGGAGCCATAAGCGCGCAAGCAATCGAACATTGAGGTTTTTCATGCGCATCTCCACGCTCGCCCCTGCCGCTCTTCTGCTCAGCCTGTTCACCCTGCCGGCTCACGCCGGTATCGACCTGAGTGCAGTAAGTGGCGCCCTGACCTCCCAACTGGGTGGCGGCGACTCCGGCGACTGCCAGCAGCACGCCAAAGACCTGCAAGCCAAGATCGATGCAGCCGAAGCCAAGAAAGACACCTTGTCCGTCAAGGCTTTCAAAGCAGCACAGGACCAGGTCAACAAAGGCTGTGACAAATTAGCTGAAACCCAAGCCAAAGCCGACGCCAAGCAACAAACACAGGAAGCAAAGGCTGATAAGCCTGACCCAGTCAAAGCCCTGGGCGGTCTGTTCAAGTAAGTAGAAACACCCGGTAAAAAGCCCCGCACTGTCGGGGCTTTTTTGTGTCCGTGTGGATCATTTAGGCTTGGCGCCCCTTCCGAGCAAGGATGCTCATGATGCGTCGATTAATCGCTCTTTTACTCAGTGTCCTCCCCTTCTGGGCGCAGGCCGAAAACTGCCCCGATGAGGCCCATACGCTAGTCGAAAGCTTGGCCACGCAAATCAGCCAGTGGGATGACAGTTACCACCGACTCGGCCAATCCCCCGTCAGCGATGAACTCTACGACCAGGCTCGCCAGCGCCTGGCGCATTGGCGCCAGTGCTTCTCCCAACCCACCGCGACACCCGACAACCCCCTCGCCTCCTCAAGGGGCACCCTTCGGCATCCGGTCGCCCATACCGGCCTGGAAAAACTGCTGGATGAGCAGGCGGTCGAGGCCTGGCTGGGTACTCGCCGGGATGTCTGGGTCCAACCCAAAGTAGACGGCGTTGCCGTGACCCTGGTGTATCGCCAGGGCCGGTTGAACCAGGTCATCAGCCGTGGCGATGGCATGCTCGGCCAGGACTGGTCCACTTCCGCGCGCAAGATCCCCGGCATTGTCCAGCAGTTGCCGGAGCCCATCGACCTGGTACTGCAAGGCGAACTCTACTGGCGCCTTATTGACCATGTGCAATCGGCACACGGCGGGCTCAATACTCGCAGCAAGGTAGCCGGGCTGATGAACCGCCGAGCATTGAGCGAAACCGATGCAGCCGGCATCGGCCTGTTCGTCTGGGCCTGGCCGGATGGAACAGCCTCGTTCACCGAATACCTTGCGACACTGGCACGCTGGGGCTTCAGCGACAGTCAGCGTTACAGCCATCCCATTCAACACGTCAGCGAAGCCGCGCACTGGCGCACCTACTGGTACAACCACCCGCTGCCCTTCGCCAGCGATGGAATAGTGCTGCACCAGGCGCAGCGTGCACCCGCCGGGCGCTGGCAGGTCAGCGCGCCGTATTGGGCTGCCGCCTGGAAGTACCCAGCCACCAAAGCGCTTGCTCTGGTGCGTGAGGTTCAATTCAAGATCGGCCGGACCGGGCGCATCACGCCGGTCCTGGAGTTGGAACCGGTACGGCTGGACGACAGACAGATCAGCCGCGTCAGCACTGGCTCCTTGCAACGCTGGCAAGCGCTGGATATACGCCCCGGCGATCAAGTGTCCATCAGCCTGGCAGGCCAAGTCATTCCCCGGCTGGACCAGGTGATTCTGCGCAACGCGACTCGGGTAGAGATGCCCGTACCCAAGCCCGGCGACTTTCACGCCCTGAGCTGCTGGCAGTTGGACCCCGGCTGCGAAGAGCAATTGCTCGCCCGGCTCACCTGGCTGAGCAGCAACCAGGGGCTGGCCTTGCCGCATATAGGTCGCGAGACCTGGAACGTATTGATCCAGGCCGGTCTAATCGCAAGCTTTCTCGATTGGTTAACCCTGGATACGGCAGAGCTTGCTAACATTGACGGCTTGGGTGATCGCAGCCGTGCGCGGGTACTCGACAGCCTCCAGAGCGCACGACAACGGCCCTTCGCACAATGGCTCAAAGCCCTGGGTGTACCGCCTGCGGCACGTTACAACCTGGAAGGTGACTGGCAGACGCTGGTTGCCAGAGACACCAAAGCCTGGCTGGCCATCGATGGCATCGGCCCGGGCCGTGCGGCGCAATTGCGCGCCTTCTTTCGCGACCCGCAGGTTCAGGCCTTGGCTGAAACACTACGCGTGGCCGGTATCGACGGGTTTTGAACCCAGCCCGGCCATAAGACTGCGACCTTGGAGCCCCACATGAAATTTCTAGCCCCTTTTGCCCTGCTGACCGTCGCAAGCTTCATGGCCACGCCGTTGTTGGCTGCCGAGGAAGCACCAGAGCTCACCGGCTGCGCCGCCAAACGCCAAGCCATCAGCACCCAGATCGAACAAGCCAAGGCTCACGGCAATGCTGAACAACAAGCCGGCCTGGAAAAAGCCCTGAGCGAAGTGACCGCCAATTGCACCGATGCATCCTTGCGCAAAGAGCGCGAAAACAAAGTGCTCGACGCCAAGCACGAGGTCAGCCGTCGTCAGGCCGACCTCGACAAGGCCATGAAAAAAGGCGACGCGGACAAGATCAACAAGCGTAAGGAAAAGCTCGCCCAGTCACGCAAAGAACTGCAAGACGCCGTGGAAGACCTCGACAAGTAAAACCGGTCAGTGGTCCCGAAACTGTTTATGGCAGGCCGTGCAGGCATCTTCGACCTTCTGCACGGCCGGCCCAAGATTACTGGCCTTGTAAGGCTGAACCTGGCTTGCGACCACCAATTCACCGGTGGCCGTTTCCAGGTTGCGGGCCAGTTCCTGGAAGCGTGCCTGTTGCTGCCAAACGTCATCCTTGGCGCTGGTGTGGTCTTCTTCACGCACGCTCGGGAAATGTTTCCACGGTTCATGGGACAACGCATCCAGCTTGACTGCGCCGTCGGCGAACTTCGCGCCGTCGAAGGGAATGCGCCCGCGCAACATGCCGCCCAGGTCTTCGCCGGTCTTGAGCATCTGCTTGAAGATCGCCTTGCGCTGGCCCAGGGGCGAATTCGGATCAACGCCGCCACAGGCGGACAGTGTCAGGCAGGCCAGCAATACAACGGTCAGTCTTTTAAAAGTCATGGTGGCTTCGAGGTCACGGGAAACGGCGGCCAGTATCCTCGCCCCGCCCGCAAAGACCAATAGCCCTATTAATAATAAGGGTTGCCCAAAAGCGCTGCGGCGCGGGCAATCGCGTCAGGAATTTCGTGTATGAATGTCACTTCAAAACGCTGGAGCCTTGGGTTGGCGTGGGCTCTACCGATGATTGCACTGCTAGCCGGTTGCGATGCGGGTAAAGAGCCAGCCAAAGATGAAACTTCAAAGCCTCACGCCGTCGCCACCTATGTCAGCGCCCCCTGGGAAGCCCTGCCCGCCGTGTCCGACAGCGACTTGCTCGCCGGTTTCGAATCCTGGCGCAGCGCCTGCCAACGCCTCAAGGCCGACCCGATCTGGGGCGCGACCTGCGCAGCAGCAGCCACAGTGCCCGGCAATGCCGTGGCGGTGCGTGGTTTTCTCAAGGAACGCCTGGATGTGTTCGGCCTGCGCTCGGCAGACAATACCCCCAACGGCCTGATCACCGGCTACTACGAACCGGTCTACCCCGGCAGCCTGACCAAGACCGCCGCCGCCCATGTGCCGGTGTATGGCGTGCCGGATGACCTGATCATCGTCAACCTGGAAAGCATCTACCCCGAACTCAAGGGCAAGCGCCTGCGCGGTCGCCTGGAAGGTCGTGTGCTCAAGCCGTATGACGACGCTAGCGCCATCAATGGCCAGGGCTCCACGGCCAAGCCGATTGCCTGGCTGACAGACCCGATGGACCTGCAATTCCTGCAGATCCAAGGCTCAGGCCGCATTCAACTGGCCGGCGGGCGTCAATTGCGTGTCGGCTATGGCGACCAGAACGGCTACCCCTACCGTCCCATCGGCCGTTGGCTGGTGGAGCAAGGCGAGCTGAAGAAAGAAGACGTGACCATGGGCGCCATCAGCGCCTGGGCCAAGGCCAACCCGCAACGCATCCCGGAACTGCTGGCGAGCAACCCCAGCTACGTATTCTTCAGCGCCCGCCCCGACAGCAACGAAGGCCCGCGCGGCTCGCTGAACGTACCGTTGACGGCCGGTTATAGCGTAGCGGTGGATCGCAAGGTGATTCCGCTGGGCAGCCTATTGTGGCTTTCCACGACGAAACCAGATGGTTCTCCCATCGCAAGGCCTGTTGCCGCGCAAGACACTGGCGGCGCAATCACCGGTGAAGTGCGTGCCGACTTGTTCTGGGGCACTGGTGCTGCAGCGGGGGAGTTGGCGGGGAATATGAAGCAGCAGGGGCAGATCTGGATGTTGTGGCCCAAGGGTGCGGCGTTGCCTCACGTCCCAGACGCTCCCGCCGGAACCTAAAGAACAACGCCGACCCCATGTGGGAGCCGGGCTTACCCGCGATGGCGGCGCATCTGTCGCCCTCTCAGCTAGCAGATACACCGCTATCGCAGGCAAGCCAGCTCCCACAATGCGGCGTGCCAATCTTCAGATCGAGACGAAGAAGAAACTCGCAATCAACGCCATCCCCACGAACCACACCAGCGAACGCAGGATCGCCCAGTCCGCCAGGTAGCAAATGATGTACAGCAGGCGACTGGTGATAAACAACACAGCCAGCACATTGATGGTCACCAATTCGGCGGTACCGGCCAGGTGCGCGATAATCACCGCCGCAGCAAACGCCGGGGTAACTTCGAAACTGTTGAGCTGCGCGCTGTGGGCACGTTTGGCAAACCCTTCGAGGGTTTCCAGGAATGCACGCGGATCATGGTTCTGACGCGGCCCGAACTTGCCGCCGCTGAACTTGGCCACGCCCGTGCACAGGTAAGGCAGGAAAATTGCGATCAACACACACCAGAACGCTACCGTCATCACCGATTCCTTTTATAGTTTTCTATGTTTAATTTGAAACAGAAATTAGAGTTTTAGCACCAATTCTGGCAAGCCGCACTTACCGCTATGAGCCGCCATGCCTGGAAAGGTTCTATCGGTGTTTTGCGCCTCGCCCTGCAACATCGCGCCGCTGCTGCGGTCCATCCCCCCATTACTGACTTCTGAACCTCCAAGGACCCCGGATGCTTGAACTTGTCGCCGCCTTTATTTGCCTCACCACCCTGCTCACTTATGTGAACTTCCGCTTTATCGGCCTGCCGCCCACTATCGGCGTAATGGTCACGGCCCTGCTGTTTTCCCTGATCCTGCAAGGCCTGAGCGTGCTCGGCTACCCAGGCCTGGAAGAACGCATCCAGCAATTGATCGGTCAGATCGACTTCGGCGACTTACTGATGAACTGGATGCTCTCGTTCCTGCTGTTCGCCGGCGCCTTGCACGTCAACCTGAGTGACCTGCGCAGTTACCGCTGGCCCATCGGCCTGCTGGCGACCTTCGGCGTATTGATCGCCACCGTGGTCATCGGCAGCTTGGCCTACTACATCTTTGCCCTGTTTGGCTGGCATGTGAGCTTCCTCTACTGCCTGCTGTTCGGTGCACTGATCTCGCCCACCGACCCAATTGCGGTGCTCGGCGTACTGCGTACCGCCAACGCCTCCAAACCGCTGAAAACCACTATCGTCGGCGAGTCGCTGTTCAACGACGGCACGGCAGTGGTGGTGTTTACCGTGTTGCTGGGCATTGCACAGCTGGGCGAAACCCCAACGGTAGGCGCCACGGCTATGCTGTTCGCCCATGAGGCGATTGGCGGCGTGGTGTTCGGCGGCTTGATCGGCTATCTGGTGTACCTGATGATCAAGAGCATCGAGCAGCACCAGATCGAAGTGATGCTGACCCTCGCCCTGGTGATCGGCGGTTCGGCGATGGCCACCGAGTTGCACGTCTCTGCACCGATCGCGATGGTGGTCGCGGGCCTGATCATCGGCAACCTGGGGCGCAAGTTGGCGATGAACGACATGACCCGCCGCTACCTCGACGGTTTTTGGGAATTGCTCGATGACATGCTCAACGCCTTGCTGTTCGCATTGATCGGCATGGAATTGCTGCTGTTGCCGTTCAACTGGCTGCACGTGTTCGCAGCCAGCTTGCTGGCGGTAGCGATCCTGCTCTCGCGCCTGCTGACGGTGGCGCCGGCGATCTTGCTGCTACGTCGCTGGCGCACAGTGCCGCGCGGCACCATCCGCATCCTTACGTGGGGCGGCCTGCGCGGTGGCGTGTCGGTTGCCTTGGCCTTGGCGTTGCCGCTGGGCCCGGAGCGTGACCTGCTGCTGAGCATCACCTACATCGTGGTGCTGTCGTCGATCCTGTTGCAGGGCCTGAGCATCGGCAAGCTGGTCAAGCGCGTGACCCGGGACGAGCCCCAGGTCGCGCCTGAGCATCACTGACCCTTTTTGATCTGCTGCGGATGCCTAGGGTCCGCAGCAGCCTTGCCCGGCAAACTGCTTTCACTGCGAATCTGCGCATGGCTGATCAGCGCAAAGATAAAACTGCCGCCGATGATATTGCCCGCCAGCGTGGGCCCGGCGAACACCCGCCAGAAATCCTTCCACGGCAACTCGCCGGCAAACACCAGGTACGACACTTCCGCCGAACCCACCACGATGTGGGTGAAGTCGCCAAGGGCCATCAGGTAGGTGATCAGGATGATGATGAACATCTTGGCGCTTTCCATCGACGGGATCATCCACACCATGGTGGCGATCATCCAGCCAGAAACGATGCCCTTGGCAAACATCTGGCCCGGGTCGTTTTCCATGACCTTGCGCCCGATCTCCAGAAAAGCCAGGTCAGTCTTGGTATCAAAAATCGGCAGGTGCAGCATCACGTACGCCACCAGCAAGGTGCCGCACAAATTGCCCACCAGCACCACCGTCCACAGCCGTAGCAAACGCCCGGCATTCGCCAGCGTGGGTTTGCTCATCACCGGCAGCACAGCGGTCAGGGTGTTTTCGGTGAACAGTTGCTGGCGCGCCAGGATCACAGCGAGGAAGCCCGCGCAGTAGCCGAAACTGGCGATCACCTTGAACCCCTCACCGTCTGGCAGCCGCGAGTTGAGCAGGCCCATGCCCATCAGCGAGAGGCCCATGGTCAGGCCGGCGGCCAGCGCCGACCACCACAGCGCCGCTACGTTGCGCTCCAGCTCCTGGTCGCCTTGGGTGCGGATGATTTCATGCAGCACCGCCGCGCGGGGTGGCTGGTTCTTGTCGACGTCCTGCTGCTCTTCCTGCGACAGGTTGGGGGTCTTGCCGTCTTCTTGCGTGGCCATGGGCGTACCTGAACAGGAGGGTGTTGTTCAGGTACGACCTGTCGCCCGTCACGAGCGTTCACTGGCCCGGCAGGATTACTCGCTGATGCTTTCTTCCGCGAACTGGTCTTTCACGTACTTGATTTCAGTACGGCCATGGGGTGCCGGCAAACCGTCTTCGCCGAGGTTGACGAACACCATCTTTTCTACGGTTAGGATGCTTTTGCGGGTGATCTTGTTGCGCACCTCGCAGGTCAGGGTGATGGAGGTGCGGCCGAACTCGGTGGCGGTGATGCCCAGTTCGATGATGTCGCCCTGGCGCGAAGCGCTGACGAAGTTGATTTCGGAGATGTACTTGGTCACCACACGCTGGTTGCCCAATTGGACAATGGCGTAGATGGCCGCTTCTTCGTCGATCCAGCGCAGCAGGCTACCGCCGAACAGGGTGCCGTTGGGGTTGAGGTCTTCGGGTTTTACCCATTTGCGGGTGTGGAAGTTCATGGTCACTCCAAAGCGTCTTGCCGAATGATGGGCAACATCATGGCAGAGCCCGCGCCAGAGCTCTATGCACCATTGCCTATCAAGCCCATGGGCGATCTTCATTTGGCCGACAGAAAGGCTTGGGAACTCGGGCGCACACGGCTATAATCGGCGCCGTTTCAAAACGGTCACATCCACTTGTTACCGTTTTCCCGCCACCTGTCCGAGGGGCGCTGCAGCAGGTTCAACCTGTCAGGCTCGGATGGGGCGTTGTCCGGCCTGATTGTCCTGGCCTGATACTAAACGCACAACGGCGCCCATTCGCACACTACGAATGGAGGCTCTTCATGAGCGCTGTCAACACGCCTGCAGATTTCAACGACTACAAAGTCGCCGACATGTCCCTCGCTGCCTGGGGCCGTCGCGAAACCTTTATCGCCGAATCCGAAATGCCAGCCCTGATGGGCCTGCGTCGCAAATACGCCGCTGAGCAGCCGCTCAAAGGCGCCAAGATCCTCGGCTGCATCCACATGACCATCCAGACTGCCGTGCTGATCGAAACCCTGGTTGCCCTGGGTGCCGAAGTGCGTTGGTCGTCCTGCAACATCTTCTCGACTCAAGACCAGGCCGCTGCCGCCATCGCTGCCGCCGGTATCGCGGTATTCGCCTGGAAAGGCGAGACCGAAGAAGAGTACGAGTGGTGCCTGGAGCAAACCATCCTGAAAGATGGCGCGCCTTGGGATGCCAACATGATCCTCGACGACGGCGGCGACCTGACCGAGCTGCTGCACAAGAAGTACCCGGCCATCCTGGACCGCGTCCACGGCGTGACCGAAGAAACCACCACCGGCGTACACCGTCTGCTGGACATGCTGGCCAAGGGCGAGCTGAAAATCCCGGCCATCAACGTCAACGACTCGGTGACCAAGAGCAAGAACGACAACAAGTACGGCTGCCGTCATAGCCTGAACGATGCCATCAAGCGCGGCACCGACCACCTGCTGTCGGGCAAGCAAGCCCTGGTGATCGGCTACGGTGACGTGGGCAAGGGTTCGTCCCAGTCCCTGCGTCAGGAAGGCATGATCGTCAAGGTTTCCGAAGTTGACCCGATCTGCGCCATGCAAGCCTGCATGGACGGCTTTGAAGTGGTTTCGCCGTTCATCGACGGCCAGAACGACGGCACCGAAGCCAGCATCGACAAAGCCCTGCTGGGCAAGATCGACCTGATCGTGACCACCACCGGCAACGTGAATGTTTGCGACGCGAACATGCTCAAAGCCCTGAAGAAGCGTGCTGTTGTCTGCAACATCGGCCACTTTGACAACGAGATCGACACCGCTTTCATGCGCAAGAACTGGGCATGGGAAGAAGTGAAGCCACAGGTCCACAAGGTTCACCGTACCGGTGCTGGTGATTTCGACCCGCAGAACGACGACTACCTGATCCTGCTGGCTGAAGGCCGCCTGGTTAACCTGGGCAACGCCACTGGCCACCCAAGCCGCATCATGGACGGCTCGTTCGCCAACCAGGTACTGGCCCAGATCTTCCTGTTCGGCCAGAAATACGCCGACCTGTCGCCAGCCCAGAAAGCCGAGCGCCTGACCGTGGAAGTACTGCCGAAGAAACTCGACGAAGAAGTGGCCCTGGAAATGGTCCGCGGCTTCGGCGGCGTTGTGACTCAACTGACCAAGACCCAGGCCGACTACATCGGCGTGACCGTCGAAGGTCCGTTCAAGCCGCACGCTTACCGCTACTGATTTGCCTGCGGCCCGCTACCTTTCAAGGGGAGCGGGCTTTATATGGGAGCGGGCTTGCTCGCGAATGCGGTGTGTCAGTTGATGCATCCGGTGACTGACACACCGCTTTCGCGAGCAAGCCCGCTCCCACATTAAATCGGTGCATGACTTCCGGTATCTGAGTTTCATAGGGTTATTACCATGTCCCAAGACCGTCGCTACAGCTTCGAGTTCTTCCCGACCAAGACCGATGCTGGGCATGAAAAACTGATGGCGACTGCTACGCAGTTGGCCAGCTACAACCCCGACTTCTTTTCCTGCACCTACGGCGCCGGCGGCTCGACCCGTGACCGCACGATCAACACCGTGCTGCAGCTGGAAAGCCAAGTCAAAGTTCCCGCCGCTCCGCACCTTTCGTGCGTGGGCGACAGCAAGGACGACCTGCGCGGCCTGCTGACCCAATACCAGCAAGCCGGCATCAAGCGCATTGTTGCCCTGCGTGGCGACCTGCCGTCCGGCATGGGCATGGCCAGCGGTGAGCTGCGCTACGCCAACGACCTGGTGAGCTTCATCCGCGAAGAAAGCGGCGACCACTTCCACATCGAAGTGGCGGCTTACCCGGAGATGCACCCACAGGCCCGCAACTTCGAAGAAGACCTGCAGAACTTCGTGCGAAAGGCCAACGCCGGTGCCGACAGTGCGATCACCCAGTACTTCTTCAACGCCGACAGCTACTTCTACTTTGTCGAGCGTGTACGGGCCATGGGCGTGAATATCCCCATCGTGCCGGGCATCATGCCGATCACCAACTACAGCAAGCTCGCGCGTTTTTCCGACGCTTGTGGCGCCGAAATCCCACGCTGGGTGCGCAAACAACTGGAAGCCTACGGTGACGACGTCAAGAGCATCCAGGCGTTCGGTGAGCAGGTCATCACAGAAATGTGTGAAAGTTTGTTGCAAGGTGGCGCGCCAGGGTTGCACTTCTATACCCTGAACCAGGCTGAGCCGAGCCTCGCAATCTGGAACAATCTCAAGCTCCCACGCTGAGGTTTGTTCAAGCAGCATCCAGGCCCTCGTTTATACGGGGGCCTTTTTTTGTTTTTATCCCCACCGGAAAGGAAGCCAGCAGTAAATGAATACAGCGTCCACGACTCAACGCCCGCAACTGGTTTACCTGGTTTTTGGCGCCGAGACTTACCATCAGGAAGCGGTATTCAGCATCGCCAGTGCCCTGGCGCATCTGGGCGGCACTCAGAATCTGCCACTCGACATCCAGGTATTCAGCGACAACCCCGAGCCTTACCGCGACTTGCCGGTGCAGGTCCACACGCTGGATGAAGCCACCCGTAAACGCTGGAGCGAGCCCCACGGCTATCATTTCCGGACCAAACACGTGCTGTTGCGCCAGGTGCTTGAAACCTCGGAACGCGCGCTGCTGATCGACACCGACACGTTTTTCCATGACTCACCCATGGCGCTGTTCGAACGCGTATCACCCGGCACCGTGCTGTGCAACGCGTTCCACGCCAAGTACGGCGACAACCGTGAAAGCGTGCTGTACAGCGCGCTGGCCAAGGTGCTGGCAGACAAGGGCCTGGCCGATGACAACATGTCGTTGCTCAACTCCGGCGTCATGGGCCTGGCCCGAGAAGACGCGCACCTGCTGGATCACTCCATCCAACTGATGGACGACCTGTATCTGCTCGCGGGCGGCGCCTACACCCTGGAGGAGTTCTGCCTGTCGGTCGCGGCCTATCGCACAGTCAACGTGCGCCAGTGCCCGGACCTGATCCACCACTATTGGAGCCGCAAGCAGTTGTTCCGCGCCAAGGTTAAAGCGTGGATCAACAAGCACGCGGCCGACCCGGTCAACACCGCCGCCCTGGCCGACACCCGCAAGGTCTCCGCCCACCTGCCCCGCCCGCCACGCCTGCAACGCCTGATGTACAAGCTGATTACCCTGGCGCTGCCCAAGCGCAAGCAGCAGTTCATCCGCGAGATTCTCTACGGCTGCTACGAACACGAAAACGAGTTCGACCAAGCCTGTGGCCCGGTTTGGTGGGACAAGGCTCGGCAAAATCAGGAAGAGCGCCAGAAAAGCCCGGTCGACGCCCACCAACTGGAGCACTGGTTCGCCAACCCCCTGGTGCGCATGATTCTGGGCGAGCGGCGCGCTGCCATCTACGAACACCTGATGACCTCAGGAGCTAAATAGCACCGCCTGCGGATACGCGTGCCAGAGCTTCTCTTTCATGCAGGAGCGTCGTAACCTCAGGGCATGCCCGCCCTTTTGAAGCTGTTGACCGCTGCGCTTTTTACTTGCCTGAGCCTGGCAGCTTATGGCGAGAAATTGCGCATTGTCACCGAGCCCTGGGCCCCCTACGTCTACGATGACCACGGCACGATGCGCGGTCTGGATTACGAAACCACAGTGACGGTGTTCCAGCGCCTGGGCGTGGACGTTGAATGGCAGTTCCTGCCCTGGAAACGCTGCCTGGCGATGCTCGACCAAGGTAACGCCGACGGCGCGCTGGATATTTTCCACAGCCACGACCGCGACACCCTGTTGCTGTATCCGAGCGAACCGTTGTCGGAAGTGGAGTTCGTGCTGTACTACGCCAACGAGCGCCCACACCCCGCCCAAACCCTCGAAGACCTGCACAACCTGACCGTCGGCACCTCGCCAGGCTACCTGTACGGCTCACCCTTCGCCGATTCCACCCTGTTCCATCGCGAACCGGCACCCAGCCACGAAGCCAACTTCGGCAAATTGCTGCTCGGACGTATCGACCTGGTGATCACCGACCGCCGCGTCGGCCAGCATGTGCTCAAGGAAATGGGCCTGGAAGACAAAGTCAGCCAGGCACCCGTCGTGGTCAGCCGGCAGCAGCAATTCCTGGCGGTACGCCGTGGCGCCGGCATGGACCTGCTGGTGCAACGCTTTGCCGCTGAACTCAAGCGCTTCAAACAAGAGCCGGCCTACGCCGCCTTAAGCGCCAAATACGGTGGATTTCAAGCAAATACGGCCTCCGGACACACCGTTGAGCAGCAGGAAAGCAGCGCGCGGTGATTGCTCTGTTATACTCCGGCCTTTCCGCCAGGCTTACGCCCGGCCGCTGAAGTCTTGAAAAAGGCACCCAACCCAGCTACTGCGCAGCTTTCAGCCCGCGCGAGCCGGTGGAGTGCCCGCCAGACGCAGCAGGACCGGACGGGATAACGCTCCCCTAAGCGTCATTCACGCCCGGCAAGATTATCCCTTTGGGCCAAGCCCTAACTAAAACAGGATTACTCATGTCCTTTGCTTCCCTCGGTCTCTCCGAGGCTTTAGTCCGCGCCATCGAGGCAGCGGGCTATACCGAGCCTACTCCGGTGCAACAGCGGGCCATTCCCGCCGTGTTGCAAGGTCGCGACCTGATGGTTGCGGCTCAGACAGGTACTGGTAAAACCGGCGGCTTCGCCCTCCCGATTCTGGAGCGGTTGTTTCCCAACGGTCACCCGGACAAATCCCAGCGTCACGGCCCGCGCCAACCGCGCGTTCTGGTCCTGACCCCTACCCGCGAACTCGCCGCCCAAGTGCACGACAGCTTCAAGCTGTATGCCCGCGACTTGAAGTTCGTCAGTGCCTGCATCTTCGGCGGCGTCGGCATGAACCCACAGGTTCAGGCCATGTCCCGCGGTGTGGACGTGCTGGTGGCCTGCCCGGGTCGCTTGCTCGACCTGTGCGGCCAAGGCAGCGTCGACCTGTCCCACGTGGAAATTCTCGTACTGGACGAAGCCGACCGCATGCTCGACATGGGCTTTGTCCATGACGTGAAAAAGGTCCTCGCGCGCCTGCCGGCCAAACGTCAGAACCTGCTGTTCTCGGCAACGTTCTCCCAAGACATCACCGCCCTGGCCGGCAAGTTGCTGCACAACCCGGAACGCATTGAAGTCACGCCGCCGAACACCACGGTCGAGCGTATCGAGCAACGCGTCTTCCGCCTGGCCGCCAGCCACAAGCGTGCGCTGCTGGCCCACCTGATCACCGCAGGCGCCTGGGAACAGGTGCTGGTGTTCACCCGCACCAAGCACGGCGCCAACCGCCTGGCCGAGTACCTGGACAAGCACGGCCTCACCGCCGTTGCCATCCACGGCAACAAGAGCCAGAACGCGCGCACCAAAGCCCTGGCCGACTTCAAGGCCGGCACCGTGCGTATCCTGGTTGCCACCGATATCGCCGCCCGCGGCCTGGACATCGACCAGTTGCCACACGTAGTCAACTTCGAGCTGCCAAACGTCGATGAAGACTATGTGCACCGTATCGGCCGTACTGGCCGTGCCGGTCGTTCGGGTGAAGCCATTTCCCTGGTTGCACCGGACGAAGAAAAACTGCTGAAAAGCATCGAGCGCATGACCAAGCAGAAAATCGCCGACGGCGACCTGATGGGCTTCGATGCCAGCGCTGTAGAGGCCGAGAAGCCAGAAGCCCGCGAGCGTCCAGACGTGCGTAACCCACGCAACCCACGCGGTCCGAAGGGCGATGGCCCGAACGGCGGCGGTGGTGGCGGTGGTCGTCGCGACAAGGGCAAAGACAAAGGCGGCAAGGAAAAAGCGCCTACCAACGGCCGTGGCGAACGCCCAGCCCGCGAACAAAAGCCACGTGAAGGTACCCCGGCCCGCGAACAGCGCCAGCCGAGCCAACCACCACGCGCCGCCGCCGACCGCGCCCCGGACGAGTTCCTCGACGACGACGTGGATAACTTCGGTAACCGCGTTGACTACGTGCCCCAGGCCAAACCAGCCCAAGGCCGTGGCCGCCGTCCAGGTGCTCCGGCACAGGGCGCCGGTACTGGCGCACCACGCGGTGGTCAGCTACAAGGCGGTCGCCAAAATGGTCCGCGTAACAGCAGCGGCGGTACCACCGGTACGCCGCCTGCCAAGCGCAGCGGCCCACGCAGTGGTGCGCCACGTGATGGCCAGGCCCGTCGTGAAGATTCACGTAGCAACAACCGCCGCCCAGCCCGTGACGACCAGCCTCGCTCGTCCGAACCGGCCGTGCAGAACCCGCGCGGCGGCCCGGCGCCGAAGATCATCCACAAGGAGTCGAAAGCGGATCGCTTCCCGACACCCGAGCAGTTGGATCAACTGCCAGGCCGTCCTCGTGGTGAGAAGCCAGCACTGCTGACACGCAACCGCTAGTTGAACAAAAAGCCCCGGCTCGCAGGAGTCGGGGCTTTTTTGTGCCTGTCATTTGACGCCAGAGATTACCTTGTCACTGGCGCGACCATCGTGTTTACTTGGCCACCAACAGTGCCATCACTGACCCCGAATGGCTGGGACGATACTCATGACGAATGCCGCGCCAGCGATCAAACTCAGTACGCTTCGGCAAATCGCCCCCTACCTGAGCATGCGCGGAGTGTCGCCGCTGGAGTTCTTCCGGCGCTTTGGTATTTCCCCCCACGTGTTTCAAAACCCCGAGGCCTGGGTACCCCGCGAGGCCTGCTTTCACATCGCCAACGAAATGGCCGCCGCCGCCCAGGATCCGTTCGGCGGTGCCACCATCGGGCACCTGACCGAAGTGCGCTCAACCGGCATATGGGGCGAATTGATACTGGGCTCGACCAATCTCGCCCAGGCCTGTGCAGCGGCGGCGGTTCATACGGGTTTGGTGCATCAAGGCAGCGAAGTAAAAATCCTCACCGAAGGCCGTACGACGAGACTGATCCAACACTTCACCGGCCAGCACGGTGCTGATCCCAAGCAAGTCATTTTCGGCACCCTGGCCGTGCTCAGGAAAGTACCGCTGATGGCCGGCGCGCCTGGCGCCATCCGGGTTCACCTGAAAAACCCGCGAGAAAAAGGCGACGAGGCCCTTGAAGAGTACCTGGGGCCTAACCTGGTGATGAACGCCGAGTACAACATGATCGAATTCGATCGTGAGTTGCTCGAGATCCCCCTGCAACAGGTTCGGGATATTGCCTGGAAAACTACCCAGGCCTTGAAGTCGACCTCTGACGCAGCTGACGTGCTCGCCCGGCAGATAGCAGATCAGGAACAATCCAAGCTGCTTACTATTTCAAGAAAGATCGGGCTGTCTGCCAGAACCTTGCAGCGTCGCCTCGAACATTGCGGTATCGATTTCGACGCCCTGCGTGACGAGACACGGCGCAGCGAAGCCCTTCAACTCATTGCCACCGGCAAATACAGCGCGACCGAAATAGCCTATATGGTCGGTTATAGCGATCCCGCGCACTTTACCCGTGCCTTCAAGCGTTGGACGGGCACACCGCCGTCGCGCTTTCGCTCCATCTTGTTGCAACAAGATCACTAAACACCCCGCCTGACTCTCCCCTCTCCAACCGCGCGGCCCCGCTCATGGGCGGTGTTCGCGTGCGCGCTCGCCTTGCTTTTGGCACCAAATGGCAAGTTCGCGCGAGGGCGTTCTTATACAGTCAAAAAGTTAACGCCAACTTATATAACCCTGAGGTTTAAATGTCCCACTCATCCACGGCCTGCATCTTCGCCATGGCGCTGGCAACTTTTGGAAGTGCATACGCCCAGTCCTCCCCGGAGGCAACAATACCGGTGGGTGTGGACAACTTTGCCCGTGCCGAATCCGACCTCTATTTAGGAAAAATGGTCGCCACCGGCAGCCTGGGCCGCTTTGTTCATAGCCGCGAAGCCGTGCCCATCGATGCCCAAAACGTGGTTCGGATGAATCGGGACACACTCTATTCATCAGCGGTGTTCGATCTGGATGCCGGCCCCGTCACGATCAACTTGCCTGAGGCCGGTGGGCGGTTCATGTCGATGGCGGTCATCAATGAAGACCACTACGTGCCCATCGTTACTTACGGCGCTGGCAGCCGGACCCTGACGAAACAAGCGGTTGGCACGCGGTACGTATTTGTCGCGGTGCGCACGTTCTTCGACCCCGCAGACCGCAAAGACCTTGAAACAGTGCATGCGCTGCAGGACGCAATCACCGTCAGCCAGGCCAAAGTTGGCGAATTCGTAGTCCCCAAGTGGGACCAGGCCAGCCAGACAAAGGTGCGTGAAGCCCTGGAAGTCCTGGGTTCGACCATTCCCGACTACAACCAGTCGTTTGGCCCCAAGAGCGCGGTCAACCCGATTCATCACCTGATCGGCACAGCAACAGGGTGGGGTGGCAACCCGGCCAAGGACGCTATCTACCTCGGCGGTGTGATGCCCAAGAACGACGGGAAAACCGTTTACCGACTCAACGTGGGTGACGTCCCGGTCAATAGTTTCTGGTCCGTCAGTGTTTATAACGCCGACGGTTACTTCGAAAAGAACCCCTATGACGCCTATTCGTTGAACAACCTCACTGCCAAGAAAAGTGCGGACGGCAGCATCGCCATCCAGTTCGGCGGGTGCGATGGAAAGATCGCCAACTGCCTGCCTACAACACCTGGCTGGAACTACACCGTCAGGCTTTATCAGCCGAGCGAACAAATCCTGAATGGCCAATGGAGCTTTCCAAAGCCGCAGCCCGTCGCACGCTGATTAACCACTGCGCCCGTTTATCACTCAGCACATACGCCAATAAGTTTGGTTTTACACCCAAGGAAATAAGCAATGACAACCATCGGTGGTTCAAACTTCCTCAAGCATCCCGTAACACTCATTACCGGTGCGACGCTGGCACTGGCGATGGCATTGCCGGTACACGCAGACGACTCGAATGAGCCGTCCGTGACCGTCGGCGGCGGGCTCGCCGTTGGCCCGTTGT
Organism: Pseudomonas sp. PGPPP1; assembly: GCF_002255865.1. Classification (NCBI taxonomy): domain Bacteria; kingdom Pseudomonadati; phylum Pseudomonadota; class Gammaproteobacteria; order Pseudomonadales; family Pseudomonadaceae; genus Pseudomonas; species Pseudomonas sp. PGPPP1. The sequence goes on along the minus strand of NZ_NKIG01000003.1, from coordinate 97,304 downwards.
ACGAAGGTTCTTCGCACTACGCCGCGTTCCCATCGCTGAAACTCAAAGCCGTCTTGCCGACCGAAAGCTGGGGCAAGTTCACCGCCTCTTTCCCGGAAGGCCTGCGCTGGGACTTGCCAGGGCTCTCGCCATTCGGCGTGGCCCTGCTGCTTGGGTACGACCAGGGTCGCAAAGAGAGAATCCACACCCTGGGCGGTCGTGACGACTACTTGAAGGGCATGGGCAATCTGGACAGCACCGCTCTGGTGGGAGCCGAAGCGTATTGGATGTTACCGGCCGGCCGCCTGTTCGTTCGCGGCCTGCAAGCCAGCCAGAGCCGCGATTACGGTGGCGAGAGCCTGGGGCGTACCGCGTACCTGGAAGCCGGCTACGCCACTGCCTATGCGTTGTCTTCGACCTTGACCCTGGACTCGACCGTGTACGGCACCTGGAGCAATGACAAAGACATGATGGCGCGCTTCGGTGTCACCGCCCAACAAGCAGCACGTACCGGCTTCGAGGAATACCACCCGGGCGGCGGGATGCGCGACGTGACCCTGAAGGTGGGGCTCACCTGGCAATGGCAACCACAGCTGGCATTGGAAGGCGGCATCAAGACCTACGCCCTAGTCTCCGACGCCCGCAACAGCCCGCTGACGGGTGAAAACGTGGGCGCAGGCGCCTATCTGAATGCCCTGTACCGGTTTTGATGAGGGAACACTCGATGAAAACAGTACATAAGCAACTGGGGCTGGTCGGCCTGCTCTGGTCAGGGCTGGTGCTTGCCGACGATGCGCCACCCAAGGTCACCGACCCGCACTTCAAGCTGGCCCCCGGCTATCTGGATTCGAAGGACTTGCCCCTGCGCCTGGCATTGCTGGGCGCGCCGCCCAAGCCTGACTCTGCGGCGTTTGCGCGGGACGAGGAAGCGCGACGAGCAGCATTGGCGCTACGGGGTACGGCCCGGGAAAAGCTCGCGGCCGCGGATGCTGAACTGCAATTCCCAGGCCCGGCCCAGGCGTTCTCCTGCGCGATGGGCACACCCATCACCGAAAAAACCACGCCGCATCTGTACACCTTGATGCAACGCACCCTGTCGGACGCCGGCGGTTCCACCTATGCCGGGAAAAACGCCTACAACCGCACGCGCCCCTTCGTGGCTCATAACGAAGGCACCTGCCGTGCCGATATGGAGCCGCTGCTACGCACCGATGGTTCCTGGCCGTCGGGCCACTCCGCTGCCGGTTGGGCGTGGGGGCTGTTGCTGGCTGAGGTTCAGCCTGCACGCGCGACTGAGCTGATGACTCGCGGGTTGTCATTCGGCCAGAGCCGGGTCATCTGCAATGCCCACTGGCAGAGCGACGTGGATGCCGGTCGCATCATGGGCGCGGCGACAGTGGCGAGCTTGCATAGCAACCCCGCGTTCCTGGCGGACCTTGCGGCGGCGAAAGAAGAGGTCAAGGCCGCGCAAAAAGCTGGCTTGAAGCCAACCGAGGACTGTGCGGCCGAGAGCGTGGCGCTCTCGCTGACCCAGCACTGATCGAGAGAAAGCATGACTGACTCATCTTTACGGCGCCTGGCCCTGCTGGCCGGCGCCTTTCTTGTCGCTGGGCCCGCCATGGCGGCCGACAACGATGACTGGACCTTCAACGGCGGACCTTATGTATGGGGCGCCGGCATCCGAGGCCACGTAGGCCATAGCAGCACCGGAACCCAGTTCATAAAGTCTGACTTTTCCGACATCGCCAAGACGGTCGATATGTCGGTGATGCTGATGGGCGAGGCGCGTCGGGGCCCCTACAGCGTACTCGCCGACTTGATGTACATCGACACCGACACCCGCAACCGCTTGCCTGGCGGCGCCAAGCTGGAGGTCGAAAGCAAGACAGCGTCCGGGTTCCTGGGAGGTGGTTACACGGTGTTGGGGGATGACAGTCGTCGGCTGGATATCGCCGGCGGCATGCGTGTCTGGTACAGCGGCACCACCCTCAGTTTCCATGGCGGACCACTGGGTGGACGGTCGGGTTCTGACAACGCGACGTGGGCAGACGCCATGGCAGGCCTGCGTGGGCACTATGCAGTGAACGACCGATTCTGGCTTTCAGCCTGGGGCATGGCAGGCGCCGGGCAGTCTCGGGAAGACTGGGACCTGGCAGCGTTGGCAGGCTGGGAGTTCCTGCCCGGTTTTTCGGCGGTGGCCGGTTACCGGGCCATGGGGGTCAATTACCAGCACGATGGTTTTGTCTACGACATCGTGCAGAAGGGCCCGTTGCTGGGTATCAGTGGGCGGTTCTAAAGCCCCCTTTCACCGGTGATCCAGGGTGTTTTCCAGGCACAAAAAAGCCCCGAACCAGTCGGGGCTTTTTGTCAGGCATGGAACGTTACTTCTGTTTTACACCTTCCAGCGAGATGTCCAGGTCAGCCGTCTGGGAAGTCGGGCCTGGGCCTTTGATGCCGAAGTCGTTCAGGTTCAATGTGGTGGTGGCGTTGAAGCCAGCACGTTGGCCGCCCCATGGATCACTGCCTTCACCGTTGAACGTCGCCTTGAAGGTCACAGGCTTGGTAACGCCGTGCAAGGTCAGGTCGCCGGTCACGTCAGCGGTTTTCTCGCCGGTAGGCTTGACTGCGGTCGATACGAACTTGGCATCGGCAAACTTGCCAACGTCCAGGAAGTCTTTGCTGGCGATGTGCTTGTCACGTTCAGCGTGGTTGGACCACAGGCTGGCAGTTTTCACTTCGACAGAGATCTTGCTGGCTTCTGGCTTGGCCTTGTCCCAGCTGAACGTGCCATCCCAATCCTTGAACGTGCCGTGAATGAAGCTGTAGCCCAGGTGGCTGATTTTCCAATCGATGAAGGCGTGCTGGCCTTCTTTGTCGATCTTGTAGTCAGCAGCCATCGCCGAACCTGCGGACAGCAGAGCAGAACCAATTGCCAGAGCGGCGAGAGTCTTTTTCAACATGCTTTCTATTCCTTGTGAGTCGAGGTTGAACATCAGGCTTTGCGCCCCAGCATTCGCGTCAGGGTCACATCACGATCAATGAAGTGGTGTTTCAATGCAGCCACGCCGTGCAAGCCGGCGAAAACCACCAACACCCAGGCAAGGTACAAGTGCACCACGCCTGCGGTGTCTGCCTGGTCCGGTAGCCCGGAAACCACGGCAGGAATCTCAAACAGGCCAAACACCGGGATACCGACACCGTCTGCGGTGGAAATCAGGTAACCGGCGATCATCACGGCAAACAGCCCGAGATAAAGAAACGCGTGGCCAAATGCGGCACCGATACGGGTCATGCGGCTGTAGCTCGCCAGCGGTGGTGGTGGCGGGCTGACCAAACGCCAGACGATACGTACCAGCATGACGGCGAACAGCGTGATGCCGATGCTCTTGTGCAGGTCCGGTGCGTCTTTGCGCCATGCGCTGTAATAATCGAGACCGACCATCCACAGGCCCAACGCAAACAAACCGAACACCACCAGGGCCACACCCCAGTGCAAAACGATGCTGACCCAGCCATAACGGGCCGGTGAGTTACGTAACTGCATGTACTTAATCCCGTAAGAGCTGCGCCCAAGACTAGCGTGTTACCTATCGATTTAAAGCGGAAAATTTCGCTTTGAAATATCAAGAAATGCGATCTTGAGGGTATGAAGCCTAAATTAACCTCGGATTAAGGACTATTCCTACAAAACGTGACAGACCGTCCTACGTTTACCTTCAATTCACGTGTAATAGGTTGTGACACTGTCGTCCATTGCATAGGCTTGCGCGATTGTTGCTTCGAGGAGACGAAAGATGGGCCTGAACAATCAGTGGATGCAACGCGACCTCGCCGTGCTGTGGCATCCCTGCACCCAAATGAAAGACCACCAGCAACTGCCGCTGATCCCGATCAAGCGCGGTGAAGGCGTGTGGTTGGAAGACTTCGAAGGCAAACGCTACCTCGACGCCGTCAGCTCCTGGTGGGTCAACGTATTCGGCCACGCCAACCCGCGCATCAACCAGCGCATCAAGGACCAGGTCGACCAACTGGAACACGTGATCCTCGCCGGTTTCAGCCACCAGCCGGTGATCGAGCTGTCCGAGCGCCTGGTGCGAATGACGCCAGAAGGCCTGACACGCTGCTTCTACGCCGATAATGGGTCGTCCTGCATCGAAGTCGCGTTGAAAATGAGCTTTCACTACTGGCTCAACCGTGGCCTGCCGAATAAAAAGCGCTTCGTCACCCTCACCAATAGCTATCACGGCGAAACCATCGCCGCGATGTCGGTGGGCGACGTGCCGCTGTTTACCGAGACCTACAAGGCGCTGTTGCTCGACACCATTAAAGTGCCAAGCCCCGATTGCTACCTGCGCCCCGAGGGCGTGAGCTGGGAAGACCACTCGCGCACGATGGCCCAGGTGATGGAACAAACCCTCGCCGAACACCACGCCACCGTCGCCGCTGTGATCATCGAACCGCTGATCCAGGGCGCCGGCGGCATGCGCATGTACCACCCGGTGTACCTCAAGCTGCTGCGCGAAGCCTGCGACCGCTACGGCGTGCACCTGATCCACGACGAAATCGCCGTGGGCTTCGGCCGCACCGGCAGCATGTTCGCCTGCGAACAGGCCGGCATTCGCCCGGACTTCCTGTGCCTGTCCAAGGCCCTCACCGGCGGCTACCTGCCGTTGGCGGCGGTGGTCACCACCGATGACGTGTACGACGCGTTCTACGACGACTACCCGACCCTGCGTGCCTTCCTGCACTCCCACAGCTATACCGGCAACCCGCTGGCGTGTGCGGCCGCGTTGGCGACCCTGGATATTTTCGAAGAAGATAACGTCATCGAAAACAACAAGGCCCTGGCCCAGCGCATGGCCACCGCCACCGCGCATCTGGTGGATCATCCTCACGTCTCGGAAGTGCGCCAGACCGGCATGGTGCTGGCCATCGAGATGGTCCAGGACAAGGCCACCAAGACCGCCTACCCCTGGCAGGAACGCCGTGGTTTGAAGGTGTTTGAACACGCGCTGGAACGCGGCGCGCTGTTGCGACCTTTGGGCAGCGTGGTGTATTTCCTGCCGCCTTATGTGATTACCCCGGAGCAGATCGACTTCCTGGCAGAAGTTGCCAGCGAAGGCATCGATATCGCCACCAACAGCAACGTCAGCGTTGCGGTGCCGAAGGACTTCCACCCGGGTTTCCGTGACCCAGGCTGATTGAGTTCACTCAACTGATCGGCTGCCGGGCTACCGTCATCGCGGGCAAGCCCGGCTCCCACAGGTTTTGTATTTTTCCAGAGAACAGAAATGAGACTGTCCCGCTTTTTCACCGACACCCCGCTGAGCCTCGGCGACCACGAATTGCCCGAAGCCCAGGCGCATTACATCAGCCGCGTACTGCGCATGGGCGAAGGCGATGCCGTGCAATTGTTCGACGGCTCCGGCCAGGAATTCCTGGGCAGCCTGCTGGAAGTCGGCAAGAAGCGCGTCACCGTGCAACTCACGGAAACCTTCAACGGCCAGGCCGAATCACCGCTGCACATTCACCTTGGCCAGGGCCTGTCCCGGGGCGAGCGGATGGATTGGGCCATCCAGAAGGCAACCGAGCTGGGCGTCAATGCGATCACGCCGATTTTCAGCGAGCGCTGCGAAGTCCGCCTCAAGGATGAGCGCGCCGACAAGCGCCTGCTGCACTGGCGCCAGGTGGCGATCAGCGCCTGCGAGCAGTGTGGGCGTTCGACGGTGCCAGTGATTCACCCACCGCTGTTGCTGGCGGACTGGTTGAAACAGACCGAGGCGGATCTGAAGTTGGTGCTGCACCCGGTGGCGGAGCCGATGATCAGCCATGCCAAGCCTGCGAGCCTGGCGTTTTTGATCGGACCGGAGGGTGGGTTGACCGACAGTGAAGTCGACATCGCCCAGAGCGCCGGCTACCACGCCGCGCGCCTCGGCCCGCGTGTGTTGCGTACCGAGACGGCGCCAGTGGTGGCGCTCGCGGTTGCTCAACAACTTTGGGGCGATTTCTAACCCTCTCCCTTTGCAAACCCAATCAAAAATGTGGGAGCTGGCTTGCCTGCGATTGCGGTCTTCCAGCCAACCCGTCCGGCGCCTGACCCACCGCTATCGCAGGCAAGCCAGCTCCCACATTTGGATTGGGATACCAGGCAACTATTCCACCGGATCACTCACCGGCTTGGCGATAATCGCCTTCAGCTCGCTGGTCATCGGGAACTCCAGGTTCAAGCCCTTGGGCGGAATCGGCTGTTCGAACCAGCGCTGGTAAATCCCGTTGATCTCCCCCGAGCGGTACAGGTCGCCGAGCGTCTCGTTGACCACCGCCAGAAACTGCGGGTCGTCCTTGCGCAGCATGCAGCTGTAGATTTCCCGCGACTGTTCTTGGCCGACGACCACCCAGTTGTGCGGGTCCTTGGCCTTGGCGCGCTCGCCGTAGAGCAGCGCATCATCCATGTAGAACGCAGCCGCGCGGCCGGTTTCGAGCATCTTGAACGCCTCGCCATGGTCCTTGGCGCTGATCACGAACATATTGGCTTTGTGCTCGGCGTTGTAGCTTTTCAGGAAGCGCTCATTGGTGGTGCCGGCGGTGGTCACCACATTCTTGCCGGCAAGGTCGGCAAAGCCGTTTATACCGCTGTCCTTCGCCGTCAGCAGTTGGCCCTTCACGTAGATAAACCCGTAGGAAAACGCCACCTGTTTCTGCCGCTCAGCCGTCACCCCGGTGGAGCCGCACTCCAGGTCGACGGTGCCGTTCTGCACCAGCGGAATGCGCGTTTGGGAGGTCACCAGGTTGTATTTCACGTTGAGGTTGGCCACCCCGGTTTTCTGCTGGATGCGCTCGACGATCTTGTTCGCCAGCTCCACCGAGTAGCCCATGGGCTTGCCACTGTGATCCCCCACATAGGAAAACGGCACCGACGCATCGCGATAGCCCAAGGTGATGGACTTGGCGCTGGCGATCTTGCCTAACGCCCCCGTCAGTGGAGCTTCGTTCGCATGCGCGTGTGCCCCCAGCAAAAGCCCCAGGGTGCAGCCGGTCAACAGGATCTTTTTCATTGTTATTCTCCGTTGGTCTTGCAGTTATTTACGTACCGCGATCACGCTGATTTCCACCAACACACTCGGCCGCGCCAGTGCCGCTTGCAGGGTGGTGCGGGTGGGCGCCATGCCCGGTGACAGCCACGCAGACCACACCTCGTTCATCGGCGCAAAGCCGTCACCGATGTCTTTCAGGTAAATCGTCGCGTTGAGCAGGTGGTCTTTGTCGCTGCCCGCCTGGGCCAGCAGCGCGTCGATCTTGGCCAGCACTTCCCGGGTCTGGGTTGTCACGTCCTGACCGTCGCCCGGTACCTGGCCCGACAGGAACACCAGGTCCTGGAAGGCCACGGCGCCAGAAAGCCGGTCGTTGCTGCTGATTCGGGTGATAGTCATCAATGCATCCTCAAGCGGCGCGGGGCGTCAGGCCCTGCAAATCAATGGAAGGAGCGTGTTGGCTGATCAACTCGGCCAATAATTGGCCGCTGCCGCAGGCCAAGGTAAAACCGAGGGCGCCGTGGCCCAGGTTCAGCCAGAGGTTGCGATAGGCACTCGCGCCGATCAGCGGCACGCCGGTCGGGGTGGCCGGGCGCATACCGGCCCATTCCACCGCGTGGGCGTAGTCGCCCGCCATAGGGAATGTCTCCAACGCCTGGCGTTTCATCAGGGCCAGTCGTTTAGGTTCGAGGCCGGCGTCAAAGCCGACGATATCCACCATGGCGGCCACCCGCAGTTGCTCACCGATACGGGCGTAGACGATCTTGCGGTCATAGTCTGTGATGCTCACGTTTGGCGCCTGGTGCTGCGCGCCAATCGGCACGCTGAGGCTGTACCCCTTAAGCGGATACAGCGGCAACGAAACGCCCAGCTCGGTGCTACGGTACCCAGCTGCCAGCACCAGGTTTTCCACAGGCATCACCTCGTCACCCAGCTCAATGGCCTGTACTGCACCGTCGGCATGACGAAGCCCCGTGACTTTGCGTCCCAACATAAAACGGCAGCGTCCCGAGGCTTCAAGCCGCGCCGCCATGCGCTGACAAAAGGCATGACAATCGGCCACTTCTTCATTCGGTGTATAGATCCCCCCCACAAAGCCACCGCCGGCCAGCGCCGGTTCCAGGCGCGCGCAATCGCCGGCCGATAGCACCTGTTGCTGCAGGATATCGGTGACCTTGCTGCGGGCATGTTCAAACGACTGGGCGCTGCGGAAAGTCACCAGCTTGCCGTTGCGCCGCCAGTCGAAACCGCCCAGGTGATCGTCTTCACGCCACCGCTGCAACGTGGACTGGCTCAGCGACGCCAGGCGCAGCAAATGGGCGGCATTGCGTGTGTTGACCGAGCCACGGCAAGCGCCGAGAAACGACGCCATCCAACGCCATTGCTGAGGGTCCAGGCGCGGGCGCAGCTTGAGCGGCGAGTCGCCGCGCAGCAGCCAGCCGATGGCTTGCAGCGGCACACCGGCATCCGCCAGCGGCGCAACATAGCGGTAGGACAACTGCCCGCCATTGGCGAAACTGGTTTCGCTGCCCAGGGTGTCGCGGGCGTCGATCAGCGTCACTTCATGGCCCGCCCGCACTAACGCATACGCACTGGCCAAGCCGATGACCCCACCGCCAATGATGCAAACCTGCTTGGCCATCCCAGCCCCCAGTCGTTGAATTAACAGGCTTCAAGCCTAGGGGCAGGTGACAGGCCACCGACAATGAATAAAGATGGGTCACCTATAAACAAAGGTTATGGACTTGTCATGCGCCTGCGTCATATCGAAATCTTCCAGGCCATCCGCCAGACCGGCTCGGTCAGCGCGGCCGCGCAGTTGCTGCACGTGTCACAACCGGCGGTGACCAAGGTGTTACAGCACGCCGAGTTGCAACTGGGCTTTCCACTGTTTCTGCGGGTGCGTGGCAAATTGCAGCCCACACCGGAAGCCCTGGCGCTGGAAAGCGAAGTCGAGAAAGTCACCGAAAGCCTGCAAGGTGTGCGGCGCCTGGCTAAGAGCTTGCGCCGTGAGCCTGGCCAAAGTGTGCGCATTGGTGCGATTCCGGCGTTGGCCCTGTCGCTGCTGCCACCGGCGATCCTGGAATGGAAACGCGACTACCCGGCCATGGCCTGCGAACTGTCCAGCGACCATAGCCGCGAGTTGGTGCAGAAGCTGTTGATGCGCGAAATCGATCTGGCGTTGACGCTCAACTTCTCCGGCCATCCGGGGCTGACCACGCAGGTGTTGGCCAATGGTGTGTTGGTGGCGTTGGCATCCAAGGGTTATTGGGCCGAGTCTGACTTAAGCAAACCGCTGGCCTTGGCCGACCTCGCCGGTGCGCCGCTGATTGGCCTTTCCAGCGCCGACCCTTTAGCGGCCAAACTCGACAGCTACCTGGAAAACGTCGACCCACCGCCTCGGGTGACGATCTGCGTGCAAACCTATTCTTTGGCCCGTGCCATGGTGGAATCTGGCGCAGGCCTTACGGTGATCGACCCCTTCACCGCGCTGGGTGCCTCCACGGCCACCACCTGTATCCGCACGCTCACGCCGCCGCTGCCGATCACGTTGTACGCGCTGACTCGCGCCGACGAGCCGCCGCCGCATATGCTGGCAACGTTGTTGGGGATTTTCGGGCAGCGTGCCCAAGAGCTGCTGCAGCGCTTGTAATGTGGGAGCAGGCAAGCCAGCCCCCACAGGGTTCAGAGCACGTAGTGCATGATCGCCACGAAATGCAGCAGGCTCCCGCCGATCACAAACAAATGCCAGATCCCATGGGAATGTCGCAGGCGATCCTCCAGGGCAAAAAAGATGATGCCCACGGTGTACAACACGCCACCCACCGCTAACCAGGTGAACCCCGCCGTGCCGAGCGCGGCAATCAACGGCTTGACCGCCACCAGCACGATCCAGCCCATCACCGCGTAGATCACGATGGACAGGACCCGCGCCTCGGAGCGCGGCTTGATCTCCTGCAAAATGCCGATCACCGCCAACCCCCACACGATCCCGAACAGCGTCCAGCCCCACGGGCCCCGCAATGTCACCAGGCAAAACGGCGTGTAGCTGCCGGCAATCAACAGGTAGATCGAAAAGTGATCGACCTTCTGCATGATCTCTTTTCGCCGCCCGCGCACGCTGTGGTACACGGTGGACGCGCTGTACAGCACCAGCAGCGTAAAGCCATAAATCGCAACGCTGACAATCTTCCAGGGGCTGCCATCCAGGCTCGCCACCACCAACATCCACACCGCGCCCGCAAAGGCTGCGACCGCCCCGAGCAAATGGCTCCAGGCGTTGAATCGTTCCCCGTGATACATGTGTCACTCACCTCGAATAACCGTTACCACATGGTTTGGCCACCTGCATTCTGACGCCTGTGGCGCCTGAGCAGGTAACCGGCTTTTCTTCATTTGCCCAAAGGCTATCGGCAAACGATGATTGCCCCCAACCGCCGTCGCCCCGGAACGCCCCCATGCCCGAGCTTGAACCCACCTCGCCCCACCCCAGCCTATGGCAGTTGTTTTACAACTTCGCCATGGTCGGCCTGTTCGGTTTTGGCGGCGTGATGCCCTGGGCGCGCCAGATGATGGTTGACCGCAGGCAATGGGTCAGCGAGCAGGGTTTCAACGAACTGCTCACCACGGGCCAGTTCTTCCCTGGCCCCAATATCGCCAACGTCGGCATCATCTACGGCCGGCGCCTGCATGGTTTGCCGGGTGCGGTTGTGACCGTGTTCGGGCTGTACCTGTTCCCCTCGCTGATCACCGTGTTCGCCGGTTTCGCCTACGCAAAGTGGTGGAGCCACGACGTGGTGCAGCAAATCTTCGGCGCGGTGATGCCGATTGCCACTGGGTTGATGCTCGGCACGACATTGCGACTGCTCAAGGCGATGCCCAGTACCGTCGCCAATTACAGCGCCTTCCTGCTCACCTTTGTGTTGATGGCCGTGCTGGTGCTGCCGCTGTGGATGGTGCTGCTGGTCTGCATCCCCAGTTCCCTGGCCTTGAGCTTTATCCCTGCGAAAGCGGTGGCCAGCTGATGCAAACCGTCCTGCTGCACCTGATGATCCAATGCGCGCTGTGGTCATTGATGGCGATTGGCGGCAACACCGTGGCCATTGGCGATATCCACCGCTACACCGTGGTCGATATGCGCTGGATCACCGACGCACAATTCGTCGCGTTCTTTGCACTGTCCCAGGCGCTGCCCGGCCCTAACGGCATGTTCCTGGTGTTCATCGGTCAACAGGCCGCCGGCCTGCCCGGTGCGCTGGTGGCGCTGATGGCCAAGCTGGTGCCGTGTTCGGTACTCACCTACGTCGGCGCCGGCTGGCTGGAGCGCCACACCCGCACGCCGTGGGTGCAAAGGGTCAAGCGCAGCCTGCTGCCCATTTCCATCGGGCTGATCCTCGCCTCCACTTACATCCTGATGAACAGCCTGGAAAACAACGCCACCAGCCTGGTGCTGACCTTGGCCAGCGCCGCCGTGGTGTATTACACGCGGTTGAATGCGATCTGGCTGATCATCCTCGGCGTGCTGTTGGGGCTGGGCAGCGCATGGCTGGGAGTGAACTGGTTTTAGGGGCACAATCGACAGCATTCGAATAAGAGCCACGGCCATGCTGATCGACGAAGAGTTCACCCTCAAGAAGCTGGAAATCTTCCTGGCGTTCATGCGCACCGGCAACCTGGCCCGCGCCGCGGCCGAGTTGCAAACCAGCAACGTCAGCGTGCACCGCGCCATCCACTCCCTGGAAAACGCCCTGCGCTGCCCGCTGTTCAAACATGAAGGGCGCAACCTCACGCCGCTGGAAAGCGCGTATGTGCTGGAAGAGCGTGCGCAGAAACTAGTGGCCGACGTGGTCGACAGCGTGCGCCTCACCCGTGAAGCCGCCGGTTTCTCCGCCGAGCGTTTCAAGCTGGGCTCGTTGTATTCGCTAACGGTAAAGACCGTACCGCAACTGATCATGGGCCTGAAGATCCGCCGCAGCGAACTCAACATCGACCTGATCCTGGGCTCCAACTTCGACCTGCTCTACAAGCTCAAGAACATGGAAGTGGACGCGATCCTCATCTCCCTCGACGAGCGCGCCAACGACCCCGACTGCGAACAGATCGCGCTGTTCACCGACGATATCTTCCTCGCCACCCCAGCCGATTCGCCGTTCGACCGCGAGCAACAAATCGACCTGGCGGATGTGCGCGACGCCACCTTCATCACCCTCACCCAAGGTTTCGCCACTCACCAGGATGGCAACCGTGTGTTCAAGCAGGCGGGGTTTGAACCCAAGGTTGCGATGCAGGTGAATGACATCTTCACCCTGCTGAGCATGGTCAGCTCAGGGGTGGGATATGCACTGCTGCCGGGGCGGATTGCAGCGGTGTATGAGAACCGCGTGAAGCTGATACCGCTGCAACCCAAGTATCGGTTGCAGCAGCATATCGGGGTGGTGTTCTTGAAGGCCAAGGAGCGCGACCCGAACTTGCTGGCGTTGTTGGCGGAGTGTCGGATGTATGCCAATCGGCAGGGGGCAGCCTGACACACCGCTTTCGCGAGCAAGCCCGCTCCCACATTCGACCGCATTCTTATGCTGAAACTCGTTCAACTGTGGGAGCGGCGGTGCGACGATTCGACTTGCTCGCGAAGAGGCCCGAACTAACACCAAAAATTCAAAACTTACCCAACCAATCCACGAACGATGAAATACAACAACGAAGGCCCCAACAAACACCCAAGCCCGGTGTGAAAGGTTGCCGTCAACGCCCCATACGGCACCAACCGCCGATCCGTCGCCGCCAGCCCGGCAGTCACACCGCTTACGGTGCCGGCCAACCCACCAAACACCATCGCTGAACGCGGGTTATCCAGGCCCATCCAACGCGCTGCCACCGGCGTGCCCACCATCACCAAAATCGCCTTGATCAACCCGGTGGCAATCGACAGCGCCATCACATCCGACGTCGCGCCAATCGCCGCACCGGTCACCGGCCCAACGATGTAAGTCACCGCGCCCGCACCGATGGTGGTCATGCTGATCGCATCGCGATAACCAAATGCCCAGGCCATGCTGGCGCCCACAATAAACGGCAGCACCGTGCCCAGCAGCAATGCAATCACGCCGATCATCCCGGCCTTGCGCGCCTCGGTAGCTTGTACTTCAAATGCAGTGGCAACGATGGCGAAGTCCCGCAACATCGCGCCACCCATCAAACCAATGCCAGAGAACAGCGCCAGGTCCGCCAGGCCCTTTTGCCCGCCGGTAATCGTGCCGCCCACCCAGGCCAATACCAGGCCGATAACGATGGCAATCGCCGAGCCATGAATGCGCCCGAACGTGAGGCGCTTGGACAGCACCACCGAAATCCACATCACCACGCCAACGAAGGCAAACGCGGTGACCAGGCCGTTATGTTCCAAACCTTTCTCGATGAGATCCCACATATCAGCGACCTCCCGCAGCGGCGATCACCGGCTCTTCGGCGGGCAGCGGCTCACCCTTGTGGGTGCGACTGATCAAGGCAATCGTGCATCCGCACACCACCACCGAACCGATAGCCGCAAGAACCGCCACCGGACCGCCGTGCAAGGCCGTCACGACGTTTTGTTGCGCGGCCATCGCTACAACAACCGGGATGTACATGGCGCCCCAAAAACCCACGCCCATCTCGCAGTCCTTGGTCATACCGCCGCGCTTTTGCATCCACAAGCGGGCGCAAATCAGCAGGATCATCGCGATGCCCACCCCGCCCACGTTGGATTTGACGCCCAGCAACACACCGAGCATGTCGCCCATGATCACGCCCGCAAGCGTGCAGATCGCCAGTAATGCCACACCGTAGATAATCATTGTTGTTGTCCTCAAAGTGCTCGATCGAAATTGTTGTTTTTGTGCTTCGAAAGCCTTGGGTGGTGCTTTATCGGTGGCGGCGCTCCTCCTCTTGCAGCAGGGCCTGCAAGGTGTCCAGGCGCGCGCCTTCGCAGGCGATCACCGTGCCTTGTTCAAACACGCGACGTGACAGGCCAGTGAGCACGGCGCCCGGCGGCAGTTCGATTTGCAGGCGCACGCCGCGCTCGTAGGCGCTTTGCACAGTGCCACGCCAGTCGACGACGCGGCACATGTTGAAAGCCAAGTCGTCGCGCAGCTGTTCGGGGTTGTGGACCGGTCGCGCGCGGGTGCTGCTCAGGTAGGTGATGCGTGGTGCCTTTAGCGGCACGAAGGCTTGCGCCAACGCCTGGGCAGGTTGCTCCAGCAATGCGCAATGGGACGGCACACTCACCGCCAGCCGCTTGGCGATGCCATTGCCCTTGATACGTTGCGCGACGCGTTTCATGGCCTCGTCGCTGCCGGCGATCACGGTCTGGTTGTCGGCGTTGATATTGGCCAGGTACACCGGGGTTTCCGGGCTGTGGATTTCAGCCAGCAACGTTTCCACTGTGGATAACTCGGGACCGATGATCGCGGTCATTCCGTAGCCCTGTGGATAAGCGTTTTGCATCAGCTCGCCGCGCAAGCTGACGAGTTTGAGGGCATCGGCAAAGTCGAGGGCGCCCGCAATCACCGCCGCCGGGTACGCACCGATGGACAAGCCCGCGACGTAATCCGGGGTGTGTTGCAGCAGGCGAGCGTGGGCCACGCCGGCGATCAGCAGGCACAGCTGAACCGCACGGGTATTGGCCAGCGCACCGGATGAGTCCAATGCGCGCGCGTCCTCACCCAACACATCACTGGCGTGCTCCAACACCTCGATCGGCAACGCCTGGAGCATGCCCGGCCGTTGAGCACCCTGCCCCGGAAACACCAGAAGGCTGCTCATGCCACGGCCTGCCACGGATCCATCACCAGGTGCGCACCGCTGACAGTTTTCAACAGTACCCGCCGTGATGCGCCCGCCCATTCGCGCAGGGCAACGGCGCCGAAGGGCGTTTGCAGTTGCAGGTCGACGGCGCAAACCGCCTTGTCCAGCGTCGCCAGCAGGTCGCGTGCATCGTTGCGATCCAGCGGCTCGGGTGTGCGCAACATCAAATCCAGATCGCTTTGGGCATGCAGCGCTTCAATGCCCGTGGCCAATTCAAAACCCGCACTGCCAGTCACACCCCAGTTCAGTGGCGCCAGCACCGGGCGCAATTGGTCGAGCGCCTGCAACGCGGGCAAATCTCGTGGCGAAATCACGTCGCATAACGCTTCCGGCGCGACCCGGCGTTGAATGGCAGCAATCGGCATCACAGCGCCTAGACGCTGCTCGCGCAAATGCCCACGCACGCCGACGGCGACAAGCCCTGGCGCAACAATGGCGCGACGCACCACCACGGCGGCCAACGCATCCGCCGCCCACGCCGGGGCGTCAGCAGGCAGATGCGCCGGGCTCATGCCCCAGAGCAGGTCGTGGGCGTTCACCATTGCTCCCGTAGCAGTTGGCGTACGTGGCTGGAAGCGGCGCGATTGGTTGCGCTGAGGCGGCTGCTCAAGTCGCTGCCGTCGACATCCTTGATCGCACTCAGCAAACAATCGCTGACCCGCGCCACATCCTGCGAAGTGGGCTGTTCAATCTGGCTGACCGACAAGGTCTCCCACAGCAAACCGAGGCTGGCATAACTGTCGATGTCATAGGCCATGGGCGGCACGCTGGCAGCCAGGGCTTCCAGCTCCTCGACACTGCGCAGGGTTACCCGCGCCGCCGAGGCCTTGCCCATGGCGTGCACCATCACGCCGGGGTCACGCAGGGCGATCAGGCGGTTGGCTTGGTAGCCGTGAGCGAGGAACGCACCGGACATGGCCTTGCCCACCAGCAGTGCAATCACCGGGTGCCCGGCGAGGCGAGCACGGGCGTAGCTGTCGGCGGCGGCGGCCAGGGCTTGATGGATGCCGAGGGCTTCTTCACGACGACCGTAGGCTTGGCTCGGCACATCAACGATGGCGATCAGCGGGCGCTTGTCGCCACGGGCGATGGCGTCATCCACTGCCTTGGCCAGGCCCCAGCCTTCCAGCAAACCGACCTCGCCGTTACGTGCACGAGGGAAGCGGTTTTGCGCGTCGGTTACCACGGCGATAAAGCGCACGGGTTGTTCGCCCAATACACCGTCAGCCACCTTCAGCGAAGCCGGCAACCCCTCAACGGGCGTTGCGCCAGCACTCAATGCGTTGAACCACTGCAGCCCTCTCATGAGCGTTCTCCTTGATACAGCGCGCGCACCGTTGCGGGTTCGATTTGCGGCGTGGCGTCCAGCTCGGCGAGACGCGCCAGGTAGTGCTCGGCCTGGCGGCTGCGTTGTTGGGTGGGCAAACCTTGTTGCAGCAGCGCGCTGACGGTCTGCTGAATCTGGGCCACATCATCGGCCACGTAGCGGTCGGCCAAGCCACTGTTGAAACGTTGCTCGCCACCGGTAAGGCTCCAGATGAACGGGCGGTCGCGGGAGTCGTATTCCTCAAGGCCGGCTTCCTGTTCGATCACCTGCGGGCCGTTCAAGCCCACGCGCGCCTCACGGGTGACCACGAGGTAGCTGCACAGTCCTGCGGCGATGGACATGCCACCAAAGCAACCCACGCTGCCCGCTACCACGCCGATCACCGGCTGGTACTGGCGCAGGTCGACAATCGCCGCATGAATATCGGCAATCGCCGCCAACCCCAGATTGGCTTCCTGCAACCGCACGCCTCCGGTTTCCAGCAGCAGCACGGCGCGAGTGGGGATGCCTTTGCGATTGTCTTCGGCCGCCAACTCCAAAGCGCCGGCAATTTTTGCACCGCCGACTTCGCCAAGGCTGCCGCCCTGGAAGTTGCCTTCGATGGCGGCGATCACCACCGGTAACCCCGCGATGCTGCCCTTGGCGATCACCACGCCGTCGTCGGCCTGGGGCACCACGCCTTGGCGACTGAGCCACGGCGACATGACGCGCTGGAACGGGTCGATCAATTCGCGGTAGGAACCGGCGTCCAGCAAGGCCTTGGCCCGCTGCCGTGCGCCCAGTTCGACGAAGCTGTGTTTGGCGAGTAAGTCAGTCATGGCCAACCTCCTCAAAGCCCTGCTCCAGACGCAAGCGCACCACACCGGGTGTCGCGCCGAAGTCGTGGATATCAATATTCAACGCTGGCGGCGTCTGCTCCTGGAAAATCCGTTCAAACAAATGCTGCCAGCGTTGCTCGGCGCCATTCACCGAGGTCTGCACCTGAATCGTCAGCGTGCCCGGCGTGCCCGGTTCCAGCAGCACTTCCAGGTCACCCGAACCGACACAACCCACCAGCGCACGGCCCTTTGGCGGCTGCCCGGCGGGGAATTCAAAGGATAAGGTTTCCATCACAACGCTCCGTCGAGGCGGTCGATAAACAGGCAGGCGGCCAACAGGTCGGCGGCGCCGCCAGGGGAGGCATTCAGGGCCAGCAGTTGGTTATCCAGTTCGTGCAATTGGCGGCGACCGGCCAGGGTCGCGCTGCCGCCCGCATCCAGTACGGCTTGGGCGCCGCGTTGCATGGCAGCAATGCCTTCGGGGCCCGCGCGGTAGAGCACGCAGGTGTCGGCCAACTCAGTCATGATCGCGAGCAAGGCATCCAGCCGAGCGTTCTGCTCGCCGGTGTGTTGCTGGCGGCTTTTGCGCAGTTGCGGCAGGCCGCGCTGCACCACAGAGGGGAAGCCCAATTGCGCTTCTTCACGGGCTCCGCGTGCGCCGTAACGCTGCGCAACCTGGGCGCCGTGGCTCATCGGTTGCGGCGCGTAGCGGTCGTTAAGCAGGGCCAATTTCGCGGCATTCAGCGGTATGGCGCGTGGCTCCAACGCCGCAGCAGCGGTGAGCAAGCCGAGGGCCCAAATTGCACCTCGGTGAGTATTGACCCCGTTGGTGGTGACGAGCATTGCTTGCTCACCTTCGCGGCCGATCCGCCCCAGGGCTTCGCGCAGCGGCAAACCAATCTCGCCGATATCAAGCGCGGCTTCGGCCATGTCCTTGAACATCGGCCACAAAGACAGCGCCGAGGCGTGCATCAGGCCCAGGTGCAAATCGCTGTGGGCGCCGTTGCCACGGCGGTCCACCAAGGCGGGCTTGGGCGACAGGTCCGCTTCATCGATCAAGGCATCCACGGCCATGTCTGCCAGGCGTTCAGCGAGGGTCAATTCATGCAGTTTGAGGGCGCGCATTTACCAGCTCCTGAATTTGGCGGGCGGGTTGTACAGGCCGCCGGACCAGTCCACCAGGTCGGCCACGCTCTTGGCGGCCAACAGCTCGCGGGTGGCGTCGGTGCGACGAATACCGAGGTCTTCGGGCAACGCGATCAAGCCTTCGCGGCGCATGCGCGCGGTGTCTTTTGGGTTGTGGCGCATGCCGATGGCGGTCACCCCGGCGACGGCGGCGATCATTGCCTGGCGCTCTTCCAGAGAGCGCGCCTTGTAGAGGTAGGCGATGCCCTCTTCGGTGAGCAGGTGAGTCACGTCGTCGCCGTAGATCATGATCGGCGCCAAGGGCATGCCGCTTTTGCGCGCCACTTCCACCGCGTCGAGGGTGTCGACGAAGGTCGGTTTGCCGCCTTCCTGGAAGGTCTCGACCATTTGCACCACGAGTTTTTTGCCACGTTCGAGCAGGGCTTCCGGCGCATCGTCGTGGCGCATATCCAGCCATGCCGGCGTACCGTGACGACGGCCACGCGGGTCGTGGCCCATGTTCGGCGCGCCGCCGAAACCGGCAAGGCGGCCACGGGTCACGGTGGAGGAATGGCCGTCGCCGTCCACTTGCAGGGTGGCGCCGATAAACAGGTCCACCGCGTATTGGCCGGCCAGTTGGCAGAACATTCGGTTGGAACGCATCGAACCGTCGCGGCCAGTGAAAAACACATCCGGACGCGCAGCGATGTAGTTTTCCATGCCCAGTTCGGTGCCGAAGCAGTGCACGCTTTCGACCCAGCCGCTTTCGATCGCGGGGATCAGCGTGGGGTGCGGGTTTAGGGTCCAGTTGCGGCAGATCTTGCCCTTGAGACCGAGGGACTCGCCGTAGGTGGGCAGGATCAACTCAATGGCGGCGGTGTTGAAACCAATGCCGTGGTTAAGCGACTGCACGTTGTGTTTTTCGTAGATGCCGCGTATCGCCATCATCGCCATCAGCACGTGCACCGGCTTGATATGGCGAGGGTCGCGAGTGAACAGCGGTTCGATGTAGAACGGCTTGTCGGCCACCACCACAAAATCCACCCAACTGGCCGGGATATCTACGCGAGGCAAGTCGGTGACGTCGTCCACTAACTGGTTGACCTGCACGATGACAATGCCATCGCTAAAAGCGGCGGGCTCGATCAGCGCAGGCGTGTCTTCGGTGCTGGCTCCGGTGTAGATGTTGCCGGCGCGGTCGGCCATGAAACCTGCGGAGAGCACCACGTTGGGGATCAAGTCCACCACCAGCCGCGCATAGAGTTCGATGTAGGTGTGGATCGCGCCGATTTCCAGCAGGCCGTCTTCCAGCAACTGGCTGATGCGCAGGGATTGGGTGCCGGCAAAAGAGAAATCCAGCTTGCGGGCGATGCCTTTTTCAAACAGGTCCAGGTGCTCCGAACGGCCGACACTGGGCATGATCATGTGCAAATCGTGGAGCTTGGCGGGGTCGGCCTTGGCCAGGGAGCGCGAGAGGAAGTCGGCTTGTTTTTGGTTGTTGCCTTCCAGTACCACGCGGTCGCCGGGGAGGATCAGCGCCTCCAGTGCTTCGATGATCTTGTCACTGGGCAGTACCGCACCGTCTGCATATTTTTTGACCAACCCGAGCCGCCGCTGCTTCTCGTCGCGCCGCCGCGTCCAACGCGAGTCGGGGGTAGTTGTTGTTGTCATGGTCGCTCCACGGGGTTTGCTGTCGTGGGGCTTACCTTAGGAGCGAAACAGGGGGGTATCAATCAAGCCCGGCGGCTGATCGTTACGGTTGGAGTAATGGAACATCAGCAAACGCGGACTTGGGCCACATTTGTTAGGTGCAGTCCCAAAAAGGGACCGATCAGTCCCTTATTGGGACCGCTTTTTGTCTGTCACTTTCTAGATAGTCTCAGCGAAATTTCCGACAGTCTCTTCAGGTTGTTGCTCGGAACCTGCCTCTCTAGCCTTCTCAGTCCGAATCTTGCCACGGGCACCCATCGTGAATCCGACAGCTCAAACCGATACAAGGCCATTGCAGAGCGTGATGTATCACATCACAATCGCGCCATGATCGTCAGCTGGAAACATAAAGGCCTCAGAGCCTTCTATGAGACCGGTTCAACCAAAGAGATCAACGCAAATCATGCAAGTCGCTTGCGGCGTGTTCTGATCGTGCTCGACAAAGCCGAAGATAGCGAGGAACTGAACCTACCCGGATGGCGTTTCCATCGGTTGAAAGGCGACCTTATCGACTTTTGGTCCGTCAGCATCAGCGGTAACTGGCGCATCATTTTTCGGATGTTCGACGACCAAGTCGAACTGGTTGATTATCTTGATTACCACTGAGTAGAGGTATCGATATGGGTATGCACAATCCACCTCACCCAGGCGAAATCCTGCTTGAAGATGTGATTCCCGCACTGGGCATCACCATCACCGAAATGGCCCGCCGTCTTGGGTTTGCCCGTGAGACGTTTTCAAGGATTTTGCATGGGCATGCGCCGGTCAGCCCGGACTTGGCCGTGCGACTTGAGCGAGCCGGTGTGAGTACCGGAAGGTTATGGCTGTCGATGCAGAGTGCCTATGATTTGTGGCAGGCCGAACATCGGGAACAGCCGGTGATTGAGCGGTTTGCGCGGATTGAGTAGCGGGCACGGTCTATCCAACGCTGAAGATCAAATGTGGGAGCTTCACAGGGTTTGAGAACGGGGGGGTCAGGCCAACCCCGACTCCACCAGCAACGCTTCCAACCCCATCAAATCCGGCACCTTCGCCACATGTTCCCCCACCTGCACCGCCGCCAGTTCCAGCGGGCACAACGGCACATCCACATAACTCAACTGGCTATCGAGCTTGTACGAGCGGGGAATGCCCTGGATCACCAACGCAATGAACTTCAACGTCGGCCGCCCGCCCAGGGCATTGAGCACCACAATGCGCGAGCGTTCGCCAGTCACGGCCGCTTCACCGCACACCGCTTCAAAGCTGATCAGCGGCAGTTGTTGCTCCCGCCAGGTCACTTGTCGCAAGTACCACGGCGGCGCGTCGCTGGCCGGTTCCCCGCGCTGGAAGTCGATCAGCTCGGCGATGGCCACGTTGGGCAGTACCAGGTGGCGGTCAGCCAGGGGCAACAGCAGGCCAGTCAGTTGACTGGTGCGGTGGTCAAGCATGGGACTTGCTCCAGTAGGCGATGCTTTCCAGCAGCACCGACTCTTGGTACGGCTTGCCGAGGTAGTCATTCACGCCAATGGCCATGGCGCGGTCGCGGTGTTTCTGGCCGGTGCGGGAGGTGATCATGATGATCGGCAGGCGCATCAGGCGCGGATCGTTGCGCACCTGGGTGGCCACTTCGAAGCCGTCCATGCGCGGCATTTCGATGTCGAGCAGCATCAGGTCCGGGGTGTGTTCTTCGAGTACGGCAATGGCATCGATACCATCCTTGGCCGTGAGTACGTTCATGCCGTTGCGCTCCAGCAGGCGGCTGGTGACTTTGCGCACCGTGACCGAATCGTCCACCACCAGCACCAGCAATGGTCGCTTTTTCAGCGGGTCGTTGAGGATCAGCGGCGCATCCACCACCTGGGCCGGCAACGCCGGTTGGCGCGCGCGGATGTGTGCCAGCAAATCGATGATCAGCACTACACGGCCATCGCCGAGAATGGTCGCGCCGGACAACCCTTGAACCCCGGCAAACTGCGGCCCCAGGCCCTTGACCACAATCTCCCGCGTACCGGCCATCGCATCCACATGCACCGCTACATGCCGTTCATTGCACTGCACCAACAGCACCGGTACCGGCTGGTATTGACCCAACAGTTTCGGGCGGCTGACGGTGTGCAACAGGTCGCCCAGATAAAACAGCTCGTAACGTTGGCCGGCGTATTCGTAACAGGGCGGGTCTTGCTGGTAATGCCCCGCCAACTCATGGGGCAGCACCCGCACCAACCCTTCGATGGTGTTGAGGGGGATCGCGTATTGGTCGTCGGAGCACTGCACCATCAGCGCGCGATTGACCGACACGGTGAACGGCAAGCGAATGCGAAAATGCACGCCCATGCCCGGTGTCGACTCAATGAACATCGAGCCACCCAGCTGACGCACTTCTTCATGCACCACGTCCATGCCCACGCCGCGCCCGGAAATCTGCGTGATTTTTTCGGCGGTGGAGAAGCCCGGCTGCAGGATGAACTGCAACACGTCGCGGTCGCTGATCTCTTGATGGGGGTCGAGCAAACCACGCTTGATCGCCTTGCGCCGCACGGCCTCCAACGGCACGCCCGCGCCGTCGTCGCGCATGTCGAAGACGATATCGCCACCTTCGTGGGTCAGGTCCAGGGTGATGCGACCCTTCTCGGGTTTACCCGCCAGCAGCCGCGCCTCGCGGGACTCTAAACCATGGTCGACGGCGTTGCGCAGCATATGTTCCAGCGGCGCCGCCATGCGTTCCAGGACGTTGCGGTCCATCTCGCCTTCGGCATTGCCGACGACAAATTCCACGTCCTTGCCGAGCTCTTCCGCCACCTGGCGCACGATGCGCTTGAGGCGCGGCAGCATGCGTTCGAACGGCACCATGCGCGTGCGCATCAGGCCTTCTTGCAACTCGGTGTTGATGCGCGCCTGTTGCTGCAACAGGTCGTGAGCGTCCTGATTGCGGCTGTCGAGCGTGTCCTTGAGGTCGAGCAGGTCGGACACCGATTCGGAGAGTGCACGGGACAGCTGCTGCAACTGGGAATGGCGGTCCATTTCCAGCGGATCGAATTCTTCATACCCCAAGCGCTCGGCTTCGGCCTGCTGGCGACTGAGGATGCGCCCTTGGGTTTCGGTGTCGAGACGACGCAGTTGGTCGCGCATACGCTCAATCGTGGTTTCCACCTCGTTGAGCGCTATGCGTGCGTCGTTGACCTGCTGTTCGATACGGCCTCGGAATATCGAGGTTTCGCCGGCCAGGTTGACCAGGTCGTCCAACAGGTCGGCGGAGATTTTCACCATGTCGGCGGCCGGGTCCACGACCGCCTCGGCCTTGCCTGCCGGCAGTGCAACCGGCACTACCGGTTCGTCGCTCGGGTGCACCAGGCTTTTGATGCGCTCGATGAGCTTGTCCACCGACCCCACCGGCAAGCCATCCGCCACCGCATCGATCATCTGCGCCAAGCGGTCATGGCAGCCTTGCAACAGCGCGAACAATTCCGCCGAGGGCGCCAGTAAACCTGCAGATAAGCCTTCGTAGAGAAACTCCAACTCGTGGGCCAAATCGCCAATCGGCCCGATCTCGACCATGCGCGCACCGCCCTTGAGGGTGTGCAAATCACGCAGCAGGGTTTCCACCTCTTGGCGGTTGCCGGGCTCGGCCTGCCAACGCAGCAAAGCACCGCTGGAGCTGTCGAGAATATCGGCGGCTTCTTCGAGGAAGATATCCAGCAACTCCGGATCGGCGCCCGAGGCTTTCTCCACCACGGCGGGCGTCGCGGGCGGGCTGCTCTGACGCAATGCCCGCACCTTGGCAACCAGCTCGGCGCTGTCGCTCAAGGCTTGATGGTGTTGCAGTTCCTCCAACTGCAAGGCCAGCCGCTCGTGGCTGGCCATCAGCACCTGGGACAGCTCGGCGCTGTAGCTGTAGCGCCGGTCCACCAGGCCTTCGTAAAGGCATTCCAGCTCGTGGGCCAGGTCGCCAATCGGTCCGATTTCGGCCATGCGCGCACCGCCCTTGAGGGTGTGCAGATCGCGCTGCAACGAGGACAACGGCGCGGCGCTATCGGGTTCCAGCAACCAGCGTTTGAGGGACTGCCCGGCGCTGTCGAGGATATCCACGGCTTCTTCGAGGAAGATCTCGACGATCTCATCGTCCATCGCCGTTTCATGATCCAGCTGCTTTGTCGCGGCGCCCAACTCGGAAATACTCAGCGTACGGCTGCCATCGCTTTTGATCAGGCCGGTCGCGGACGGATCAAGCGCTTCGTCCAGCAGCTCGCGCAGGGCCTCGACACGCGCCGGTGCCGGGCTGACCTCCTGGCCGGCAGCCAGTTGATCGAGCATGTTGATCAGCGCTTCATGGGCCTGTTCGGCCTCATGGAAAAACCGTTCGCTGACCGCCAGGCTGCTTTCTTCCACGGCGCCATACAGGTCGAGCAAGGCTTCGCACAACTCATCGATGGGGTGCAGGTCGGCGATGTGCGCGCCCTCCCCCAGCGTGGTCAATTCGTCCAGCAACGCAGTGAGCTCCTGGCGCTCGCCGGGGTGCTGTTGCCAGCGGCGCAGCAGGCTTTCGGCGTCGAGCAGAATGTCCATGCCCTGGGCCAGGAAGTTGGCGATCAGTTGCGGGTCGCGCTTGATGCGCAGGCCGGTGTTGGGAGCGTCGAGCAACGCAGCCAACTGTTGATCCAGCAGACTTTGGGTGCGGTTGATCAGGTCTTGCGCACCTTTGATCGGCGCCAAGGGGTCGCTGTCCAGGTGACGCAGCCCACGCTGGAACAGGCCCTCGGCCTCCAGCAGCAATTCCACCTCGTCCAGGTCCAGCGGCAGGCGATGGGCTTTGTATTCGCGGGTCAGGTGATCCAGCGGGCGCGCCAGTTCGGCAATGGGCAGCACACCGGCCATGTAGGCGCTGCCTTTGAGGGTATGCAGGGCGCGCTGCAGTTCATCGCTGACTTGCAGCGGCACGTGTTCGGCGGCCTGTTGCAGGAAGTGGTTGATACTTTCCAGGTGGCTTTGGGCTTCGTTGCGGAAGATCTCCAGCAACATCGGGTCGTGGGCTTCGGCGGCCGGCACCTGGGCACCGCTGGCCAGCGCATGGGCGCGAGCGGCCAAGGCATCGACTTCGTTCCGCTGATGCTGGTCGTCGGTGGCGAAGTCGTCGATCAATTCCGGCAGCAGGGCTACGGCTTCATCCAGGACCTGTTGTACCTCGGGGCCCAGGACTACGCTGCGTTCCAGCACGCGGTTGAGCAGGTTTTCCACGGCCCAGGCCAGTTCGGCCAACACCAGGGCGCGGACCATGCGGCCGCTGCCCTTGAGCGTGTGGAAGGCCCGGCGCATTTCGCCTTGTGCGGTTTTGTCGGCGCTGTTGGGCAAGTAGCGGTGCAGTACTTCGAGGACTTCATCGGTTTCTTCGAGGAAGACTTCGCGCAGCTCGTCGTCAATCGGCGCTTCATCGGCCGGTGGCGGTAGCAGGCTGCCGGGGCGTTGCAACGCTGGCGGGTTCAGCCGCGATGTGGGGCTGGCCAATGCGTCGAACTGGGATTGGTTGGGAGCAACCTCGCTGGACAGCACGCCGTCCGGCGCAACCAGCGCCTGGCGCCACGGCTTTTCAGCCGGCAGGTAACCCAAGGCTGCCAAGCCTTGCGTGGCCAGTTCCAACACGCGCTCGCCATCGGCATCCGGGTCTTGGAGCATGCGCTCCAGGTAGTACTCCAGGCTGCTGATCACATCGGCAAAATGCCCCAACTGCGCCTCGGGCGGGCGGCTGCCCTCGACCATCAATTGTTCGTCGACGTAATCGGCGCAGCCGCGCATCAGGCTCGCCGCCCGTGGCAGGGGAATCATGGACAGTGCACCGCGCACCTGGCTCAGCACTTCGGGCAGCGACTCCATGCGCTGCCGGTCCCAATCGGCTTCAATGCAGTCGATGACCAACTCTTTGGCCTGCTTCAGGCACTGGCAGCACTCACGGATCACCAACTGGTGGATCTGGGTCAGGTCGGTGGTGGGCAAGCGGCTTTCTTCGCGGCTTTCCGGCTCGACGGTGCCGACCATGCCTGCCAACGTTGCCTCGACGTAGAGCAAGGCGCCGGCGACGTCCATCAGCACCGCGTCATTAGGCTCGCGCTGACCCTGGACCAGGCTCAACACCACGGCCAGTTGGTCGATGATGACTTTGCGCGGCTGGCCGAAACCCAACACGGCCAAGGTGTCGGCGATCTGTCGCAGCGGCGCCAGCAGCGCATCCAGGTCACTGGTGTGCTGGCGGTCGCTGCGCACGAACAGATCGAGGCGCTCCTTGACCCGCACCAGTTCCTCGCACAGCGCACCGAGTACCGAGCCCATGGCATTGCGGTCCGGCCCGGCAAGGCGGGCGCGCTCGGCATCGACCACGGCGCTGTCGGGCAAGGCTTCGTCCAGGCCGTAGCGCTCCTTCAAACTCTGCATGCGCGGCGTTGGCCGGGTGACTTTGGCGACATAGAACAACAGGCTCTTGAGCAGCTCATCCGGTGCCGGCTGGTTGATGCCGCCGATACCCTGGGCGAGCAAGCGCTTGAGCTGTTTGTCACTGGCTTTGAGCAGGCTGCGCAGCGCAGGGCTATTGGCGATCACGCCAGTGAGCATGCCTTCGACCAATGCCGAGGTAACTTGCCACAGCGGCAGCAACGGGGCGCCCTGGCACAGTGCTTCAAGGCGGGCGAATACCCGCGCCATGTCTTCCAGGTTGCTGGGGCCATGATCTTCGCGCAGCAAGCCGGCCAGGGCTTGTTGCAACAGTTGGTGCCATTGGCGCAGTTGGTCTTGCAGATCGGCGGATGCACGTTGGGCCAGGGCTTCATCCGGCAACGGCGCAATCGACAGCAGCTGTGGGCTGAACAGGCTGGTCTCCGACAGCAGGCTTTCACCGCGCGCGCTGCGCAGGTCGTTGAGCAGCGGCAACACCACCAGCGGCAGGTCGCGGCGGGCGCTGTGCACGCGGTCCAGGTACAGCGGCAATTGATTGAGGGCCTGTTGCAGCAGGCGGATGCTTTCTTCGCGTTGGCTGACATGCCCGGACTGGAGCGCCAGGGCCAGTTCTTCGATCTCTTCGGCCAACAATGCTGCGCCGTAGAACTCGACCATTTGCAGCGCGCCATGCACTTGGTGAACGCCCGCCAGGCACTCGCTGATAGCCTCGCCGTCGGCGGTTTCGACAAAGGCGTCCAGCGCCGAACGTGCCTGTTTCAGGGTTTCGGCAATGTCGCCCTTGACCCATTCGAGGGCCACGTAGTCGTGCCGATCAACCATATTCACTCCGGTGAGAATTTTTGAGTTGCGGGTGCTGCCAGAAACAATGGAGATCAACTGTGGGAGCTGGCTTGCCTGCGATGGCGGCTAGTCAGTTGATACCTGTGTAGTTGACCCACCGCTATCGCAGGCAAGCCAGCTCCCACAGTTTGACTGCATTTCAATCATCGGCCTGTTTGGCCGCTGGTAGGGTGAAGCCGGACACTGAGCGGCGCAACTGGCTTGCCATTTTCGCTAAGTTGCCGATGCTCTCCGCAGTCGCCGTCGACCCCGAAGACGTCTGCGTCGTGATCTGCTGAATCACATTCATCGTCAACGAAATCTGCCCCGCCGAACTCGTCTGTTGCTGCGCTGCATTCGAGATGCTCTGGATCAACGCCGCCAAGGTCTTCGACACGCCTTCGATCTCTTCCAGTGCCACCCCGGCGTCCTGCGCCAGGCGTGCCCCACGCACCACTTCGGTGGTGGTCTGCTCCATGGAAATCACCGCTTCGTTGGTGTCGGCCTGAATCGCCCGCACCAGGGTTTCGATCTGCCGCGTGGCCGCCGACGAACGTTCGGCCAGCCGTTGCACTTCATCGGCCACCACGGCGAAACCGCGCCCGGCATCTCCGGCCATGCTGGCCTGGATCGCGGCATTGAGGGCGAGGATGTTGGTCTGGTCGGCGATGTCGTCGATCAGGCTGACGATGTCGCCGATCTCCTGGGACGACTCGCCCAGGCGCTTGATGCGCTTGGCGGTGTCCTGGATCTGCTCGCGAATGTTGTCCATGCCATGGATGGTGTTGTGCACCACCTCATTGCCCTTGTTGGCAATCTCTACCGAGCGCTCCGCCACCGCCGAAGACTCGGCGGCATTGGCCGATACCTGGTCGATGGACTGGGCCATCTGGTTGATCGCCGTGGAAGCTTCGGCGATTTGTTGGGCCTGGTGTTCCGAGGCCTGGGCCAGGTGCATGGCGGTGGCCTGGGTATCCTGCACCGCACCGGCGACTTGGCCGGCGGTGAGGTTGATGGTGGCCACCAGGTCGCGCAGCTGGTCGACGGAATAGTTGATGGAATCGGCGATGGTGCCGGTGAAGTCTTCGGTCACCGAGGCGGTCACCGTCAGGTCGCCGTCTGCCAGGTCTTCGATTTCATCCAGCAGGCGCATGATCGCGTTCTGGTTGCGCTCGTTCTTCTCGGCGGTTTCATGCAGCTGGCGGTTGGTTTCGCGCACCATCACCAGCCCGATCAGGATGATCGAGGCCAGCGCCAGCAAGCCCAGCACATAGCCGCCGATGGTATCGAAGGTGCGCCCGCTGGCGAGGTTTTCAAAACCGGTGGCCAGGTGCGAGGCTTCATCGAGCAGGGTTTGCGAGAGGTTGAAGATATTGCTCGCCGAGGCGCGCACCTGGAACAGTTGCGGCGAGGTTTCGAGGATTTCATCCACGGAGCCGGAGACAAACTCGAACAGCTCGGCGATTTCCGCCAACCGCGCCCGTGCATCGTGGTCTTCGACCTGGGTGATACGCAGCCCGGCGTTGCCCTGCAGCATGCCGTTGAGTACCTGGCCGAATCGGTTGGCGTCGCGGCCAAAGGCATCGGCCGCCTGGGCGGCGGTTTCGTCGCCGGCGAGCACGGTGTTGACCGCGCCCAGAATGCGTTCGGCCAGCAACGACTGGCGCTGGGCCAACGCCACCTGGCTGGCCGGGGCACCGCGTTGCAGCAGGATGTCGACGACCTTCTCAGACTCCATTTGCAATTGCGGCACGGTTTCAGCCAGGGTCGCAGCCACTTGGTGCAAGGACAGGACCGTCTGCTCGCTGGCCAGGATCGCATCGGTGTTTTTCAGCAGCGCTTCCCAATCGGTCTGCACGGCGCGCATTTCGGCGCGTACCGCACTGGGCGCAGCGGGCAGGCCGGTTTCAGGGTCGCCCTTTTTCAGGTAGCCCCAACGCTGGGCGAAGTCGTTGCGCGCATCGCCCAAAAGCTTGAACGCCGCAGCCTTGCCGGCGGCGGCTTCGGTGGCGTTCTTGGCAATGCGCTGGGACAGCACCCGCAACTCACCGGCATGGCCGATGTACTGCTTGTCGTAGGTGGACTGGGTGTTGAGGTACGCAAAGTTGGCGAACAGCAGCATGATGAACACGATCAGCGCGATAAACAGCACGATGATCTGCGAACGGCTGCGCGACGCGGCTTGGGGTTTGGGCGTGGTCACGGTGGTCATGCGGCAACATCCATGAAGCCTGGGGCCTGCGCCAGGGCGAAGGGGCTGAAGACCTGCCACAGCGGTTCGCCGTCGAACTGGCCCTGGATAAACGGCGCGCCGGGAACGGCGTTCGCCTGCAATGCGTCTTGCGCGAAATGCTGCATGCCTACCACCTCGTCCACCAGCAGCCCGACAAACAAGTCGTTGTATTCCACCACCAGCACTCGCCGTTGCTTGCGTGCCCTGGACAGTTCAAGACCGAGAAACCCGCCCAGGTCCATCACCGGCAACAGGCGCCCGCGCAGGTTGGCCACGCCCTTGACCCAGGCCTTCACCCCGGGCATCAAGGTGCAGCGCGGTTCATGCAGGACTTCGGCGACTTCGCCCATGGGCGCTACGTACCAATGCAGCCCCACGCGAAAGCCGATGCCGCTCCAGCGCTGCAGGCGGGTTTCCTGCGACGGCAGGTCGGCGGCCAGCAGGCGGCAGCGGCGGTCGATGTCCAGCAACAGCTCAAAGGCGGTTTGCGACTCGGTCATGATGGCCTGCCGTCAGCCGGCCAGCACCTTGTTCAGGGTGGCGATCAGGGTGTCTTCGTCCACCGGCTTGGTCAGGTAGTCCTTGGCCCCCTGGCGGGCGCCCCAGATCTTGTCGGTTTCCTGATCCTTGGTGGTGATGATGATGATCGGGATGCCGTTGGTTTCCGGCTCCTTGGACAGCTGGCGGGTGGCCTGGAAGCCGTTGAGGCCGGGCATCACGATGTCCATCAGCACGGCGTCGGGTTTTTCCTGGCGGGCCAGGGCCACGCCGTCCGCGCCGTTTTCGGCCTTGAGGACCTGGTGGCCATGCTTTTCCAGCATGCCGGTCAGTTTGTACATTTCGGTCGGCGAATCGTCGACGATCAGAACACGTGCCATGGTTTTCCCCACTACTTAGGTAGACGCCAGCCCTTGTGAGGTGGTGTCAGTGTGCTTGTTCTACTGCGGCGAAGGCAGGCACGTAGGCCTTGATCGCGCCCAGCAGTTCTTCCTTGCTGAAAGGCTTGGTCAAAAACTGATCGACACCCACGATGCGCCCCTTGGCCTTGTCGAACAGGCCGTCCTTGGAGGACAGCATGATCACCGGGATCGACTTGAACGCCGGGTTGTTCTTCACCAGGGCGCAGGTCTGATAGCCATCCAGGCGCGGCATCATGATGTCGACAAAGATAATGTGTGGGTGATGATCAACAATCCGGGCCAGGGCATCGAAACCGTCGATGGCCGTGATGACTTCGCACCCTGCGTTCTTCAACAGGGTTTCGGCGGTGCGGCGGATCGTCTTTGAATCGTCGATCACCATCACTCTCAAGGCGTTGGAATGCTGTTCCATATCTGCTCTACCATCGCCACAGCGAATCGGTTTTCGGTGTGTACTGCCTGATGTTGCACAGGATGAGCGCCGCAAGCCTTGGAATTCAAGGGCTGCTGCGCCGTGGCAGTCTTTTTAGCACAGTCTCCGGGCGCAATCTATCGAGCAACCGGCCAGGTGGTTTTTCCTTGACCCACAACAGCCGCAGCGCCACTCTGACGCCACTTTTATGCGCCCTAATTTGCTAGAGGAAATCCCCCATGAGCGTTCGCGTCGGCATTGTCATGGACCCTATCGCCAGCATTTCCTATAAAAAGGACAGTTCGCTGGCCATGCTCCTGGCCGCCCAGGCCCGCGGCTGGACCCTGTTCTATATGGAACAGCGCGACCTTTACCAGGGTGACGGCGAGGCCCGCGCTCGCATGCGCCCGCTGCAGGTGTTCGCCAACCCCGAGAAGTGGTTCGAACTGGCAGACGAAGTCGACAGCCCCCTGAGCGACCTGGACGTGATCCTGATGCGCAAGGATCCGCCGTTCGACATGGAGTTCGTGTACTCCACCTACCTGCTGGAGCAGGCCGAACGCGCCGGCGTGCTGATCGTCAACAAGCCGCAAAGCCTGCGCGACTGCAATGAAAAGCTGTTCGCCACGCTGTTCCCACAGTGCACCCCGCCGACCGTGGTCAGCCGCCGTGCCGACGTGCTGCGTGAATTCGCCGCCAAGCACGGCGATGTGATCCTCAAGCCGCTGGACGGCATGGGCGGCACCTCGATCTTCCGTCATCGCGCAGGGGATCCGAACCTGTCGGTGATCCTGGAAACCCTGACCGCCCTGGGCACCCAGCAGATCATGGGGCAGGCCTACCTCCCGGCAATCAAGGACGGCGACAAGCGCATCCTGATGATCGACGGTGAACCCGTGGATTACTGCCTGGCGCGTATCCCGGCAGCGGGCGAGACCCGTGGCAACCTGGCGGCCGGTGGCCGTGGCGAAGCGCGTCCGTTGTCGGACAAGGATCGCTGGATCGCAGGCCAGGTTGGCCCAACCCTGCGGGAAAAAGGTTTGTTGTTTGTAGGCCTAGACGTAATTGGTGAGCACCTCACCGAAATCAACGTCACCAGCCCGACCTGTATCCGCGAGATCGACAACGCATTTGGCACGAACATCGGCGAAATGCTGATGGCCGCCATTGAGCGCAAGCTACAAGCCAAGTGACATAGAACAGCCGGACACAAACCAACATTGCGTTATCATGCGCCACCTGTGAAACGCGCGATGTTGGTTTTCTTGTCATGACACTCCCGTCCGATCTGCCCCCCGAACTCTCCCACAGCGGCGTGCGCCCGGCTGATCGACTCGGATTTACCCTGTTCCTGGCTGCATTGATTCACCTGGCGCTGATCCTCGGCCTGGGTTTCACCATGGTCGAGCCCAAGCAGATCACCAAGACGCTGGAAATTACCCTCGCCACGTTCAAGAGCGAAAAAAAGCCCGAGAAGGCTGACTTTCTCGCCCAGGACAACCAGCAGGGCAGCGGCACCCTCGACAAGAAAGCCGTGCCCAAGACCACCGAAGTGGCGCCGTTCCAGGACAACAAGGTGAACAAGGTTACACCGCCACCGGCGCCCAAGCCCGAGGTCAAGCAGGCCGCACCCAAGGCCGCCGTGACGACCGTCGCACCCAAACCGCAAAAAGCCCCGACCCAGCGCGAAAAAGCCAAGACCGAGCCACAGCCCGAGCCCGCCAAACCGGCACCGACCTTTGACAGCTCGCAGCTTTCCGACCAAATCTCCAGCCTGGAAGCGGAACTGGCCAACGAGCAGCAGTTGTACGCCAAGCGCCCACGCATCTACCGGCTGAATGCCGCCTCCACCATGCGTGACAAAGGCGCTTGGTATAAGGACGAATGGCGCAAGAAGGTCGAGCGCATCGGCAACCTCAACTACCCGGACGAAGCACGGCGCCAGCAGATCTACGGCAATTTGCGCTTGCTGGTGTCGATCAACCGTGACGGCACGCTGTATGAGGTGCAGGTACTGGAGTCGTCCGGCCAGCCGTTGCTGGACCAGGCCGCCCAACGCATCGTGCGCCTGGCTGCGCCTTTCGCCCCCTTTACCGGCGACCTGAACGACGTGGACCGCCTGGAGATCATCCGCACCTGGAAGTTCGCCAAGGGCGATCGCCTTTCCAGCAACTGATACGTGATGATCGTTCCTATGCTCCGCATGGGAACGATCCCCTGCGATGAGCATCAGGCTTGTCAGTTCGCCCCTCCAACGCCACACTAGCGGACATGAAAAACGTCAGCCCGACCTACCTCAAGCACCAATTCCTGATCGCCATGCCCCATATGGCCGACCCGAACTTTGCGCAGACCTTGACCTACATCGTCGAGCACACGGCCAATGGTGCCATGGGGTTGGTGATCAACCGTCGGCAAGAGCTGAACCTGGCGGATATCCTTGAGCAACTGCGCCCCGAAATCGATCCGCCAGCCCGCTGCCAAGGCGTGCCGATCTACATCGGCGGGCCGGTGCAAACGGATCGCGGTTTTGTGTTGCACCCGACCGGGCCGAAGTTCCAGGCTACCGTCGACCTTGAAGGCGTGTCGTTGTCCACGTCCCAAGACGTGTTGTTCGCCATCGCGGACGGCGTCGGCCCTGAGCAAAGCGTGATCACCCTCGGCTATGCCGGCTGGGAAGCAGGCCAATTGGAAGCGGAACTGGCCAGCAATGCCTGGTTGACCTGCCCATTCGACGCCGAAATCCTGTTCAACACCCCCAGCGAACTGCGCCTGGAAGCGGCGGCGGCCAAGCTGCGGGTCAACCTCAGCCTGCTCACCAGCCAGGCGGGGCACGCCTGATGGCTTTGCGTTTGATCCTCGGCTTTGACTACGGCACCAAACAGATCGGCGTAGCGGTCGGCCAGGTCATTACCGGCCAGGCCCGCGAGCTGTGCACCTTGAAAGCCCAGAACGGCGTGCCGGACTGGAACCAGGTCGAAGCCCTGATCAAGGAGTGGAAGCCCGACGCGGTGGTGGTCGGCCTGCCCTTGAACATGGACGGCACCCCCAGCGACATGTGCCTGCGCGCCGAAAAGTTCGCCCGCCGCCTCAATGGCCGCTACAACCTGCCCTTCTATACCCACGACGAACGCCTCACTACCTTTGAAGCCAAAGGCGAGCGCCGCGATCGTGGCGGTCAGAAAGGCAGCTACCGCGACAACCCCGTGGACGCCATCGCCGCCGCCCTGTTATTGCAGGGTTGGCTGGACGAAAACACCGCTTTATTTGAATCCTGACTGACGCGGCTTGCCGCGTCTTTTTACGTTTGAGCCCGGGCCTTGCCTGCGCCAAGGCCTTGAAGGAGCCACCATGAGCTTGCCGAACCCCGCCGAACTGATCAGCCAGATGGCCACCCGCCTCACGGCCCATCTGCAACACCGCGCCATCAGCGAGCCACGCTTCATCGGCATTCGCACCGGCGGTGTGTGGGTCGCCCAGGCATTGCTGGAAGCACTGGGCAGCGATTCGCCCTTGGGCACGCTGGACGTGTCCTTCTACCGCGACGACTTCAGCCAAAACGGCCTGCACCCGCAAGTACGCCCTTCGGCGCTGCCGTTCGAGATCGAAGGCCAGCACCTGGTGCTGATCGACGACGTACTGATGAGCGGTCGTACCATTCGCGCCGCCATGAACGAACTGTTCGACTACGGCCGCCCAGCCAGCGTGACCCTGGTGTGCCTGCTGGACCTGGACGCGGGTGAGCTGCCAATCAGCCCGGATGTGGTCGGCGCCACACTGTCGCTGGAAGCCCACCAACGGGTAAAATTGCTCGGTCCAACGCCGCTCGCACTCGAACTGCAAGACCTCGCCCTTTAAACCGCCTTGTAAAGAGTCCCCGCGATGACGCCTCTAGATGCCAAGCGCCCGCTGCAGCTCAATGCTCAGGGTCAGTTGCAACACTTCTTGTCCCTCGACGGTTTGCCCCGCGAACTGCTCACCGAAATCCTCGACACCGCCGACTCGTTCCTCGAAGTCGGTGGCCGCGCGGTGAAGAAGGTCCCGCTGCTGCGCGGCAAGACCATCTGCAATGTGTTCTTCGAGAACTCCACCCGCACCCGCACCACCTTTGAACTGGCGGCCCAACGGCTGTCGGCTGACGTGATCACGCTGAACGTGTCCACGTCGTCGGCCAGCAAGGGCGAAACCCTGCTCGACACCCTGCGCAACCTGGAAGCCATGGCCGCTGACATGTTCGTGGTGCGCCACGGCGACTCCGGCGCCGCGCACTTCATCGCCGAGCACGTGTGCCCACAGGTAGCGATCATCAACGGCGGCGACGGCCGCCACGCCCACCCGACCCAGGGCATGCTCGACATGCTCACCATCCGTCGGCACAAAGGCAGCTTTGAAAACCTCTCGGTAGCCATTGTCGGCGACATCCTGCACTCGCGGGTTGCGCGTTCGAACATGCTTGCCCTCAAAGCCCTGGGCTGCCCGGATATCCGCGTGATCGCGCCGAAAACCCTACTGCCCATCGGTATCGAGCAGTACGGCGTGAAGGTCTACACCGACATGGCCGAAGGCCTCAAGGATGTGGACGTGGTGATCATGCTGCGCCTGCAACGCGAGCGCATGGCCGGTGGCCTGCTACCGAGCGAAGGCGAGTTCTACCGCCTGTTCGGCCTGACCACCGCACGCCTGGCCGGCGCCAAGCCGGACGCCATTGTGATGCACCCTGGCCCGATCAACCGTGGCGTGGAGATTGAGTCGGCAGTGGCCGACGGTCCGCAATCGGTAATTTTGAACCAGGTCACCTACGGCATCGCCGTACGCATGGCCGTGCTGTCCATGGCCATGAGCGGGCAAACCGCGCAACGTCAATTCGAGCAGGAGAACGCCCAGTGAAGCTCAGCATCCTCGGCGCCCGCGTCATCGATCCGGCCAGCGGCCTGGATCAAGTTACCGATTTGCATCTGGACGCCGGCAAGATCATTGCCATCGGCGCCGCCCCGGCGGGTTTCAGCGCAGTTGAAAGCATCGACGCCAAAGGCCTCGTTGCCGCGCCTGGCTTGGTGGACCTGAACGTCGCCCTGCGCGAGCCGGGCTACAGCCGTAAAGGCAACATCACCAGCGAAACCCGCGCCGCCGCGGCCGGTGGCGTGACCAGCCTGTGCTGCCCGCCGCACACCAAGCCGATCCTGGATACCTCGGCGGTGACCGAGCTGATCCTCGACCGCGCCCGCGAAGCCGGCAATTGCAAAGTGTTCCCCATCGGCGCCCTGAGCAAAGGCCTGGAAGGCGACCAACTCGCCGAACTGATCGCCCTGCGCGACGCCGGTTGCGTGGCTTTCGGCAATGGCCTGGAGAGCTTTCGCAGCACCCGGACGCTGCTGCGCGCCCTGGAATACGCGGCCACCTTCGACCTGACGGTGATCTTCCACTCCCAGGACCGCGACCTGGCCGAAGGCGGCCTGGCCCATGAAGGCGCCGTGGCCAGCTTCCTCGGCCTGCCGGGCATTCCGGAAACCGCCGAAACCGTGGCCCTGGCCCGCGACCTGCTGCTGGTGGAACAAAGCGGTGTACGCGCGCACTTTAGCCAACTGACCAGCGCACGCGGTGTGGCACTGATCGCCCAGGCCCAGGCACGCGGCCTGCCGGTGACGGCGGATGTGGCGTTGTACCAGCTGATTCTGACGGATGAGGCACTGATCGACTTCTCCAGCCTGTATCACGTGCAACCTCCGCTGCGCACCCGTGCCGACCGTGACGGTTTGCGTGCGGCGGTGAAGTCGGGTGTGGTGTCGGCGATCTCCAGCCATCACCAACCCCACGAGCGGGATGCCAAGCTGGCACCGTTTGGCGCGACAGAGCCGGGCATCAGCAGCGTAGAGCTGCTGCTGCCGCTAGCGATGACCTTGGTGGAAGATGGTTTGCTCGACCTCCCGACCCTGCTGACCCGCCTGAGTGCCGGCCCGGCCGAGGCCCTGCGCCTGCCAGCGGGCAAATTGGCGGTAGGTGGGCCGGCGGACCTGGTGCTGTTCGATGTGGGCAGTTCCACCGTGGCCGGTGAACATTGGCTGTCCAAGGGTGAAAACTGCCCGTTCATTGGCCATAGCCTGCCGGCGGCAGTGCGTTACACCGTGGCCGACGGACGAATCACCTACCAGGCCTAAAGCGGGCACGGTAAAAAATGTGGGAGCGGGTTTGCTCGCGAATACGGAGTATCAGTCACCGAATTTACTGACTGAACTACCGCATTCGCGAGCAAGCCCGCTCCCACATTTGGTTTTGTATAGGTCTCTAGAGATTCAACGCCCGATATTGCGCTCGGCGTTGCGGATTGAAATCTGCGTATTCAACGTCCAGAAGTCATACAGCACCCCTACCAGAAACAAGCCGCCGGTCAGCAGGTAGATCAGGCCGGTGATCCATTTGCCCTGGTACATGCGGTGCACACCAAACACCCCCAGGAACGCCAACAGAATCCAGGCCACGTTGTATTCGATGGGCCCGGCGGTAAAACGCAGGTCGGCTTCACGGTCCATGGCCGGGATCAGGAACAGGTCGATCAGCCAGCCGATGCCCAGCAGACCAAAGGTGAAAAACCAGATCGTGCCGGTGACGGGCTTGCCGTA
This sequence comes from Pseudomonas sp. PGPPP1, assembly GCF_002255865.1. Classification (NCBI taxonomy): domain Bacteria; kingdom Pseudomonadati; phylum Pseudomonadota; class Gammaproteobacteria; order Pseudomonadales; family Pseudomonadaceae; genus Pseudomonas; species Pseudomonas sp. PGPPP1. Next base: position 60,048 of record NZ_NKIG01000003.1, on the reverse strand, counting down.
ATAGAAGCGATGCGCCCCGGTAAAACCGAAAATCCAGAGCAGGTAACCGATCACTTTGCTATGGGTGTCTTGCTGGGAATAATCCTGTCGATAGGTGTTCATCGCGTACCTCTTTTGCCTCGATAGATAAATTTTTTCATTTTCTTTGTGACTTTTTTACGGGCGCCCGACGTACGGCTAATGGTATCTTCCCACCCCTCAAAGCCTTATCCCACCTGACTTGTGTAGGACAATTGCGGCGAATCGTCGCGTTTTTCCTGATTTTGACGTCAAGGTTCAGTCGACAAACGGCCTGAGAACGACACAAAAAGCTGTTATAAAGTTGCGCGCAAACCCATAAGAGCCACGCCTAATGCGACCATTTTTCAAGACATGGCTAACCATCTGCCTATTAATGCCACTGGCCGCCCACGCCACCAATCGTGAGCAACGACTTCCGAACGTCAACGGTTTCACCCCTAAAGTCCACAGCACGCCAAGTACTGCCAAGGCGACCAAGCTGACCGTCAATCGCCCGACTCAACTGAGCAAGGCCCACAACGGCAAAGCAGTTACCGGCCTGGTCGGCGTCAACACCAAGCAAAGCAGCAACGTCCTCAGCCGCGCCGTCAACGTGCTCGGTACTCCTTATCGTTGGGGCGGCAGCAGCCCAAGTAAAGGGTTCGACTGCAGCGGCTTGGTGAAATATGCGTTTAATGACGTCAAAGCAGTGGATTTGCCCCGCACTTCCAATGCCATGGCTGCCGGCCACGGGTTGAAAGTTGACCGCAAGGACTTGAAGCCGGGCGACCTTTTGTTCTTCAAACTCAAGAGCCGCCAGGTCAATCACGTTGCCATCTACCTGGGCAACGACCGCTTTATCCACGCACCGCGTCGTGGCAAGTCGGTGAGCATCGACACGCTGAAGAAGCCGTTCTGGGACAAGAACTACGTCATTGCCAAGCGCGTGCTGCCTAAAGAGCAGAACAACCTGCGGGTCGTTCAACGCTGATCGTGTAATCACTGGCTCCCTATTTGGAATGCAGTCCAATGTGGGAGCTGGCTTGCCTGCGATGGCGGCATGTCAGCTTGCAGAGATGCTGCCTGGCAATCCCCTATCTCAGGCAAGCCAGCTCCCACATTGATGTCAGTGTTTGTTAGATCTCAGCAGGCACCCTCGCCTGCCCTCGCGCCTCTTCCCGGCTCACCACCCCCTCGCACACCAACCCCTTCAAGCTCATATCCAACGTCTTCATCCCCAGCGCCCCACCCGTCTGGATCGCCGAGACCATCTGCGCCACCTTGTCCTCGCGGATCAGGTTCCGAATCGCCGGGGTGCCCAGCATGATTTCATGCGCCGCCACGCGCCCGCCGCCGAGCTTCTTGACCAGCACCTGGGACACCACGGCCTGCAACGATTCCGACAACATCGAGCGGACCATGGCTTTTTCCCCCGCAGGAAACACGTCCACCAGCCTGTCTACGGTCTTTGCCGCCGAGGTGGTGTGCAGCGTGCCGAATACCAGGTGACCGGTCTCAGCCGCTGTCAGGGCCAGGCGGATGGTTTCGAGGTCACGCAACTCGCCCACCAGGATCACATCCGGGTCTTCCCGCAGCGCCGAACGCAAAGCGGCCGAAAAACTATGGGTGTCGCGATGCACCTGACGCTGGTTGATCAGCGCGTTCTTTGGCGTGTGGATGAACTCGATGGGGTCTTCGAGGGTGAGGATGTGCTGGCGGCGATGCCTATTGAGGTAGTCGATCATCGCCGCCAAGGTGGTGGACTTGCCCGAGCCGGTGGGCCCGGTCACCAGCACCAGCCCCCGCGGTAGTTGGGCGATACGTTGGAACACCTCGCCCAGCCCCAGGTCTTCCAGGCTCTGCACCTGGCTGGGAATGGTGCGAAACACCGCGCCCATGCCCCGATCCTGCTGAAACACGTTGGCCCGGAACCGCGCGACACCGGGCAGTTCGAAGGCAAAGTCTGTTTCAAGAGATGTTTCGAAGTCCTTTTGTTGGTATTTGTTCAGCAAAGGGCTGAGCAGATCTGCCACCTCAGGTGCTGACAGTACCGGCCAATCCAGCGGCCAGACCTCGCCATCCACTCGCAGCATCGGCGCCAGGCCGGCGGACAGATGCAGGTCGGAGGCGCCACGGCGCACGCTGGCCGTCAGCAGTTCAGTGATATCCATAGGGCTTTCCATTTCCAGTAGAATGCCGCGGACTCCATATCCACGGGCGCATCTTGAATGTCGACGATAGCAGACAACATCGGCCTGGTTAGCCAGCGCATCCGCGCCGCGGCCGACGCCGTGCAACGCGACGCAAACAGCATCCACCTGCTGGCCGTGAGCAAGACCAAACCCGCACAAGCCGTGCGCGAAGCCTATGCTGCCGGGATGCACGACTTCGGCGAAAACTACCTGCAGGAAGCCTTGGGCAAACAGGCGCAATTATCTGACCTGCCCTTGAGTTGGCACTTCATCGGCCCCATTCAATCGAACAAGACGCGCGCTATCGCCGAGAACTTCGCTTGGGTGCATTCCGTGGACCGCCTCAAAATTGCACAACGCCTGTCCGAACAACGCCCGGCCGACCTGGCCCCGCTGAACATCTGCATCCAGGTCAATGTGAGTGGCGAAGCCAGCAAGTCCGGCTGTACGCCCGCCGACCTGCCGGCCCTGGCCAACGCCATCAACGCATTGCCGCGCTTGAAGCTGCGTGGCCTTATGGCAATCCCCGAGCCGACCGAAGATCGCGCCGCGCAAGATGCGGCGTTCGCCACGGTTCGCGAGCTGCAAGCCAGTTTGAACCTGCCGCTGGACACACTTTCCATGGGCATGAGCCACGACCTTGAGTCGGCCATTGCCCAAGGCGCCACCTGGGTGCGGATTGGTACCGCCCTGTTTGGCGCCCGCGACTACGGCCAGCCATGAAATGGCTGACTTCCATCTGAGTAAGGACCTGTCATGAGCAACACGCGTATTGCCTTCATAGGCGCCGGCAACATGGCGGCCAGCCTGATCGGTGGCCTGCGGGCCAAGGGCCTGGACGCCGCGCAGATCCGCGCCAGCGATCCGGGAGCCGACACCCGTGCCCGCGTCAGCGCAGAGCACGGCATTGAAACCTTTGCCGACAACGCCGAGGCCATCCAGGGCGTCGACGTGATCGTCCTGGCGGTGAAGCCACAGGCCATGAAAGCCGTGTGCGAAAGCCTGCGCCCTAGCCTGCAGCCGCACCAACTGGTGGTGTCCATCGCCGCCGGCATCACCTGCGCCAGCATGACCCAGTGGCTCGGCGCGCAACCCATCGTGCGCTGCATGCCCAACACTCCGTCGCTGCTGCGCCAGGGCGTGAGTGGCCTGTACGCCACTTCCGCCGTCAGCGCCGCGCAACGTGATCAGGCCCAGGAGCTGCTGTCCGCCGTGGGCATTGCCCTGTGGCTGGAACAGGAGCAGCAACTGGATGCGGTCACCGCCGTGTCCGGCAGCGGCCCGGCGTACTTCTTCCTGCTGATCGAGGCCATGACCGCCGCTGGCGTGAAACTGGGCCTGCCGGCTGAAGTCTCCAAGCAACTGGCCGAGCAGACTGCCTTGGGCGCCGCGCACATGGCAGTGTCCAGTGATGTGGACGCAGCCGAGTTGCGCCGTCGCGTGACGTCGCCAGGCGGCACCACACAGGCGGCCATCGAGTCGTTCCAGGCCGGGGGCTTTGAAGCCCTGGTAGAAAAAGCATTGGGTGCCGCTGCGCACCGCTCGGCCGAAATGGCCGAACAACTGGGCAAATAAGGAGCCAACATGATTGGTTTGAATACCGCAGCCGTCTACGTTCTGCAAACCCTCGGCAGCCTGTACCTGCTGATTGTGCTGTTGCGTTTTGTCCTGCAACTGGTGCGCGCGAACTTCTACAACCCGCTCTGCCAGTTCATCGTCAAGGCCACCCAGCCGCTGCTCAAGCCGCTGCGCCGAATCATCCCGAGCCTGTTCGGCCTGGACATGTCGTCGCTGGTGCTGGCGATCCTGGTGCAGTTGGCGTTGATGGCGCTGACCCTGCTGCTGACCTACGGCACCACCGGCAACTTCGTACAGTTGCTGATCTGGGCGATCATTGGCGTGACCGCGCTGTTCCTGAAGATCTTCTTCTTCGCCCTGATCATCAGCGTGATCCTGTCCTGGGTCGCACCGGGCAGCCATAACCCTGGCGCCGAGCTGGTGAACCAGATCTGCGAACCGGCCCTGGCGCCGTTCCGCCGCCTGTTGCCGAACCTGGGTGGCCTGGATATTTCGCCGATCCTGGCGTTCATGGTGCTCAAGTTGCTGGACATGCTGGTGATCAACAACCTGGCCGCCATGACCGGGATGCCGGAAATCCTGCGCCTGCTGATCTGACGATCCAAGGCGAGGGAGGCCCCTCCCTCGCCTTTGCTTGCCGCTAGGTGCAGCGGTCTTTAGACTTACGCCTCATTTAAACGAGAGCAGGGTCGATGCCAGCTGCCTTTCCCCCCGATTCTGTTGGACTGGTCGTGCCCCAAGTGGCGCACTTCAGCGAACCGCTGGCCCTGGCCTGTGGCCGTTCGCTGCCTGCCTATGACCTGATCTACGAAACCTACGGCCAACTGAACGCCACGGCGAGCAATGCCGTGCTGATCTGCCACGCCTTGTCCGGCCATCATCACGCTGCAGGCTTCCACTCTGCCGACGACCGCAAGCCCGGCTGGTGGGACAGTTGCATCGGCCCTGGCAAGCCCATCGACACCAATAAATTCTTTGTGGTCAGCCTGAACAACCTCGGCGGCTGCAACGGCTCCACCGGCCCCAGCAGCCTCAACCCGGAAACCGGCAAGCCGTTCGGCGCCGACTTCCCGGTGCTCACCGTGGAAGACTGGGTGCACAGCCAGGCGCGTCTCGCCGACCTGCTGGGCATCAAGCAGTGGGCCGCCGTGATCGGCGGCAGCCTGGGCGGCATGCAGGCGCTGCAATGGACCATCACTTACCCGGATCGGGTGCGTCATTGCCTGGCCATCGCTTCGGCCCCCAAGCTGTCGGCGCAGAACATCGCCTTCAACGAAGTGGCGCGCCAGGCGATCCTCACCGACCCCGAGTTCCATGGCGGTTCGTTCCAGGAAGCCGGCGTGATCCCCAAGCGCGGCCTGATGCTGGCGCGGATGGTCGGGCATATCACCTACCTGTCCGATGACTCCATGGGCGAAAAATTTGGCCGTGGCCTCAAGAGCGAGAAGCTCAACTACGATTTCCACAGCGTCGAATTCCAAGTCGAAAGCTACCTGCGTTATCAAGGTGAGGAGTTCTCGGGCCGTTTCGACGCCAACACCTATCTGCTAATGACCAAGGCCCTGGACTACTTCGACCCGGCGGCCAATCACAATGACGACCTGGCAAAAACCTTCGAAGACGCCACGGCCAAGTTCTGCGTGATGTCGTTCACCACCGACTGGCGCTTCTCGCCAGCCCGTTCCCGTGAACTGGTGGATGCACTGATGGCTGCACGCAAAGACGTCTGCTACCTGGAGATCGACGCTCCGCAAGGCCACGACGCCTTCCTGATCCCGATCCCGCGCTATTTGCAGGCGTTCGGCAATTACATGAACCGAATTACTGTGTGAGAACGCCATGAGAGCCGACCTGGACATCATCCAAGAATGGATCCCCGCCGGCAGCCGCGTGCTCGACCTGGGCTGCGGCGATGGCGAACTGCTGAGCTGGCTGCGAGACAACAAGCAAGTCACCGGCTATGGCCTGGAAAACGACCCGGACAATATCGCCCAGTGCGTGGCCAAGGGCATCAACGTGATCGAGCAGGACCTGGACAAGGGCCTGGGCAACTTTGCCAGCAATAGCTTCGACATCGTGGTGATGACCCAGGCCCTGCAGGCCGTGCACTACCCGGATCGCATTCTCGACGAAATGCTGCGCGTCGGCCGCCAATGCATCATCACATTCCCCAACTTCGGGCACTGGCGCTGCCGCTGGTATCTGGCCACCAAGGGCCGCATGCCGGTGTCGGACTTTTTGCCGTACACCTGGTACAACACGCCGAACATCCACTTCTGTACCTTCGAAGACTTCGAAGCGCTGTGTGGCGAGCGTGAAGCCAAAGTGATCAACCGCTTGGCCGTCGACCAACAGCATCGCCACGGCTGGGCGAGTAAGCTATGGCCCAACCTGTTGGGCGAAATCGGTATTTACCGGGTCAGCAGTCCTGGCCTGACCGACCACAAGATTGCCGTCTAATCATTTTCAAGAGGGACGCTCATGAGTCGTTTGGCTGTTTTTCTATTGACTGCACTGCTTGGCGCCAACGCCATGGCCGCCGACGTTATCGACCCTAATCGCACGAAGGAATTCGGCGATATCACGGTGCGCTACAACACCTTCACCTCCAGCTTCCTGCAACCGGAAACCGCCCAGGCCGTGGGTGTGGTACGCAGCAAGAACAAGGGCTTGATCAACGTGTCCGTGTTCAAGGGCGTGACGCCCGTGGTGGCGCAAGTGACCGGCACCATCAAGGACTCGCTCGGCAAGAGTGAGGTGCTGACCTTCAAGCAGATCACCGAAAAAGGCGTGACCAACTACCTCGCGCCTTACTCCGTGCCGCAGCAGGAGTTCAAGACCTTCACCATTAATGTTGAAACCGGCGGCAAGGCCCACGGTTTCAGTTTTGTCCAAGAACTGTTCCCGGCCGAATGATGAACCTTACCCAACTCGTACTGGCCAGCCACAACGCCGGCAAACTCAAAGAACTGCAGGCCATGCTCGGTGAATCCGTGCAACTGCGCTCCATCGGCGAGTTCAGCCAGGTGGAGCCGGAAGAGACCGGCCTGTCATTCGTCGAAAACGCGATTCTCAAGGCACGCAATGCTGCGCGTATCTCGGGCCTGCCAGCGCTGGCGGATGACTCCGGGCTGGCGGTGGACTTCCTCGGCGGCGCCCCTGGCATCTATTCGGCGCGTTATGCCGATGGCAAGGGCGACGCGGCCAACAATGCCAAGCTGCTGGACGCTCTCAAGGACGTGCCGGACGCCGAGCGTGGTGCGCAGTTCGTCTGCGTGCTGGCCTTGGTGCGCCATGCCGACGACCCGCTGCCGATCCTGTGCGAAGGCCTGTGGCACGGGCGCATCCTGCACGCAGCCAGCGGTGAGCACGGCTTTGGTTATGACCCGCTGTTCTGGGTGCCAGAGCGCAATGTCTCCAGCGCCGAACTGAGCCCGGCCGACAAGAACCAGATCAGCCACCGCGCCCGCGCAATGGATTTGCTGCGCCAACGCCTGAGCCTGAAATGACCCAGAACACCTCTGCGCAACCGCTGATCCACGGCGGCGCGCAAACTCCACGGGCGGCGCTGCCCCTGCTGCCGCCCCTGGCGCTGTATATCCACATTCCGTGGTGCGTGCGCAAATGCCCTTATTGCGACTTCAACTCCCACACCGCGAGTAAAGTGCTGCCGGAAGAAGAGTACGTGGACGCCCTGCTGGCAGACCTCGACCAGGACCTGCATGCCGTTTACGGCCGCGAGCTGAGTTCGATCTTCTTTGGCGGTGGCACACCGAGCCTGTTCAGCGCCACCGCACTGGGCCGTTTGCTCAAAGGCGTGGAAGCACGCGTTGCGTTTGCCAGTGATATCGAGATCACCCTGGAAGCCAACCCCGGCACCTTCGAACAAGAGAAGTTCGTGGCGTACCGCAAGCTGGGGATCAATCGGCTGTCCATCGGCATCCAGAGTTTCCAGCAGGAGAAACTTGAAGCCTTGGGGCGCATCCATAACGGCGATGAAGCCGTGCGCGCCGCCGGCATGGCGCGCCAGGCCGGGTTTGATAACTTCAATCTGGACCTGATGCATGGTTTGCCCAACCAGTCTCTGGATGACGCCTTGGGCGACCTGCGCCAGGCCATCGCCCTCAAGCCGACGCACTTGTCCTGGTATCAGCTCACCCTGGAACCCAACACGGTGTTCTGGAACCAGCCTCCCGCGCTGCCGGAAGACGACACCCTATGGGATATCCAGGAGGCCGGCCAGGCGCTGCTCGCCGAGCACGGGTACGCGCAATACGAAGTGTCGGCTTATGCCCAACCCGGTCGCCCGGCACGGCATAACCTGAATTACTGGAGCTTTGGCGACTTCATCGGTATCGGCGCCGGCGCCCACGGCAAGCTCAGCCACCCGGACGGGCGCATCGTGCGCACTTGGAAAACCCGTGCGCCCAAGGACTACCTCAACCCGGCCAAAAGCTTTCAGGCCGGTGCGAAGGAACTGACCAACGAGGAGCTGCCGTTCGAGTTCCTGATGAATGCCTTGCGCCTCACCGACGGTGTCGACGCCAAGCTCTACGCCGAGCGTACCGGACTGGACCTGGCGAGCCTGGATGAAGGCCGTAAGGATGCCGAACAAAGTGGCTTAATGCAGGTCGAACCGTCACGCCTGGCGGCGACCGACCGCGGGCAACTCTTTCTCAATGACCTGTTGCAGAAGTTTTTGAGCTGATCGCTCTAAGGAAATCGAATGGATTTGGTACTCGACCTGCTCGCCACCGTATCCCGCTGGAGCCGTAGCAACCTGTCGGAAATCTCCCTGGCCCTTGTCGGTTGTTTGCTGGTGCTGTTTGGCGCCGACATCAAGGGCTGGGTCGAAGCACGCCTGGGCAGCATCGCCGGGGCGTTGCGCGTACCGCTGATGGCGTTGGTGTGCATGATCGGCAGCGGCGCGGCGCTGATCTATGCCACGCCGTGGATTGTGCGGGGGTTGAGCCAGTTCAATAACTACAGCCTGGCGCCGGTGTTGGTGGTGGTGCTGGTGTTGATTGGCGTAGTCGCCGACCGCCGCTGACCCCAAACCCAACACAAAACAACTGTGGGAGCTGGCTTGCCTGCGATGCAGACACCTCGGTGTATCAGTGATACCCAGGTGATGCTATCGCAGGCAAGCCAGCTCCCACATTTTTGACCGTGTTCTACTCAGTCGACTTTCTCGAACTTCAAATCCCAAACCCCATGCCCTAACCGCTCACCGCGACGTTCGAACTTGGTGATCGGCCGCTCAGCCGGGCGCGGCACGCATTTGCCGTCTTCAGCAATGTTGCGGTAGCCAGGGGCCACGTTCATCACTTCCAGCATATATTCCGCATACGGTTCCCAGTCGGTGGCCATGTGCAGGATGCCGCCCACTTTCAGCTTGCTGCGCACCAGTTCCGCGAAGGAAGCCTGGACGATGCGGCGCTTGTGGTGACGGGCTTTGTGCCATGGGTCGGGGAAGAACAGCATCAGGCGGTCGAGGCTGTTGTCGGCGATGCAGCGGTTGAGCACTTCGATCGCGTCGCAGTCATACACCCGCAGGTTGGTCAGGCCTTGGGTCAGCACGCCATTGAGCAGCGCGCCGACACCTGGGCGGTGAACTTCCACACCGATGAAATCCTGCTCCGGCGAGGCCGCCGCCATTTCCAGCAAGGAGTGACCCATGCCAAAACCGATTTCCAGGGAGCGTGGGGCCGAACGGCCAAACACCTGGTCATAGTCCACCGGCGCATCGGCCAGGGGCAATACGAACAGCGGCGTACCTTGCTCCAGGCCCTTCTGCTGGCCTTCGGTCATGCGACCGGCGCGCATCACAAAACTCTTGATGCGGCGGTGCTTGGACTCGTCGCCCTCTTCCAGGGTGTTCGGCGTTTCGTTTGATTCAGTCATCAATGGCTCTTACTTGATCAGACCATCCAGCGGCGAGGAGGCGCTGGCGTAGAGTTTTTTCGGCATGCGCCCGGCGAGGTAGGCCAGGCGGCCCGCGACGATGGCGTGGTTCATGGCTTGGGCCATCATGATCGGTTGCTGGGCGTGAGCGATGGCCGAGTTCATCAGCACCGCATCGCAGCCCAGTTCCATGGCGATGGTCGCGTCGGAGGCCGTGCCCACGCCCGCATCCACCAGCACCGGGATCTTGGCTTCTTCGAGGATGATCTGCAGGTTGTACGGATTGCAGATACCCAGGCCGGAACCGATCAGGCCGGCCAGTGGCATCACGGCGATGCAGCCGATTTCGGCCAGTTGGCGGGCGATGATCGGGTCATCGCTGGTGTAGACCATCACGTCGAAACCTTCCTTGACCAGTGTCTCGGCGGCCTTGAGGGTTTCGATCACGTTGGGGAACAGGGTTTTCTGGTCGGCCAGCACTTCCAGCTTCACCAGGTTGTGGCCGTCGAGCAGCTCACGGGCCAGGCGGCAGGTGCGCACGGCTTCGATGGCGTCGTAGCAACCGGCAGTGTTCGGCAAGAAGGTGTAGCGATCCGGCGACAGCACTTCGAGCAGGTTCGGCTCGCCTTCGATCTGGCCCAGGTTGGTGCGGCGCACGGCGAAGGTGACGATCTCGGCGCCAGAGGCTTCGATGGCCAGGCGGGTTTCTTCCATGTCGCGGTACTTGCCGGTGCCGACCAACAGACGGGACTGGTAGGTACGACCGGCCAGGACGAAGGGCTTGTCGCTACGAACGATGCTCATGGGAAATCCTCGAAATGGGTGAGGTTCTGCAGAATCCGGGGCTCTTGAAAAAGCGGGACTAACCGCCGCCGATGGCGTGGACCACTTCGACGCTGTCACCTTCGGTGAGCGCGGTCTCGGCGTGCAGGCTACGCGGGACGATATCCAGGTTGAGTTCCACTGCGACACGACGCCCGGTCAGGTCCAGACGGGTCAGCAGGGCCGCAACGGTTTCACCGTCGGGCAGTTCAAAGGATTCGCCGTTCAACTGAATGCGCATGCCACGGGCCGCCATCGTTTTTAGGGGCCCGCATTCTAGCCCGATTGACGTTGCCGGCCCAAGCCCCTTGGTCAGGCAGTCTGCAGGCGCCACGCCGCCAGGCCAAGGAAGAACCACCCCAGCAGGAACGCCAGCCCACCAAACGGCGTGATGATGCCCAGCTTGCTGAAACCTGTCAGCGTCAACACATACAGGCTGCCGGAGAACAACAGGATACCGACGGCAAACGAGATGCCCGCCCAACTGACCAACCGGCCAGGAATATGCGCAGCCAGCAACGCCACGCCGAACAACGCCAAAGTGTGCACCAGTTGATAGGTCACGCCGGTGTGGAAGATCGCCAGGTACTCGGCGCTCAGACGGTTTTTCAGGCCATGGGCGGCAAAAGCGCCGAGGGCGACACCGGTGAAGCCAAAAAAGGCAGCCAACATCAGAAAGCCACGCAGCATGAGGAACTCCAGTCAGACGCAATGGGCAGGGTCTGTATAATGGCCCGCTCAACGGGTTCGGCCAAGCCATCTCTATGCTGCGTCTCCTCTTCAAACGCTTTCTCAACGTCGTGAAATGGTTTGCCATCGCCAGTGTGCTGCTGGTGCTGCTGTTCCGTGTCGTCCCGCCGCCGGGTACCGCGCTGATGGTGGAGCGCAAGGTCGAATCCTGGGTCGACGGCGAACCGATTGACCTGCAACGCACCTGGGTGCCTTGGGACGAGATCTCCGATGACCTCAAAGTGGCGGTGATGGCCGGTGAAGACCAACGCTTCCCGCAGCACTGGGGTTTTGATTTCGGCGCAATCCAGGCGGCGATCCTGCACAACGAGCGCGGCGGATCCATTCGCGGCGCCAGTACCTTGAGCCAACAGGTGTCGAAAAATCTGTTCCTGTGGGCTGGCCGCAGCTATTTGCGCAAAGGGCTGGAAGCCTGGTTTACCGGGCTGATCGAGATATTGTGGCCCAAGCAGCGGATTCTTGAGGTGTACCTCAATAGCGTGGAATGGGATGAAGGGGTGTTTGGCGCAGAAGCGGCGGCGCGGCATCACTTTGGCGTGAGTGCAAAGGCGCTTTCTCGCCAGCAGGCCAGTTATCTGGCGGCGGTGCTGCCAAACCCGCGAGTGTGGAGTGCCAGCCATCCGACGGCGTATGTGGCACGGCGGGCGGCGTGGATTCGGCAGCAGATGAGTCAATTGGGTGGGGATGGCTACCTGGTCGAACTCAACAACACTCGCAAGGCCCCTTGGTCCGACTGACACAACATCGTACCTGTGGGAGCTGGCTTGCCTGCGATAGCGGTGTGTCAGCTTGCGAAGAGGCTGACTGACAGGGCCTCATCGCAGGCAAGCCAGCTCCCACATTGAACCGCGCTGGGTTTGAGACCTTCTGAGCGCATACAAAAATGCCCCGATCTCGATCGGGGCATTTTTTTGGTTTATCGCAGCGTTTAGGCAGCGATCGACAGCTTCAGCTTGTTCATCGCGCTCTTCTCAAGCTGACGAATCCGCTCGGCCGACACGTTGTACTTCTGCGCCAGGTCGTGCAGCGTCGCTTTCTCTTCCGCCAGCCAGCGCTGGTAGAGGATGTCACGGCTGCGGTCGTCAAGCACTTCCAGCGCTTCGTGCAGGTTGTGATTGGAGTTGTCGCTCCAGTCGGCATCTTCCAGTTGACGCGCCGGGTCGTACCGGTGGTCTTCCAGGTAGTTGGCCGGCGATTGGAAGGCGCTGTCGTCATCCGCTTCGGCGGCTGGGTCGAAGGCCATGTCATGGCCGGTCAGGCGGCTTTCCATCTCGCGCACTTCACGCGGCTCCACGCCGAGGCTTTCGGCCACACGGTGGACTTCCTCGTTGTTCAGCCACGCCAGGCGTTTCTTCTGGCTGCGCAGGTTGAAGAACAGTTTGCGCTGGGCCTTGGTGGTCGCGACTTTCACAATGCGCCAGTTGCGCAGGATGAACTCGTGAATCTCCGCCTTGATCCAGTGCACGGCAAACGACACCAAACGCACACCCATTTCAGGGTTGAAGCGCTTCACAGCCTTCATCAGGCCAACGTTGCCTTCCTGGATCAGGTCAGCCTGCGCCAGGCCGTAGCCGCTATAGCTACGGGCGATATGTACAACAAAACGCAGGTGGGCGAGCACCATCTGCCGAGCCGCCCCCAAATCCTGCTCATAGTAGAGACTCTCGGCCAGTTCACGCTCCTGCTCGGGCGTCAGCAATGGAATGCTGTTGACCGTGTGCACATACGCCTCCAGGTTCGCACCTGGGACCAGAGCATAAGCAGGTTGCAAAGAAGTGGTCATACGAAACCTCCGACTTACATAACTCGTGCAGTGAAGCACTGCGAAAATTGACCGGGAACCGTAGGAAAGGTTCCCTAAACCACCAATACGGTCAATACAAACGAAACCACATTAATCTGACATTAACTACTTCGGTGCCAACTCACGCAAATGACGAGCGACCGCAATCCAAGCACCGATATACCCCAACAATACAGCGCCAAGCAAGAGGCTCAGACCATCGGCTACGGGCACGCCGGCCAAGGCAAAATCACTGCCGTACAAACCGGCCAGCCCGATTACCGCATCGTTCAGCCAGTCAAGGCCAAACGCCAGCACGCCCCAGGACAAAATCCCTGCGCCAAAGCCATAAAGCGCGCCCATGTACAGAAAAGGACGACGCACATAGCTGTCCGTGCCGCCGACCAGTTTAATCACTTCTATCTCGGTGCGACGGTTTTCAATATGAAGACGAATGGTATTACCTATCACCAAAAGTAATGCAGACACCAACAGCACCGTCAGACCGAACACAAAGCGGTCACCCAGCTTGAGGATCGCCGCCAGGCGCTCCACCCAGACTAGATCAAGCTGAGCCTGTTGCACCTTGGGCATCTCTGCGAGTTTTTGTCGCAGGGCTTCCAGGGCGGGCTTGTCGACTTCGTTCGGGGTCACCAGCACCACGCCCGGCAGCGGGTTCTGCGGCAGCTCCTTGAGCGCCTCACCCAGGCCGGATTGTTGCTGGAACTCCTCAAGGGCCTGGTCGCGGCTGATGTACTCGGCATCGGCCACGCCCGGCAGGTTCTTGATGTCGTCACGCAGGGACTCACCGTCCTTGGCGCTGGCGTCGATGTTCAGGTACAGGGAAATCTGCGCCGCGCGCTGCCAGGAGCCGCCCAGGCGCTCTACGTTATTGAGCAGCAGCGACAAACCCATCGGCAGGCTCAGGGCCACGGCCATCACCAGGCAGGTGAAGAAGCTGCCGATAGGCTGCTTGCCCAGGCGGCGCAGGCTGTCCAGCAGGCTGGCGCGATGGCTTTCGATCCAGGCGCGCAGCAGCGTGCCGAAGTCCGGGCCGTCATCATCATGGTCGTGCTTTTTCTTCTGCGGTTGCGGATCGGCGGCTTTCGGCGCCACGCGCTCGGAAACTTTAGGGCTGCGTGTTGCACTCATACGCCGGCCTCCCCGTCACCGATCAGACGGCCGCGTTGCAGGGTCAGCATGCGGTGGCGCATGCGGGCGATCAGCGCCAGGTCGTGACTGGCGATCAATACGCTGGTACCCAGACGGTTGATGTCTTCGAACACCCCCATGATCTCGGCCGCCAAACGCGGGTCAAGGTTACCGGTGGGTTCGTCCGCCAGCAGCAGGGCCGGGCGGTGGACGATGGCGCGGGCGATACCCACGCGCTGTTGCTGGCCGGTGGACAGGTCGCCGGGGTAAAGATCGGTTTTATCCGACAGCGCCACGCGCTCGAGGGCCGAATCCACGCGTTTGACGATCTCGGCCTTGGACAGCCCGAGAATCTGCAGTGGCAGGGCAATGTTGTTGAACACCGTGCGATCGAACAACAACTGGTGATTCTGGAACACCACGCCGATCTGGCGGCGCAGGTACGGGATTTGCGCATTGCTGATGGTGGCCAGGTCTTGGCCCGCCAGCAGCAGTTTGCCAGTGGTTGGGCGTTCCATGGCCAGCAGCAGGCGCAACAAGGTACTTTTGCCAGCACCGGAGTGGCCCGTTACAAACAAGAACTCGCCCCGGCGTACTCGAAAGCTCAGCTCATGCAAGCCCACATGCCCGTTGGCATAGCGTTTACCGACCTGTTCGAATCGAATCATGAACGCTCCCGCTCGGCAAACAGCGCCTGTACAAAGGGTTCTGCCTCAAAGGTGCGCAGGTCGTCGATGCCTTCACCGACACCGATATAACGAATCGGCAACCCGAACTGTTTGGCCAAAGCGAAGATCACGCCGCCCTTGGCCGTGCCGTCGAGCTTAGTCAATGCCAGGCCAGTCAGTTGTACCGTCTGGTTGAATTGTTTGGCCTGGCTGATGGCGTTCTGGCCGGTACCGGCGTCGAGCACCAGCAGCACTTCGTGCGGGGCGTCTGCGTCGAGCTTGCCGATCACGCGGCGCACTTTCTTCAGCTCTTCCATCAAATTGTCTTTGGTGTGCAGGCGACCGGCGGTATCGGCGATCAATACGTCGATGTTACGAGCCTTGGCAGCTTGCACGGCGTCGAAGATCACCGAGGCCGAGTCGGCGCCGGTGTGCTGGGCGATAACCGGGATTTTGTTGCGCTCGCCCCAGACTTGCAGTTGCTCAACCGCTGCGGCACGGAAGGTATCGCCAGCGGCCAGCATGACCTTCTTGCCTTCGGACTGCAGCTTCTTGGCCAGCTTGCCGATGGTGGTGGTCTTGCCGGCACCGTTGACGCCGACCACCAGGATCACGAACGGCTTGTTCGGGGTGATCACCAGCGGTGCTTCCACGGGCTTGAGCATGGCGGCCAGCTCGGCCTGCAGGGATTTGTAGAGGGCGTCGGCGTCGGTCAGCTGCTTGCGCGCGACCTTCTGGGTCAGGCTCTGGATGATCACAGCGGTGGCTTCGACGCCCACGTCGGCGGTGAGCAGACGGGTTTCGATGTCTTCCAGCAACTCGTCATCGATGACTTTTTTGCCGAGGAACAGGCTGGCCATGCCTTCGCCGATGCTGGCGCTGGTCTTGCTCAGGCCTTGCTTTAGGCGGGCGAAGAAGCCGGTCTTGCTCGCTTCGACAGCTGCAGCCACTGGCGCAGGCTCGATTACCGCAGGCAAAGGTGCTTCGGCAACGACCGGCGCCGGCTCAACCACGGCGGGAATCGGCGGCGTGATGTGCTCAGCCTGCACGTCTTCGACCAATGCCACGGGCTCTTCGGCCACCGGCAGTTCCAGCCACGGTTTGTGCTCCGGCTCTGGTTCTGGCTCGGGTACAGCCTCTACGACTGGCTGCAACACCGGCTCAGCCATCGGCAACACCACGGGCGCTGGGGCTTCAGCAACCGGTTCGGCTTCTACTATAGGGGCTGGGGTCGGCTCAGGCTGAACCTGTGGTTGTTCGTCGACGGTTTCCTGCGGCTTTTTGCGCAGCCATCCGAACAGGCCTTTTTTCTCGCCAGCCGTGGCTGGCGTCTTCTTGTCGTCGTTGGAACCAAACATGGAGACGGCTATCTCAAGGTAGCGACGCGCCAGGGGGGCGCGTCGGTAAATAAAATTCGATGCGTAACAGACTGTTTTTTAGCCAGCTCGTTCATGCGCAACATTTTGTAAGGCCTAAATTGGGCCTTAACAGGACAGCCGCAGTGGCCGTCACTAAGTCGGATCAGTATCCTAGCACCTCCTCGCCCGCAGACGCTAAGACCAAGCGGGCAGCCCAACAGGTTTAAAAACGAATGAATGCTCTAGCCCGCCACGCCGCAGGCCTGCTGTTCAGCACAGTTTGTCTGCCTCTTTCAGCCTTGGCTGCCGATCCACAACCCACCCATGAATTCACCCTGGATAACGGCCTGAAGGTGGTCGTGCGCGAAGACCATCGCGCGCCGGTGGTGGTTTCCCAGGTCTGGTACAAGGTCGGTTCGAGCTACGAAACCCCGGGCCAGACCGGTTTGTCTCACGCACTGGAACACATGATGTTCAAGGGCAGCGCCAAGGTCGGCCCAGGCGAAGCCTCGCTGATCCTGCGCGACCTGGGCGCCGAAGAAAACGCCTTCACCAGCGACGATTACACCGCCTACTACCAAGTGCTGGCCCGTGACCGCCTGGGCGTGGCCTTCGAACTGGAAGCCGACCGCATGGCCAGCCTGCGCCTGCCCGCCGACGAGTTCAGCCGTGAAATCGAGGTGATCAAGGAAGAGCGCCGTCTGCGCACTGACGACAATCCGATGTCCAAGGCCTACGAGCGCTTCAAGGCCATGGCCTACCCCGCCAGCGGCTACCACACGCCGACCATCGGCTGGATGGCCGACCTGGACCGCATGAAAGTCGAAGAGCTGCGCCACTGGTACCAATCCTGGTATGTGCCGAACAACGCCACGCTGGTGGTGGTCGGCGATGTCACTCCAGATGAAGTCAAAACCCTGGCCCAGCGGTATTTCGGCCCGATTCCCAAGCGTGACGTGCCGCCCGCCAAGATCCCGATGGAACTGGCCGAGCCTGGCGAACGCCTGCTGACCATGAAAGTGCAGACCCAGCTGCCCAGCGTGATACTCGGTTTCAACGTACCCGGCCTGGCCACTGCCGAAGACAAGCGCTCGGTCCAGGCCCTGCGCCTGATCTCGGCCCTGTTGGACGGCGGCTACAGTGCGCGCATCTCCGAGCAACTGGAGCGCGGTGAAGAGTTGGTCTCCGCCGCCTCCACCAGCTACGACGCCTATACCCGTGGCGACAGCCTGTTCACCCTTTCGGCCACGCCGAACCAGCAGAAGAAAAAGACCATCGCCCAAGCCGAAGCCGGCCTGTGGCGCCTGCTGGATGAACTGAAAGCCAAGCCACCGACCGCCGCAGAGCTGGAACGCATCCGTGCCCAGGTCATTGCCGGCGTGGTCTACCAGCGTGACTCCATCACCAGCCAGGCCACGGCCATCGGCTCGCTGGAAACCGTTGGCCTGTCATGGAAACTGATGGACACGGAGCTTGCCGACCTGCAAAGCGTGACCCCGGAAGATATCCAGAAAGCCGCGCGCACCTATTTCACCCGCGAACGTCTCAGCGTCGCCCATGTTCTGCCTCAGGAGACCGCTCATGAGTGATCGCAAAAGCAGCCGCCTGATCTTCCCCGGCCTGATCGTTGTCACCTTGATCGCGGCGAGCGCCGTGTATTTCCTGCGCCCGAGCGAATCAGTGGCCAGCCCGGCGCTGGAAAAAGCTCAATCGGCCAACAAGCTGCAGTCGCTGGCGGAGCTGGACGGCAAGGCGCCGACCAACCGCAAGCTCGACGTGCAAACCTGGACCACCGCCGAAGGCGCCAAGGTACTGTTCGTCGAAGCCCACGAGCTGCCGATGTTCGACATGCGCATCCTGTTCGCCGCCGGCAGCAGCCAGGACGGCGACGTACCGGGCCTGGCGCTGATGACCAACGCCATGCTCAACGAAGGCGTGCCGGGCAAGGATGTGAGCCAGATCGCCCGCGACTTCGAAGGCCTGGGCGCGGACTTTGGCAATGGCGCCTACCGCGACATGGCGCTGGTATCCCTGCGCAGCTTGAGCGAGAGTGATAAACGCGACGCGGCCCTGACGCTGTTTGACCAGGTGATCGGCAAGCCGACCTTCCCGGCCGACTCGCTGGCCCGGATCAAGAACCAGATCCTCGCCGGTTTCGAATACCAGAAGCAGAACCCGGCCAAGCTGGCCAGCCTTGAGCTGTTCAAGCGCCTGTATGGCGACCACCCTTACGCTCACCCGAGCGAAGGCACGCCCCAGAGCGTTCCGAAGATTACCCTGGCACAGTTGCAGGCGTTCCACGCCAAGGCTTACGCCGCGGGTAACGCAGTGATTGCCGTGGTAGGCGACCTCACCCGCGCCGAAGCCGAGGCCATGACGGCCAAGGTGTCGGCCTCGCTGCCCAAAGGACCCGCCTTGGCGAAGATCGCCCAACCGACCGAACCCAAGGCCGGCTTGAGCCATATCGAGTTCCCGTCCAAGCAGACGCACTTGCTGTTCGCGCAACTGGGCATCGACCGTGCCGACCCGGACTACGCAGCGTTGTCGCTGGGTAACCAGATCCTCGGCGGCGGTGGTTTCGGCACCCGCTTGATGAGCGAGGTGCGTGAGAAGCGCGGCCTGACCTACGGCGTGTACTCCGGTTTCTCACCGATGCAGGTACGTGGCCCGTTCATGATCAACCTGCAGACCCGCGCCGAAATGAGCGGCGGCACCCTGCGCCTGGTGGAGGACGTGCTGGCCGACTACCTCAAGACCGGCCCGACTCAAAAGGAACTGGATGACGCCAAGCGTGAGCTGGCAGGCAGCTTCCCACTGTCTACCGCCAGCAACGCCGATATCGTCGGACAGCTGGGGGCAATGGGTTTCTACAACCTGCCGCTGAGCTATCTTGAGGATTTCATGAAACAATCCCAGGCCCTGACCGTAGAGCAGGTCAAGGCTGCAATGAACAAACACTTGAGCGCCGACAAAATGGTCATCGTGACCGCCGGCCCGACGATTGCGCAAAAGCCACTACCGCCCCCCACTGATAAACCTGCCGAGCAGCCGCTCGGGGTTCCGGAGCATTAATGGCCAGTTCATCTCGCCCAAAAAAACCTGTCCACAACGTGCATAACGGTGTGGGCCAACTTCGCATCATTGGCGGCGAATGGCGCAGCCGCAAGCTGAGCTTCCCCGACGTGGTGGGCCTGCGCCCGACGCCGGACCGTGTGCGTGAAACCCTGTTCAACTGGCTCGCGCCGTATATCGCGGGCGCCAAGGTGCTGGACCCGTTCGCGGGCAGCGGCGCCTTGTTCCTGGAGGCACTGTCCCGTGGCGCCGCCTTGGGCCAGGCGTTGGACGCCAGCAATGTGGCGGTTTCAAGCCTCAAGGAACACTTGGGCACGCTGCGCTGCACCACTGGCCAGGTCCAGACCGCTGACGCCTTGCGCTACCTGGAAACCCAGCCGGCCAGCGAATTCGACGTGGTATTCCTCGACCCACCGTTCAACCAGAACCTGCTGCCGACCGTGTGCGCCCTGCTAGAAGAGCGCCAATGGCTGGCGCCGGATTCGTGGATCTACACTGAAAGCGAGACCGCACCGTCCACACTCGGCTTGCCGGCTGGCTGGCGCTTGCACCGGGAGCAGAAGTCCGGGCGGGTGTATTACGCGTTGTGGCAGCGGTTGGTCGAAAGCGCCGCCTAGCCGACCTAACCTGTGGTGGACACCTTTTGTGGTGAGCGGGCTTGCCCCGCGCTGGGCTGCGAAGCGGCCCCAAAACCAGGCGCCTGAGTTTTGTCTGGATAATCCATTGGGCGGATTGGGGCAGCTTCGCTGCCCAGCGCGGGGCAAGCCCGCTCACTACAGAGACGTTGATGACACCCTCTTTCGATAGATTCAAACCCGCCTTTGGCCTCGGCAACCCCCATCTGCAAACCCTGTGGGGGCCGCTGTGGCGACCTACTACCCATATTGAACGCCAACGCGAACGCCTGTGGCTGGATGATGGCGACTTCCTTGACCTCGACTGGCACGGCCCCCATGACGCGCAAGCGCCGTTGGTGCTGGTGCTGCATGGGCTGACCGGCTCGTCCAACTCACCCTATGTGGCCGGCCTGCAAAAAGCCCTCGCCAGCCAAGGCTGGGCCAGCGCAGCGCTGAACTGGCGGGGCTGCTCCGGCGAACCTAACCTGCTGGCCCGCAGTTATCACTCGGGCGCCAGCGAAGACCTGGCGGCAGCGATTGCACACTTGCGTGCCAAGCGGCCACTGGCGCCGTTGTACGCCGTGGGCTATTCGCTGGGGGGCAATGTGTTGCTCAAGCACTTGGGTGAAACGGGCACGGCTTCGGGGCTACAGGGCGCTGCGGCGGTGTCGGTACCATTTCGCCTGGACCAATGCGCGGACCGCATCGGGCTAGGTTTTTCGCGGGTGTATCAGAAGCACTTCATGCGCGAGATGCTGGCGTATATCCGAGTCAAACAGAGCCGCTTTCTGCAGGACGGTCGCGCCGATGGGCTCAAAGCCCTGGAGGCCCTCGGTTCGCTGGAGAAGATGCGCACGTTCTGGGACTTTGATGGGCGGGTGACGGCGCCGTTGCATGGTTTTCTCAGTGCCGAGGACTATTACCGCCGTGCGTCGAGCCGGTATTACCTGGGTGAAATCCGCACGCCTACGCTGATTATCCAGGCGGCGGATGATCCGTTTGTGTTTGCCCATAGCTTGCCTGAGGCGGGCGAATTGTCGGATTGCACGGAGTTTGAGTTGCTGGCCAAGGGCGGGCATGTTGGGTTCGTTGACGGAACGCTCAAGCGCCCCAGCTATTACTTGGAACGCCGCATTCCCCAATGGTTACTGGATAAACACCATTAGGGTGGGAGCTGGCTTGCCTGCGATAGCAGGCTGTCAGTTGATGCATGTGTAGCTGACCCACCGCTATCGCAGGCAAGCCAGCTCCCACATTTTGATTGGGTTTACAGCCCCGGCGACTCAGTCGCCAGTCGCAATTGCCCGGGCTGGATCAGTGATCCACTCACTCCACGACCCCGCATACAACTTGCCCAACGGATAACCCGCCAAACTCAGGGCAAACAGGTTATGGCACGCCGTCACCCCCGAGCCGCAATACGCCACCAGTTCATCCGGTGAACGGCCTTGCAGTTGAGCAGCAAAACGCTGTTTGAGCTGCTCAGCCGGCAAGAAGCGCCCGTCACTGCCCAGGTTTTCATTGAACGCCGCACACTGCGCCCCAGGAATATGCCCGGCAACCGGATCGATCGGCTCCACTTCGCCACGAAAACGCGCTTGGGCACGGGCATCGATCAAGGTCAGGCCCGGTTGGCCCAGGCGTTTTTGCAGATGTTCGGCGTCCAGCAGCAGGTGATTATCCGGTGTACCGGCAAAGGTGCCGGGCTCAATCACCGGTGCATCCAGGCTCAGTGGGAAACCTGCCGAATGCCACGCTTTGAGCCCACCATCCAGGATAAACACACCATCACGCTTACCCAGCCAGGCCAACAACCACCAGGCCCGAGCGGCAAATGCGCCGGGGCCGTCGTCGTACAGCACCACATCGGTATCGGCGTTGATGCCCCAAGCGCGCAGTTGTTGAACCAGGGTGTCTGCCGCCGGCAATGGATGGCGACCCGTTACGCCTTTGCTCACCGGACCGCTGAGATGACGCTCCAGGTCGGCGTATTGCGCACCTTCGATGTGCCCTTCGGCATAGCTGCAACGCCCGTAATCCGGGTCTTCCAGGGCAAAACGGCAATCAAGGATCACCAGCCCTGCCGACTTCTGGCGCTCGGCCAATTGCTGGGGGCTGATCAGTTGGGCAAGCGGCATGACGGACTCCAGTAGATAGATTCGGGAAAGGTCCTACTTCACTTCTTCCAGCGCCTGATTCAACGGCACGTAAAACTCTTTGAACAACGCATCCACCGCATCTTTGGCTTCGGGCGTGACAAAACCCGCCTCCAGCACCAGCACCTGATACACCCCGCGCTTGATCGCCTCGGCGCTCAAGTGGGCGGAGTTTTCATTGGTGGTGCACAAAAACCGTACCCACGACGTCAGGATGATCCATGCGTTGAGGGTCAGTGCTTCGGTTTGTATCGGGTCCATGTTGAGAATGCCGGCATCGACAAACCCCTGGTAGATGGCATTGCCTTGGGTCAGGCAGCGCTGGGAAAAACGCCGGTAGCCGGTGGCCAACTCCGGGTCGCTCTCCAGCAAGTGCTCAAGGTCGCGGTGCAGGAAGCGATACCGCCACATGCCCGCCAGCACGGCTTGCAGGTAGAAGCGCTTGTCTTCAACGGTCACGGCGCGGCCCTGGGGCGGGCGCAGAAAACTGTCCACCAAGGCTTCGTATTCGCGAAACAGCA
Organism: Pseudomonas sp. PGPPP1; assembly: GCF_002255865.1. Lineage (NCBI taxonomy): Bacteria > Pseudomonadati > Pseudomonadota > Gammaproteobacteria > Pseudomonadales > Pseudomonadaceae > Pseudomonas > Pseudomonas sp. PGPPP1. The sequence goes on along the minus strand of NZ_NKIG01000003.1, from coordinate 37,475 downwards.
CGGCGATGATCGCCTGCTTGTTGGGGAAGTGGTAGTACAGGTTGCCCGGCGAAATCTCCATATGGGCGGCAATATGGTTGGTACTGACGCTGCGCTCGCCCTGCTGGTTAAAAAGCTCCAGGCTGGTTTGCACAATGCGCTCGCTGGTCTTTACTCGTGGTGCCATAGGGGAATCAGCTTCTGTACACGTGATGGGGCATCTTACGGCCTATCCTTGCCGGGATAAAACTGCATGTTGCTGCAATGTTATTTGACAATTTAGAGCAATGACTCTAAAAATCGACGCAGACCTATAACAATTGGGAACTGCGCCATGTCTGCCAACATTGCTTACCTGCAAGATTCCCAGGCGCTGGATCAACTCCAGGACCTGTTCGACGCCCAGCAACGCGCCTATGCAGCCAACCCGATGCCGCCAGCCGCTCAACGCCAGCAATGGCTCAAGGCCCTGCGCGACCTGCTCAGCGACGAACGCCAAGCGTTGATCAACGCCATCAGCCAGGATTTCAGCCACCGCAGCGCCGACGAGACCCTGTTCGCCGAACTGATGCCCAGCCTGCATGGCATTCACTACGCTAGCAAACACCTCAAGGGCTGGATGAAACCTTCCCGCCGCGCTGTAGGCATCGCCTTTCAACCCGCGTCAGCCAAAGTCATCTACCAGCCGTTGGGCGTGGTCGGGGTGATCGTGCCGTGGAACTACCCGCTGTACTTGGCCATCGGCCCGCTGGTCGGCGCCCTGGCTGCCGGTAACCGGGTGATGCTCAAGCTCAGCGAATCGACCCCCGCCACGGGCGAGTTGCTCAAGGCGCTGCTGGCCAAGATCTTCCCCGAGGACTTGGTGTGCGTGGTGCTGGGCGAAGCCGAGGTGGGCATGGCGTTTTCCAAGCTGCGTTTTGACCACCTGTTGTTCACCGGCGCCACCAGCATCGGCAAGCATGTGATGCGGGCGGCGGCCGAGCACTTGACCCCGGTCACCCTGGAGCTGGGCGGCAAGTCGCCCGCTATCGTCTCCGCCGATGTGCCGCTCAAGGACGCTGCCGAACGCATCGCCTTCGGCAAAGCGCTGAACGCCGGGCAAACCTGCGTGGCACCGGACTACGTGTTGGTGCCGGAAGATCGGGTTGACGGCTTCATCGAGGCCTACACCAAGGCAGTGCGCGGGTTCTACCCGACCCTGGCCGATAACCCGGACTACACCGCGATCATCAACGAACGGCAGTTGGCCAGGCTCAACGCCTACGTGAAGGACGCCACCGACAAAGGCGCCACCCTGATCCCGCTGTACGACCAAGGCCAGGCCCGGCGCATGGCCCACAGCCTGTTGCTGAATGTCAGCGACGATATGACGGTGATGCAGGATGAAATCTTCGGCCCGGTGCTGCCCATCGTGCCGTATCGCGGCCTCGACCAGGCCTTTGCCTACATCAACCAGCGCCCTCGCCCGCTGGCCCTGTACTACTTCGGCTACAACAAGGGCGAGCAGAACCGTGTGCTCCACGAAACCCACTCCGGCGGCGTGTGCCTGAACGACACCTTGCTGCACGTGGCTCAGGACGATATGCCATTTGGCGGTATCGGCCCTTCGGGCATGGGCCACTATCACGGCCATGAGGGGTTTCTCACCTTCAGCAAAGCCAAGGGCGTATTGGTGAAGCAACGCCTGAACGCGGCGAAATTGATCTACCCGCCTTATGGAAAGTCGATTCAGAAGTTGATCCAGAAGCTGTTTATCCGCTGATAACGCCACTCCCGGGATAACAATAAAAATGAACCCCAGCCTGACTGAAACACCTGCGCTATCACGGCGCGGCGTCTTGAAAATCGGCCTGTGCGCCAGTGCGTTCCTGGCCACGGCCGGGCTAGGCGCCAGCCTCAGTGGCTGTTCCGCCAGCACGCCGGCCAGCGGCTTTGCGATGTTGCGCAGCAGTGATTTGCCGTTTCTACGGGCGGTGATCCCGGTGCTGCTGGAAGGTGTGGCCAGCGCCCAAGAAGTGACCAGCGGGATAGAGGGCACGCTTAAAAAGCTCGATTTCAGCCTGCAGCGCTTGTCGCCGGAAATGTTCAAGCTCACCCAGCAACTGTTCGACGTGCTGGGAATGGGTATCACTCGTGGGCCATTGACGGGGATCTGGGGTAGCTGGGAAAACGCCAGCGCCGAGCAGATCCGCAACTTCCTGCACCGCTGGGAAAACAGCTACTTGAACCTGCTGCGCATGGGCCAGGGCTCGTTGCTCAAGCTGGTGATCATGGCGTGGTACTTCCAGCCGGCATCCTGGGCGCATTGCGGGTACCCAGGGCCACCGAAGATCTAGCCTAGAAAACCCGCTCCCACATTTAGATTGCAACTTCGTAGCGACCGACACCTATAACAACAAGAGTGCACACCTATGCCCGTACCCGATCTGTTCCGTGAAGGCCTCGCCCGTGGCTGGAAAACCCACAATGGCGCAGCCCTCGACAGCGACCTGACCCTGGAAGCCGACGTCGCCATCATCGGCAGCGGCGCCGGGGGTGGCACTACGGCTGAGATCCTCAGCGGGGCGGGCTACAAAGTGCTGCTGATCGAAGAAGGCCCGCTCAAGACCAGCAGCGATTTCAAGCTGCTGGAAGACGAGGCCTACACCAGCTTGTACCAGGAAGGCATCGGCCGCATGAGCAAGGACGGTGCGATCACTATCTTGCAGGGCCGGGCTGTGGGCGGCACCACCTTGATCAACTGGACATCCAGCTTTCGTACACCCGACGCGACCCTTTCCCACTGGGCCAGTGAATACGCGGTGAGGGGCCACAGCAGTGCCGAAATGGCGCCGTGGTTCGAAAAGATGGAACAGCGCCTCGGCATCGCCCCGTGGGCCATGCCGCCCAATGCCAACAACGATGTGATCCGCAAAGGCTGCGAAAAGCTCGGCTACAGCTGGCATGTAATCCCACGTAATGTGCGCGGCTGTTTCAACCTGGGCTATTGCGGCATGGGTTGCCCGGTCAACGCCAAACAGTCGATGTTGGTGACCACCATCCCGTCCACCCTCGAAAAAGGCGGCGAGTTGCTCTATCTGGCGCGCGCCGAACGCCTCAAATACAGCGGCGACACCATCAGCAGCCTGGAATGCGTGGCCATGGACGCCCTGTGCGTGGCACCGACCGGCCGCAAGATCACGGTCAAGGCCAAGCACTACGTGCTCTCTGGCGGTGGCATCAACAGCCCGGCGCTGCTGATGCGCTCGGACGCGCCGGACCCGCATTCGCGAGTGGGCAAGCGCACGTTCCTGCATCTGGTGAACTTCTCCGCTGGGCTGTTCGATGAGGTGATCAACCCGTTCTACGGCGCGCCGCAGTCGATCTATTCCGACCACTTCCAATGGCAAGACGGCACCACCGGCAAAATGTCGTACAAGCTCGAAGCTCCGCCCCTACACCCTGCTCTGGCCAGTACCCTGCTCGGCGGCTACGGTACCCAAAACGCCCTGGACATGAGCCAACTGCCCAACACCCACGCCATGCTCGCCTTGTTACGCGACGGTTTTCACCCCGACAGCCCCGGTGGCACCGTGGATTTACGTGGCGACGGCACGCCAGTGCTCGACTACCAGGTGTCCGACTACGCCTGGGACGGCCTGCGCCGTGCGTTCCACAGCATGGCTGAGATCCAGTTTGCGGCGGGGGCCAAGTCGGTGAAGCCGTTGCATCATGATGCGCGCTACGTCAAAACCCTCGGTGAAGCCCGCACGCTGATCGACGGTCTCAACCTGGAATTGCACCGCACCTGCCTGGGCAGCGCCCATGTGATGGGCGGTTGCGCGATGGGCGAAGACCCGAAAAAAGCGGTGGCCGACAGCCTTGGCCGGCATCATCAGTTGCGCAACTTGTCGATCCACGACGGCTCGCTATTCCCCACCAGCATTGGGGCCAATCCACAATTATCGGTGTACGGATTGACCGCCCAACTGGCGACAGCCTTGGCCGAACGTCTGAAAACTGCGTGAAAAAACACGCTATTCGCGCTGTCTATAGTGCTTTCTTCTGCATAAGTTGACTTGGCCGACCGGGATGGCTGCGATACCATCCGGTTCCCCAACGGACTCCGCCAGGACGACGCGATGAACCGAGTGTTGTACCCAGGTACCTTCGACCCGATTACCAAAGGCCATGGCGACCTGGTCGAACGCGCCTCGCGCTTGTTCGACCATGTGATCATCGCGGTCGCAGCCAGCCCCAAGAAAAACCCGCTGTTTCCCCTGGAACAGCGCGTGGAGCTGGCGCGTGAGGTCACCAAGCACCTGCCCAACGTGGAAGTGGTGGGCTTTTCCACGTTGCTCGCGCACTTCGCCAAAGAGCAGAACGCCAATGTGTTCCTGCGCGGCCTGCGCGCGGTATCGGACTTCGAATACGAATTCCAGCTGGCCAACATGAACCGCCAGCTGGCGCCGGACGTGGAAAGCCTGTTCCTCACACCGTCGGAACGTTATTCGTTCATTTCCTCGACGTTGGTCCGTGAAATTGCCGCTTTGGGCGGTGATATCACCAAGTTCGTGCACCCAGCCGTGGCCGATGCGCTGACGTTGCGCTTCAAGAAGTAAGATCCCCTGATCGGCGCCTGCTCGCACTGCGGGCGCCAATGCGGCACAATTGCGCGCATTAGTTTTCAGATGCCCTGGCTGACAGCCCTGGCAGGAGTTTCCATGTCCCTGATCATCACCGACGATTGCATCAATTGCGACGTCTGCGAACCCGAGTGCCCGAACGCTGCCATTTCCCAAGGTGAAGAGATCTACGTGATCGACCCTAACCTGTGCACGCAGTGTGTTGGCCACTATGACGAACCCCAGTGCCAGCAGGTGTGCCCGGTGGATTGCATTCCGTTGGATGAAGCTCATCCGGAGTCGGAAGAGCAACTGATGGAGAAGTACCGCAAGATTACCGGTAAGGCTTAAGGGCCTCTTCGCGAGCAAGCCCGCTCCCATATAAAACCCAGTTCCAACATGAGAATGCGGTCGAATGTGGGAGCGGGCTTGCTCGCGAAGGCGGCATCAGCCCTCACCCAGAATCAGCTCTGGCACTTGGGACAAAACACACTCGCCCGCTGCCCCAGCACCACATTGCGCAGCTCAGTCCCGCAGACCTTGCAGGCTTCGCCGCCCCGGCCATAAACAAACAGCTCCTGCTGGAAATACCCCGGCTGCCCGTCCCCACCGATAAAGTCGCGCAACGTAGTACCGCCGCGCTCGATCGCAGCGGCCAGTACGCGCTTGATCTCGATCGCCAGCTTCAGATAACGCGCCCGCGAAATACCACCCGCCTCACGACGCGGATCAATCCCGGCCGCAAATAGCGCTTCCGTCGCGTAGATATTGCCCACGCCCACCACGACCGCGTTGTCCATGATGAACGGCTTCACCGCCATCGAACGCCCACGGGACAGCTTGAACAACCGCTCGCCATCAAACAGGTCGGTCAACGGCTCCGGACCCAGGCGAATCAGCAGCTCGTGGTTGTGCGGGTCCTGGCTCCAGAGCATCGCGCCAAAACGCCGTGGGTCGGTGTAGCGCAGGGCCAGGCCCGACTCCAACTCGATATCCACGTGTTCATGTTTGGCCGCCGGCAAGCCGGCTTCAACCAATCGCAGGTTGCCCGACATGCCCAAGTGACTGATCAAGGTGCCCACTTCGGCATTGATCAACAGGTACTTGGCCCGCCGTTCCACCAGCACGATGCGCTGCCCGGACAGGCGCACATCCAGGTCTTCCGGGATCGGCCAGCGCAGGCGCCGCTCACGTACCACCACGCGGCTGACGCGCTGGCCTTCCAGGTGTGGCGCGATTCCGCGCCGGGTGGTTTCGACTTCAGGTAACTCGGGCATGCATACCTCTTGAAGAAGGGTTTAGTGGGCGCCCAACTCGCGGATCGACAGCTTCATGCTTTCGAAGTCGTAGTCCGACAGGCCCACGTAGTCCAGCACCAAATGGCCAATGGCATTCCACTCATGGTCCACTGCCTGGTTGCCCAGCACGCGGTAGGACGAGCAGATGTGCTCGGCCATCTTCAGGATCGCCAGCAGGTTTTTAAGCTGCGGGTTGCGCGAAGACTCGTCGCTGAATATCGCCAATGCGTTGTGGTGGTTGGCGATGGCGTCGGTCACATGCTCCGGCAGGCGCCAGGATTTGGCGGTGTAGTAGCCCACTACGGCATGGTTGGTGTTGAACGCGTTGTTCTCGGTGTCGACCACGCGGCAGTCCGCGCCGGCATTGGCGTAGGCCTCTTCCAGCACGGCCATGTAGTTGGGGAAGCGCTTAAGCATCAACGGCACGCCGCAATCGTGGAACAGGCCCAGGGCATAGGCTTCGTCCACGGCTTGGGAGCCGGTGCGCTTGGCCAGGGTGAGGCAAGTCATGGCCACATCCTGGGCAGTGTCCCAAAAACGGTTGAGGGTGACGATGGTGTCGTCGCTCATCTCGCCCTTGATCGACTGCGCGTTGATCAGATTGATGATCGAACGACTGCCCAGCAGGTTCACCGCGCGCTGGATCGAGGCGATCTTGTTGCTCAGGCCGTAATACGGCGAGTTGACGATTTTCAGCAGTGCGCCGGACAGGCCAGGGTCCTGGGCGATCAACCGCGCGATCACTTCCAGGTCCGGGTCGGGCATGTATTGCTCCATCTGCAGATCCACCATGATCTGCGGTTGGGGCGGCACGCTGATGCCTTGCAGGGCCTGTTGGATCTGCTCGGCGGAAAGCTCTTGGGACATAAGTACACACTCTGGGCTAGGCGGGGATTCTAACCCCTATGGCAATCTGACCGACACCTCAAAAACCTGAATGCAAACCCAACCAAATGTGGGAGCTGGCTTGCCTGCGATAGCTTCACCGCCGTACGTCAGATACACCCAGTTGCCTGCATCGCAGGCAAGCCAGCTCCCACATGAAACAGCGTGCAACAGGTATACTCCCGCTCTTTTTTCCGGAGCGACGTCATGTCCCTGCCAAGCCTGCGTCTCAAAGCCAACGCCGATCGTCGTTTGCGCAACGGCCACCTGTGGGTCTACAGCAACGAAATCGACGTGGCCGCCACCCCACTCCACGGCTTCCAGGCAGGCGACCAGGCTATCCTGGAAGCGGCCGGCGGCAAGACCCTGGGCATCGTGGCCATGAGCCCGAACAACCTGATCTGCGCTCGCCTGCTGTCGCGCGACATCAAGCTGCCGCTGGACAAGTCGCTGCTGGTGCACCGCCTGAACGTCGCCCTGTCCCTGCGTGATCGCTTGTTCGACAAGCCGTTCTACCGCCTGGTCTACGGCGATTCCGACCTGTTGCCAGGCCTGGTCGTCGACCGTTTCGGCGACATCCTGGTGGTTCAGATCGCCTCGGCGACCATGGAAGCCCATAAGGAAGACGTGATCGCTGCGCTGACCCAAGTGCTCAAGCCTAGCGGCATCCTGTTCAAGAACGACTCCGCCGCACGCGACGCCGAAGGCCTCAACCGCTACGTCGAAACCGTGTTCGGCCTGGTGCCGGAGTGGGTTGCGCTGGAAGAAAACGGCGTGAAATTCGAAGCCCCGGTGATCCAGGGCCAGAAGACCGGCTGGTTCTACGACCACCGCATGAACCGCGCACGCCTGGCCCCGTATGCCAAAGGCAAACGCGTGCTCGACCTGTACAGCTACATCGGCGGCTGGGGCGTGCAAGCTGCAGCCTTCGGCGCCAGTGAAGTGTTCTGTGTCGACGCCTCCGCCTTCGCTCTCGATGGCGTTGAGCGCAATGCCGCGCTGAACGGCTTTGCCGAGAAGATGACCTGCATCGAAGGCGACGTGTTTGAAGCCCTGAAAGAACTGAAAGCCAGCGAAGAACGCTTCGACGTGATCGTCGCCGACCCACCGGCCTTCATCAAACGCAAAAAAGACATGAAGAACGGCGAAGGCGCCTACCGCCGCCTCAACGAGCAAGCCATGCGCCTGCTCAGCAAGGACGGCATCCTCGTCAGCGCTTCATGCTCCATGCACTTGCCAGAAGATGACCTGCAGAACATCCTGCTGACCAGCGCTCGTCACTTGGACCGCAATATCCAGATGCTGGAGCGTGGCGGCCAGGGCCCGGATCACCCAGTGCACCCGGCGATTGCCGAGACGCGCTATATCAAGAGCATTACGTGCCGGTTGTTGCCGAATAGCTGATACCGTTGACCTGTAGGGACTCGCGAGTTCCTACAGGTTTTCAGGAATTTTCGTCACGCCCTAGGCTTTGACTTTCCTGCCCGCAGACTCGATCCTCGTCCACCTCACGGAATCGAGGCTCACGCATGTCAACGGCAATCACCCACGCAGAAAAACCCTTCATGGTTTTCTGGCTGATGACCATGACCCTGCTGGGCGTCTTCCCGCTTGACGTTGTGCTGCCCTCCTTTCCCGCTTTGGCGGAACACTTCCACACCTCGACAACCCATATCGCTCGATCAGTCAGTCTGTTCGCCATTGGCTTCTCCTGCTCGATGCTGTTGATCGGCCCGCTGTCCGATAGGATCGGCCGCAAGAAACTGCTATTAGCCAGCATGGTCTTGGCAATGCTGGGGGCAGCCGGGTGCTTGGCCGCCAGCAACACCCCACAATTCCTGTTCTTTCGCGTCATCCAGGCGATGGGCTGCGGCGGCTTCATATTGTCTCAAGCCCTGGTGCAGGATCTTTTCTCCGGCAGAGAACAGGAGCGGTTGCGCATAGCGATGGTCACGGCCGGGGGTATCTTCATTTCGATTTCCCCATTGCTGGGCGCTTGGCTGCAACTGCACTGGGGATGGCAAGCCAGCTTCTACGCGTTTATAGCCCTGTGCACAGCCACATTGGTCATGGCTCAGCGGTTACTGAAGAGCGGCCTGCCACGAACGACACCGGGCAAACACAACATTTTCAAGGCCTACCTCAAGGTCTTCGCCAATCGTCATTTCGCCAGCTATGCCACGATCTCCGCAATCACCTTCGCCTGTCATTTCTCATTTATCGTGGTTTCACCGCTCATTTTCATGGACCAGCTTAAGTTTTCGCCCCACGAGTACTCGCTGGCCCTACTCCTTTATGGCGCCGCCTACGTATTGGGTGGCGTCTGTGCCAGTATCCTTCACAAGCGGTTGGCGGCTGCGACTCAGATGGCAATCGGGTTGGTGCTGATCGCAATCTCTGGCGTGGTAATGCTGCTTCTGGCCTACCGGTTCGGCTTGTCCGCCCCCACCGTGCTGGTTCCCATGCTACTTTGCACGGCGGGCACCACCATCACCCGGCCTATCTCCAATTCAAAGGCCATGGGTCTGTTTCCAGACAACGCGGGGGCGGCGGCATCAGCCGTTGCAGCGGTACTGTTTATCGCCGGCGGCCTGATCAGCGCATTCATCAGCACCTTTACCCACCAGTTGAGCATTGCCCTTGGCCTGTGTTTCCTGATCCTGAGCATCGCTGCACTGGCGCTGAACTCATGGGCGCAGCACCACCCACACGTCCCATAGCCGCTATCTTCACGGTTACGGCCATTCCCTCCAGCCTCCAGCGGTGTAGAATCGGCCCTATTCATCGCCAGTCATCCCCCGGCGGGTTTATGAGCTCGAGGCCCAAGCAAGCGGCGATCCCGCGACGCGAGTGGCAACTTCCGGACACACGGCCATTTTTCGGGTGTTCCAGACGTCAATAGAAGCTCACTCCCCATTGATACCTGATTAGCCGCCCGGAGTGCTCCATGCCAGATTACCGCTCGAAAACATCCACCCATGGCCGCAACATGGCCGGCGCACGCGCACTGTGGCGCGCCACGGGGATGAAAGATGACGACTTCAAGAAGCCGATCATCGCGATTGCCAACTCGTTTACCCAATTCGTACCGGGCCACGTCCACCTCAAGGACCTGGGCCAACTGGTCGCCCGCGAGATCGAGCGCGCTGGCGGCGTTGCCAAGGAATTCAACACCATCGCCGTGGACGACGGCATCGCCATGGGCCATGACGGCATGCTGTATTCCCTGCCGAGCCGCGAGATCATCGCCGACTCCGTGGAATACATGGTCAACGCTCACTGCGCCGACGCCATCGTGTGCATCTCCAACTGCGACAAGATCACCCCCGGCATGCTGATGGCCTCCCTGCGCCTGAACATCCCGGTGATCTTCGTTTCCGGCGGCCCGATGGAAGCCGGCAAAACCAAGCTCGCCTCCCACGGCCTGGACCTGGTGGACGCCATGGTCATCGCCGCCGACTCCAGCGCTTCTGACGAGAAGGTCGCGGAATACGAGCGCAGTGCTTGCCCAACCTGCGGTTCGTGCTCCGGCATGTTCACTGCCAACTCGATGAACTGCCTGGTGGAAGCCCTGGGCCTGGCCTTGCCGGGCAACGGTTCCACGCTCGCCACCCACAGCGACCGCGAGCAACTGTTCCTGCAGGCCGGCCGCACCATCGTCGAGCTGTGCAAGCGTTACTACGGCGAGAACGATGAGTCGGTGTTGCCGCGCAACATCGCCAACTTCAAGGCGTTCGAAAACGCCATGACCCTGGACATCGCCATGGGCGGTTCCACCAACACCATCCTGCACTTGCTGGCCGCTGCCCAGGAAGCCGAGATCGATTTCGACCTGCGCGACATCGACCGTCTGTCCCGCCACGTGCCGCAACTGTGCAAGGTCGCGCCGAACATCCAGAAGTACCACATGGAAGACGTGCACCGTGCCGGCGGGATCTTCTCGATCCTCGGCTCCCTGGCCCGTGGCGGCTTGCTGCACACCGACCTGCCGACCGTGCACAGCAAGTCCATCGCCGAAGGCATCGCCAAGTGGGACATCACCCAGACTGACGACGAAGCCGTGCACACCTTCTTCAAGGCCGGCCCGGCGGGCATCCCGACGCAAACCGCGTTCAGCCAGTCGACCCGCTGGGACACCCTGGACGATGATCGTGAAAACGGCTGCATCCGCAGTGTCGAGCACGCCTACTCGCAAGAAGGCGGCCTGGCCGTGCTGTACGGCAACATCGCTCTCGACGGCTGCGTGGTGAAAACCGCCGGTGTGGATGAATCCATCCATGTCTTCGAAGGCCGCGCCAAGATCTACGAAAGCCAGGACAGCTCGGTTCGCGGCATCCTCGCTGACGAAGTGAAGGAAGGCGACATCGTGATCATCCGCTACGAAGGCCCGAAAGGCGGCCCGGGCATGCAGGAAATGCTGTACCCGACGTCCTACCTGAAATCCAAGGGCCTGGGCAAAGCCTGCGCCTTGCTGACCGACGGGCGTTTCTCCGGCGGTACCTCGGGCCTGTCCATCGGCCACGCTTCGCCGGAAGCCGCTGCCGGTGGCGCGATTGGCCTGGTGCAAGATGGTGACAAGGTACTGATCGACATTCCGAACCGCTCGATCAACCTGTTGATCAGCGATGAAGAACTGGCGGCACGCCGGGTCGAGCAAGACAAGAAGGGTTGGAAGCCGGTTGAGAAGCGTCCGCGCAAAGTCACCACCGCGTTGAAGGCCTACGCCCTGCTGGCCACCAGTGCCGACAAGGGCGCTGTGCGTAACAAGGCGATGCTTGACGGTCTGTAAGACTCGCCCATAAAAATGCCCCGTACATGCGGGGCATTTTTTTGCCTGGCCAAAACCCCATCAACAATGAAGTTCAAACTGTGGTAGCTGGCTTGCCTGCGATAGCGGTGGACCAGCCAACTCATGTATCGCCTGACACTCCGCCATCGCAGGCAAGCCAGCTCCCACACAAGCCGGTTACCACAGGTGGTTTTGTGGGGATGGCTTAAAATTGCGGCTTGTAGGTCACGCTGAACATCATGTTTCGCGGGTCGCCAAAGTAGTTGTTGCCCACCAACTGGCTATACGAAGGGATGTAGTAGCGCTTGTCCAAGATGTTGTTCACGTTCACCGCCAAGGTCACTTCATCGCTGGCCTCGTAGGCAACCCGCGAATTGAAGATGGCAAACCCGGCCTGGCCGAAGTTGCGGTCAAAACTGGTGGTGGCCGTTTGCGCGTTAACCCCTGCCCCCAGGCTGATGCGGCTTAAATCGCCCGGCAGTTTGTAATCACCCCATATCCGCAGCATGTGCTTGGGCACGGCCGTACTGAACACCTTGCCTTTGAGTTCGGTGTCTTTCAAAAACACCGTGGTGTTGTAGGTATAGCTGCTGCTGATCTGCAAACCCGGCGCCAATTGACCGCTGATCTCAGCCTCCAGCCCCTGGCTGCGCACCTTGCCCGAAGCAGTGGAGCAGTACCAACCGCTGCAAGCGTTGGGGCCGTCGATGTCCGTACTGAAATCCGTGACGGCGCGGTTTTCGTGGATATAGCGGAACAGTGCCAGGGAGGTATTGAGACGGCCATCCATCAACTCGCCCTTGATGCCCACCTCGTAGTTGCGCCCCTCGATGGGCGGCAGACCGGTCTTTTGCTGGGTCAATTGAGTTTGCGGGATAAACACTTCGGCGTAGCTACCGTACACCGACCACTGGTCATCCAGCGCATACACCAGACCAGCGAACGGTGTGACCTTGCCATTGCTCTTGACCGAGTTTTTCTCGCCGCCCTCTTCGTACTGGCGGGCGTAGTAGTTGTCCTGGTCAAAGGCAAAGTCATACCAGCTGGTGCGGGCACCGAGGATCAATGTGAGGGGGTCCGTCAGGTTGATCCGCCAGGTGCCGTATAGACCTTTTTGGGTGATGTCGTAGGTGCTCAAGGCCAGGTTGGCGCGATCGGCGATGCTGTTGTAGGTCGGCTCCGGGCGGTGATGGTCGATAGCACCAATATCCGCCCCCGGCGTGAAGGCGCGGGCATAACCATCATCGGTGTTGTACTTGGAGTAGTTGCCGCCCAGCACCAGGCTCTGCTTGAACGACAGCGCTTCGAAGTCGCCGCTGACGTAGGCGTCGAAGCCACGATTTTTGCCGTAGAAGTCGGTGGAATAGTCGGCGTAGTTACCGCTTTTGGTGCTCCCCACCGGCACAGCACCGACGATGAACTGATACGTCGCTTCATTGGACTCATTCATCGCCAACGCCGAAGCGTTGAATTTCCAATGGTCGTTAAAGCGATGCTCAAGGTCCAGGTACACCGCGGTCTGGTCGTTGAACGAACGGTTCCAACTCGCCCCGGTGTACGTGGAGCGCGATACATCCAGCGGGCTGCCGTCGGTGTGGCGCGGCAAGGCAATCAGATACGGCCGCCCGTGGCTCTTCTTGTTGCTGAAACCGACGCCCAGGGTAGTGTCGTCGTCCAGGTCAAAGTCCAGCGCACCGTAAACGGTCTGCTCCCAGTTCCACACGTAGTCGGTGAAGGAATGGCCCTTCTCATAGTTGACCACCGCCCGCCCACGGATCGTCCCGGCTTCGTTCAACGGGCCGCCGACGTCCGCCTGGGACGCATAACGGTCCCAGCTACCAGCCTTGGCGCTCAAGGTCACAGTGGGTGCCGCTTGTGGGCGTTTACGCACCAGGTTCACCGCCCCGCCCGGACTGTTGGCACCTTGCAGCAAGCCGGCAGCACCGCGCAGGACTTCCATACGGTCGTAGATCACCATGTTCTCGGTGATGTAGCTGCCCAGCGCATACACGTTGCGGGGCACCGGTACGCCGTCGTATTGCAGCGATTCAATCTCGAAACCCCGCGCAAACATGAACATCCCAGGCCCCGGCGACTTGACCGACGCCATGCCCGGCACCGCTTCAATCGCTTGGGTCAGGGTGCTGATGTTCTGGTCATCCATGGCCTTGCGGGTCAGCACGCTGACGGACTGTGGGATGTCCTTGAGCTTTTGCGTGCCTTTGCCGATGGTCACGGCACCGGTTGTGTAGGAACCGCTACCTTCGGTGGTCGTCCCCAGGTGGTCTGCGCTGATGGTAGTCGCGCCGACTTCGAGGGCGCTTCCAGTGTCCACGCGCTTTTCCAGGGTGACGGTATCGGCATTGATAAAGGCCGCGCTGAGCCCTGTGCCGCCGAGCAATAAGCCGAGTGCCTCGCGCTGCCCCAGATTGCCACTCACCCCTGGCGACACCACACCTTGAGTCAGCTCACCGGACACCAGCACCTGAACCCGCGTCACCGCCGAAAACGCCGCCAGCGCACCGTCCAGGCTTTGCCCTGGAATATCGAAGCGATAGCTCTGGGCCTGGGTGGTCTGAGCGGCCTGCAAGGACAGCGGCGCAGTGCAACTGGCGATGGAAATGGCCAGTGCCAGCAAAGGCCGTGCGGCGAATCGGTGTGCCATGGATGATGCTCCCCGGTGCAAAAAGTCTGTGATCGGCGCTGCACTACTTGAGAGTGCTTACTATTTGCGCCTCAGTGATCAAGGACGATGCCGTACGGAGAAACCCTGAAAATATTTTGAAAAAGTTGCACTCAGGATGCTTTGCCTTCGCGCAACACCAGCAAATACGGGGTGTAGTGCTCGGCGTGCAGGTTGAGGGTGTACTCCAACGCCTTGATTACTGCGTCGGGCTTGTCGATCTCGAACACGCCGGACACCACGCGGTTACGCAACGCATCCCCCAGTACCAACGTTTTTCCGGGCCAGTAGCGGTTCAGCTCGGTGACCACTTCCGACAGCGGCTGCTGGCGAAACACCAATTGCCGTTGACGCCAGGCAAAACCGCTGGCCGGGTCGAAACCGTGGACATCGGCCAGGTGCTGGTCCTGATATTCCACTGCCAGCCCAGGTTCCAGGTACACCGGTGTACCGCTGCCGGCACTCACCTGCACCTTGCCTTGGGCCACTTGCACTCGCGTCTGCGCATCACGCCGAGCCACGCTGAATTGGGTGCCGACCACCTTGACCCAGCCATCGCCGGACTGCACCACGAACGGCCGCGTCGGGTCTTTGGTCACGCTGAAAAAACCTTCGCCGCGCAGCAGACGAATCTGACGCTCACCGCCGCTCATACGCACTTGAATCGCGCTGTCGGTATTGAGTTGTAACTGGGAGCCGTCTGCCAATTCAACGGTACGAGACTCGCCGGTGCCGGTGGCGTAGTCCGCACGCAGGCGGTCGAGCCAAGGGGTGTTTTGTACGGTCAGCCCTACCGCCAGCAACACGGCGGCGGCGCATGCCCAACGTCGCGCAGGTTTGCGCCAGGCGGCCTGTTCGGCACGGCGCACCACCCGGGCCGGCTCACGCAAGCCGCCGAGCAGCGCCTGCACTTCCTGCCAGGCGTCATCCTGGGCCTGTCCTTGGCCGAGCCAGGCGGCAAAGTTTTCCATTTCGGCTGGGGTGACGTCCTCGGCCTGCAGGCGGAAGTACCAACCGGACGCTTCTTCGAACAATTCGTCGGCAGTGGGGGTGGCGGTCATGACCGACGTCCTTGTGTGTCGCAGGCGAGCCGCGTCTTAATGTAGGCGCGGCATTCAATCAAGGCGCGACGCAATTGGTATTCCACACTGCGCGGGGTGATGGACAGACGCTCGCCAATCTCGCGGTAGGAAAGTTCGTCGACATGATAGAGCAGGAAGATCTGCCGAGTCGCTTCGGGCAACGCCAGGATTGCGTCCTGCATCAGTTGTTCCTGCTGGTAGGCGGCCAATTGTTCGTCGGCACCAGGGTTGGTGCACGGCAGTTCTTCGCTGGGTTCGCCAGCATCGAGGCGCTCGCGGCGGATGGCCTGGCGCTGATGATCGCGCACCAGGTTGCTGGCGATGGTGAAGAGAAAGGCTGGAAGGTTATCGATCTTCTCGCCCGAATCCAGGCGCGCCAGACGCAGGAACGATTCCTGGGTCAGGTCAGCAGCCACCTGGGCGCTGCCCGTGCGTCGGGTGACGAAGGCTTCGAGGGCTTTTTTCTGCTCCGCGAACAGGCGCGCGATCTGCGAATTCCAGGAGAGCACGGCACGACCTTGAGAAGAACGAGGGGTTCAGGAGGTGCGCACGCTAGCAGAGGATGAGATTGGTTCGCAATTGATATCTATTTTTTACTGTGGGTTCGGCGGTGTTATTGAGGGCGCTATCGCAGGCAAGCCAGCTCCCACTTTTTGATTGTGTGAACCCGATCAAGTGTGGGAGCTGGCTTGCCTGCGATGGGGGCAACTCGGTATTACTGAATCTCCTCCGGCTTCACGATCACCCAGTTCTTATCGGCAGTCACCGGCAGCCCTTCCTTGGCCTGCGCCGCTGCATGCTTGGCCATCATGCCGTTCAGTTGGGTCATGTATTTGTCTTTACGGTTGACCCACAAATGGATGCCGCCCTTGGCCACGTCCACATCATGGAACAGCATGTAGCCGTCGCTGCTGGGCGTATCCCCGCCGACGATCACCGGTTTCTTCCACTCGTCGATATAGGTGAGGATCGCAGCATGCTTACCGGCCATCCAGGTTGCCGGGGTCCACAGGTAAGGCGTGAGCTCCAGGCCGAGGTTGGCCTTCTCGTCATATTTTCCAGCGGCGATTTGTTTGCGCGCGGTGGTCAGCTCGCCGGTCTTGCGGTCCTTGAGCAACGTGCTCACACCGATGACGTTCTCGGGTTTGACGTTGTAGCCGTACTTCGGATCGGCGGCGACCATGCGCACCAGCTCTTCCGAGGCGGCGGTCATCACGTACACCTCGATGCCGTTTTCCATCAACTTGTTGTACAGCTCGGCCTGGCCGGTGAAGACCTTCGGCGGCTGCACCTCGGAGTTCTTCACCACGTCGCCCTCGTAATAGGTGACGGGCACGGGCTTGCCGGAGGCCATCAGCTCATCCACGTAGCCCTTGAGTTCCTTGAGGGTGAAGCCGGAAAAAATCTGCGCAACCCACGGGTAGCAGACCATGTCGTCGACTTCGCAGAGGCGATAGTAGTAGCTGAACAGGCTTTCCTTGTGGTCGGCGGTGTCTTTGAACGGGATCAGCTTGAGGGACGGGTCCATGCTGTCGCGGGTGATCAGGCCCTTGTTTTCCAGGTAGGGCAGCAAGGACTCTTCGAGGTCGTAGCGGTAGCTGGTGTTGTCCATGTCGAACACCGCGAAGTTACCCTTGTTGGCGTTGGCGGCGATCATTTCGTTCAGTTGCTTGGCGGCAGGCGCCGGCCAGTGTTTCAACTCGGTGGCGGCGAATGCCTGGCTGACAAGGCCAAGGCAGAAGGCGGCGGCAAGCAGTTTTGGCGCGAGCTTCATGAGCGTTTTCTCCCTGAGTGAAAGACATCGACGCTAACAAATCTGTGTGACAGTTCCCGTCCGAGCGCGACCGCTTGCGTCGTGATTGCGCCAATGCCGTACGCCTGGGCGTCAGCGGCTTATTCCAAAAACGACAGTCACCATTCCATCTTGTTATTAATTCATTAGATATCAAGCTGTTAGGCTTTCCGGTTCGCAATCGCAGGCTCACGCGATTGGCAGCCTCTTACGGAGCTTCAATGAATCTGCCCCTGATTCTCAACTTACTGGTGTTCGTGGCCCTGTTACTGGGCCTGGCACAAACCCGACGTACCAATTGGAGCCTGGCCAAGAAGGTGTTGTTTGCCTTGGTGCTGGGCGTGGCGTTTGGTGTGGCGCTGCATACGATCTACGGCGCCGGCAACCCGGTGCTCAAGGCCTCTATCGGCTGGTTTGACCTGGTCGGCAATGGCTATGTGCAATTGCTGCAAATGATCGTGATCCCGCTGGTATTTGCCTCGATCCTCAGCGCTGTGGCCCGTCTGCACAACGCTGCGTCCCTGGGCAAGATCAGCTTCCTGACCATCGGCACCCTGCTGTTCACCACTGCCATTGCGGCGTTGATCGGCATCGGCTTGACCAACCTGTTCGGCCTTACCGCCGAAGGCCTGGTGGCCGGCACCCAGGAAATGGCACGCCTGCAAGTGATCCAGAGTGACTACGCGGGCAAGGTCGCCGACCTGAATATCCCGCAACTGCTGCTGTCGTTCGTGCCGTCGAACCCGTTCGCCGACCTGGCCCGGGCCAAGCCGACGTCGATCATCAGCGTAGTGATTTTTGCTGCATTCCTGGGGGTTGCCGCGCTGCAATTGCTCAAGGATGACGTGGAAAAAGGCCAGAAAGTCCTCAACGCCATCGACACCCTGCAAGCCTGGGTGATGCGCCTGGTGCGCCTGGTGATGAAGCTCACGCCCTACGGTGTATTGGCGTTGATGACCAAGGTGGTCGCCGGTTCCAACCTGCAGGACATCATCAAGCTCGGCAGTTTTGTGGTGGTGTCGTACCTGGCCCTGGGCCTGATGTTCGTGGTGCACGGCCTGTTGCTCTCCCTGGCCGGCATCAACCCGCTGCGCTTCTTCCGCAAAGTGTGGCCGGTACTGACATTTGCCTTCACCAGCCGCTCCAGCGCCGCAGCCATTCCGCTGAGCATTGAGGCGCAGACCCGCCGCCTAGGCATCCCGCAGTCCATCGCCGGGTTCGCTGCCTCGTTTGGTGCAACCATCGGCCAGAACGGTTGCGCCGGTCTTTACCCTGCGATGTTGGCGGTGATGGTTGCGCCGACCGTGGGCATCAACCCGCTGGACCCGCTGTGGATCGCGACCCTGGTGGCCATTGTGACGTTGAGTTCGGCTGGGGTTGCCGGCGTTGGCGGCGGTGCGACGTTTGCCGCGTTGATCGTGCTGCCGGCCATGGGTTTGCCAGTGTCACTGGTGGCGCTGCTGATTTCGGTAGAGCCGCTGATCGACATGGGCCGTACGGCGCTGAACGTGAACGGCTCGATGACGGCGGGGGCGATTACCAGCCAGATCATGGGTCAGACGGACAAGGCGCTGCTGGATGCCGATGAGCATGCTGATTTAGCGCAGGCCTGATAGACCGCATTCGCGAGAAAGCCCGCTCCCACATTTTGACCACATTCTCATGTTAGAACTCGGTCAAATGTGGGAGCGGGCTTGCTCGCGAAGCTCTTAGGCTTTTTCCCAAACCTCAAAGTTGTACGCCGGTTTGTCACCCTCGGCTGGGTTCTCCAGGTTCGACACCAGCTTCCACTGCCCCAGATCAAACTCCGGAAACCAAGCATCCCCTTCCGGGCTCAGCGCCACTCGCGTCAGATACAGGCGATCCGCCTGCTCCAGCCCCTGCGCATACAACTGCGCGCCGCCGATCAGCATCAGTTCATCCACGCCCTGCGCCAGCGCCCATTCTTCGGCACGCTCTACCGCTGCATCCAGCGACGGAAAAACTTCCGCACCTTCAAGCGTCAGATCGGTCTGACGGCTGACCACGATGTTCAAGCGCCCCGGCAACGGTCGGCCCAGGGAGTCCCAGGTCTTGCGCCCCATGATGATCGGCTTGCCAAGCGTGGTGGCCTTGAAATATTTGAAATCGCCCGGCAAATGCCAGGGCATGCTGTTGTCGACGCCGATCACGCGGTTTTCACCGAGGGCTGCGATCAGGCTTAAAGGGAGAGTTTTTTTCATGGCGACGAGAATACCAGAGCCCCGAGCCAGGGGTTATGCTCCAGGCTCACAAACACAACAGGACAGCGCGTGACTCCTCTGCACACACTCTGGCTGACAGAAACCGTGCGCCTGCGCGAAGAACACGCAGGGCCCCTGGAAGACCTGGAAGCCAACCGCCTGGCCCGCGCGGCCGGTGGCGATTTGCCGACGCGCATTCAACAGCGCGCCTTGCACCTGGCCGAACGTGATGGCCTGACAGTCGCCCTCACCCGCTGGCTGCAAGGGGCACGCCTGGCGCTGGTGCTGCTGGCGATCGTCGCAGTGGTCAGCGGCGCCGGCCTGGCTTTTGCCGCGCTGGGTAATGGCCTGACCCCGGTGAATGTGTTCTGGGCGCTGGGCAGCCTGCTCGGCTTGAATCTGATCCTGCTGATCAGCTGGGCCCTGGGCCTACTGTTTGCCGGCGAGCATGGCGCCAGTCTTGGGCGCCTGTGGTTGTGGCTCAGCGAAAAGCTCGCCCGTGACGCCAAGGCCGCGCAACTGGCGCCCGCGCTTTTGTTGCTGCTGCAACGCCAGAAGCTCAACCGCTGGGCCGTCGGCGTGCTGGTCAACAGCCTTTGGTTGCTGGCATTGCTCAGCGCACTGGTGATTCTTCTTACGCTGCTTGCCACACGCCGCTACGGCTTTGTGTGGGAAACCACCATTCTCAGTGCCGACACCTTCGTCGCTGTGACGCAGGCATTGGGCACCCTGCCCGCCCTGCTGGGCTTCAACGTGCCCACCGTCGAGATGATCCGCGCCAGCGGCGATTCTGCCCTGAATATCGAAAGCGCTCGCCAAGCCTGGGCCGCCTGGTTGGTGGGTGTGTTGCTGGTCTATGGCCTGCTGCCGCGCCTGATCCTCGCCCTGCTGTGCCTGTGGCGCTGGAAACGCGGGCGCGCCGCCCTGCGCCTGGACCTCAACCTGCCCGGCTACAGTCATTTGCGCGAACGCCTGATGCCCAGCAGCGAACGCCTCGGCGTCAACGACGCCGCTCCCGATCAACTGCACCACGTCACCGGCGGCGTCAGCGAACTGCACAGCGACGGCGCGCTGCTGGTGGCCATCGAGCTGGACGACCAGCACCCGTGGCCGCCCAAGCTGCCCGCCAGCGTGAACAACGCCGGCATTCTCGACAGCCGCGAATCGCGCAACAAGTTGCTGGAACAACTCACGCGCTTCCCGCCCGCACGCCTGGCCATCGCCTGCGACCCACGTCGCTCGCCGGATCGCGGCAGCCTGGCGCTGATCGCCGAGCTGGCGCGCAGCGCCACCGAAACACGGGTGTGGCTGCTGCAAGCCCCGCCCGGCCAAGCCCTGGATGCCGAGCGCTTGGGCGACTGGCACGCCGCGCTGCAGCAATTGGAGCTGCCCTTCGCCGACAGCGCACCGCTGAACTGGCTGGAGACTGGTCATGACTAAACCGCTGAAACTCGCCGTGGTCGGCCACACGAATGTCGGCAAGACCTCCCTGCTGCGCACCCTGACCCGCGACGTGGGCTTCGGCGAGGTCTCCCATCGCCCCAGCACCACGCGGCATGTCGAAGGTGCGCGCTTGTCGGTGGATGGCGAAGCGCTGTTGGAGTTGTACGACACGCCCGGCCTGGAAGATGCCATCGCCCTGCTCGATTACCTGGAGCGTCTGGACCGCCCTGGCGAACGCCTCGACGGCCCGGCCCGCCTGGCGCGCTTCCTCGAAGGTAGCGAAGCACGCCAGCGTTTCGAGCAGGAGGCCAAGGTGCTGCGCCAGTTGCTGGCCTCCGACGCCGGCCTGTATGTGATCGACGCCCGCGAACCGGTGCTGGCCAAGTACCGTGACGAGCTGCAAGTGCTGGCCAGTTGCGGCAAGCCGTTGCTGCCGGTGCTCAACTTCGTGAGCAGCAGCGACCACCGCGAGCCGGATTGGCGTGAAGCCCTGGCCCGCCTGGGCCTGCATGCGCTGGTGCGCTTCGACAGCGTGGCGCCGCCGGAAGATGGCGAACGGCGCCTCTATGAAAGCCTCGCCCTGCTGCTGGAAAGCGCGCGCCCGCAGTTGGAGCGGCTGATTCTCGACCAGGAAGCTCAGCGCCAAGCCCGCCAGCAAAGCGCCGCCCGCTTGATTGCCGAGCTGCTGATCGACTGCGCCGCGTGCCGCCGCAGCGTAGTCACCGAGGACGAACAACACGCCATCGGCGAGCTGCGCAAGGCCGTGCGCCAGCGCGAACAAAAATGCGTGGAAGCGCTGCTCAAACTGTTCGGCTTCCGCCCACAAGACGCTGCCGCCAGCGACCTGCCATTGTTGGACGGCCGCTGGGGCGATGACCTGTTCAACCCCGAGACGCTAAAGCAACTCGGCGTGCGTGTCGGCGGCGGGATCGCCGCTGGCGCAGCCGCCGGTGCGGGTGTGGACCTATTGGTTGGCGGTTTAACGCTGGGCGCCGCCGCCCTGGCGGGTGCGATTGCCGGTGGCGCGCTGCAAACCGCACGCAGCTACGGCAGCCGCCTGCTGGGCAAGATCAAGGGCCAACGCGAGCTGACCGTGGACGACAGCGTGCTGCGCCTGCTCGCCCTGCGCCAACGCCAGCTGCTCAAGGCCCTGAACCTGCGCGGCCACGCGGCGATGCACAGCATCAAGGTCGACACGCCCCAAGACAAAACCTGGCGCGAAGGCAAATTGCCGGACGCGCTGCACAAAGCCCGTGCTCACCCGCAGTGGTCGTCCCTCAATCCCCACGCCAAACTGAGCCAGGCCGAGCGTCAGGAACAAGTCGAAGCACTGGCTCAGCGCCTCGACGAAACCTAAGCGGCCAGCATCTGCCGGGCCTTAGCCTTGAGTACTTCAAGGTCGAGTACCGGCACGTGCATTTCCTTGGCTTGCTCGTCCCAATGACGCATGCGCAGGCTGACTGCGCAGAGCGGGTCCTGCTCAAACGCCTGCGCTTCTTCGGCACTCATCACGCCGCCCTGGTAACCCAGGGTGCGACGACTGGCTTCGCTCAACCGGGCGTAATAGTCCGGCTGGCTGAACGTCAGGTAACGCTTGGCCTGCACGTGATACTCCACCAGCTTGGCCATGCGCTCGCTGAAGCCTGCGCGACGTAGATAATCCGCCCCCAGCCGTTCATGGCTGACGACACCGTAGCCGCCCATATTGTCGCCGCCCTGCCCGCAGAGGTGCCCGATGTCGTGGAAAAACGCCGCCAGCACCACTTCATCGTCAAAGCCCTCGGCCATCGCCCGTTGCGCGGCCTGGGACATATGCTCGATCTGCGACACCGGCTCGCCGATGTAATCCGCCGCGCCGTGTTGCTCGTACAAGCCGAACACGTCGGCAATTGCCTGTTCCGGGTTCATCACACGGCTCCCCACAAAGTGCTGATGTTACGCTCGGCCAGCGCCGGCCCGACGCTCATGCCCACACCCGTGTGCATCAACGCCGCACTCACTCCCAGTGCGGCGCGCAGGAACGAGAACGGCCCCGGCCCGCGTGAGCCGTACACACCCTGCCAACGCTCCACCACTTGGATCTTGCAGCCCAGGGTCTGCTCGGCCAACTCGATCATCCAGTCATCCACCCGCTCGGCATTGAACGGCGAGGCATCGCTGCCGTAGTCATGGGAGTCGCCGATGATCAGTTCGCCATGGGGCGTAGGGCTGATCAACAGGTGGATGCCGTGTTCATGCAGGTGCGGTGCGTCGCGCAGGATCTGCGCCTGCACCGCCGCAGCCTCGGGCAGATCGGCGAAGGCGCCGTAGTGCACGCAACTCAGGCCGGTGAGCAAGGCGTGTTGCAGGTTGAGATTGACCGCGGGCCGGGCACGCAACATTTGCAGGCGGCAGATGCTCGGGTTGAGCTCGGCCATCGCGCCGGCCAGCAGGGTTTGGTAGTCGTGGCCTGAGCACACGATGATTTGCTCTGCGCGAAAGCTGCCTGCTGTGCTGTGAAGCTGGCCGGGTTCGACGTCGCGCACCAGAGTGGAGAAGTGAAACTCCACGTTCAATTCCTGGCTGAGGTAGTGGATCAACGCCGGGATCGCTTCCCGCGAATACAGTTGCTGGTCATCCTGGCCATGCAACGCAGCGCGATGATGGCGGAACTGGCCGCCGTACAAGTCCTTCATGGCTGCGCCCTGCAGCAACTCCACGTTGTAGCCGTGCGCCTGGGCACGATCGGCGCAGAAGGCTTCCAGCAGATGCTCTTCAGCTTCGGTGCGGGCGAACAGGTATGAACCGTTGCGCTTGAGTTGCAGGCCAGCGACCTGGGCCCAATGGCCCCAGATATCGCGGCTTTCCCGCGCCAGGTCGAGCATCGCGCCCGGCGGTTGGCCGGTAACCAGGGCCTGGCCGAAGTTGCGCACCGAAGCGCCCAGCGGCGTGGCGCTGCGTTCGAAGACCTTGACCTTGAGGCCGCGTTTGGCGGCGGCGTAGGCGTGGGACAGGCCGAGGATGCCGGCGCCCACGATCAGCAGATCATTTTGTTGTGTCATGAAGTGATGCCCTGAATTCGAAGCCGCCTTCGCGAGCAAACCCGCTCCCACAGTTTGACTTGTGAACCCATTCAAATGTGGGAGCGGGCTTGCTCGCGAAGAGGCCAATAGCCCTAACGAAAACCTTACTGACCGGCTACCTTTTCCGACTTCCCGTCATAGCGCTTGCGCCATTCGGTGAGGATGCTGTCGCGGTTCTTCGACGCCCAGGCAAAGTCGTTCTTGATCAGGCGCTGTTCGTAGTCCGCCGGCAACTCGGTCTGCGGCTTGGCAATCCCCGGCTGGGCAAGTACGGCGAAGTTGTCCTTGTACAACTCCATCGCAGCGGGGCTGGCGGAGAAGTCGGCCAGCTTCTTCGCGGCGTCCGCATGGGCAGTGCCCTTCATCACAGCCGTCGCTTCAATGTCCCAACCCAGGCCTTCTTTGGGCAGGATGATGTCCAGCGGCGCGCCCTGGCGTTTCAACTGCACCGCCGGGTACTCAAACGAAATCCCAATCGGGAACTCGCCGGATGCCGCCAGCTTGCACGGCTTGGAACCGGAGTGAACGTACTGGCCGATGTTCTGGTGCAGGTCGTCCATGTACTGCCAGCCCTGCTTCTCACCGTAGGTTTGCAGCCAGGCGCTCACGTCCAGGAAGCCCGTGCCGGATGAGGCCGGGTTAGGCATCACGATCTTGCCCTTGTACTCAGGCTTGGTCAGGTCCTGCCAGCTCACCGGCTTGGTCAGGCCCTGCTTTTCGGCTTCGACGGTGTTGAAGCAGATGGTCGCGGCCCATACGTCCATGCCGACCCAGGCCGGTGGGTTGGCAGGGTCACGGTAGTTTTTACCGATCTTGTCCAGGTCCTTCGGCGCGTAGTTATCCAGCATGCCCTGCTGGTCCAGGATCGCCAGGCTGGAGGCAGCCAGGCCCCAAACGGCATCCGCCTGCGGACGGTCTTTCTCGGCCAGAAGCTTGGCGGTGATGATCCCGGTGGAGTCACGCACCCACTTGATCTCGATGTCGGGGTTGGCCTTTTCGAATGCTTGCTTGTAGGTCTTCAACTGCTCGGCTTCGAGGGCCGTGTACACCGTGAGATCGGTCTTGGCGAAGGCATTCAGGCTGAATGCAGACAGTACGGCAGCGACCAGCGCCAGGGGCTTGAACATGCAACACCTCCTATCGGGATTATTGGCCGGGCGCGGTTTGGCGCCAGGCTTGGGAGCGACGCAGTGCGCCACGTGAAGCCCACGCCAGCAGCAGCGAGACGCCGGCCGAGGTGAACAGGATCAGGGTGGACATGGCCGCCGCACCGCCCACGTTGCCGGCGTCGTCCATGTTCAGCACGGCGACGGCGGCGAGGATGGTGTCGGGGCTGTAGAGGAAGATCGCGGCGGACACGGTGGTCATCGCCGACACAAACAGGTAGCGCACGATGTCCAGCAAGGCGGGCAAGCAGATCGGCACCGTGACTTTCAGGTAGTGACGGTACAGCGGCGCCTTGAGGGACAACGCGGCGGCTTCGAACTCGGCATCCAGCTGGCGCAGGGCCGTGGTGGCGGTCATCTGTGCGGTGGTCAAATAATGCGCAATGGTGCACACCACCAGCAGGGTCATGGTCCCGTAGAACACATGCAGCGGGTTGCCGTTGAGGTTGAAAAAGAACACGTAGCCCAGCCCCAGCACCAGCCCGGGTACGGCCATCGGCACGAAGCTGAGCATGCGCAGCGCCAGGTTCAAGCCCTTCTGCTCCTTGGTCTTTTCCATCAGGTAGGCGCCGGTGAAGATCAGCACACTGCCGATCAGCGCCGTGCACAGAGCCATGGTGAGGCTGTTGCGATAGGCCAACCAGCCACCGCCGGCGGTGTCTTCAAACTGGTAGTGATTCAGCGAAAGCGACAGGTTGTACGGCCAGAACTTCACCAGTGACGAATACACCGCCATGCCGAACACCAGCAGCAACACCGCGCAGATCAGCAACACGATGGCCAGGTAGCAGCCGTCTCTCAAACGCGACGGTGCCGGCTGAAACACTTGGGCGCGACCACTCATGGAATCGCCATGACGGCGACGCAGCCAGGCATCCACACCAAAGCTGAACAGCGCCGGCAGCAACAACACCATGCCGATCAACGCGCCGCGACCGAATTGTTGCTGACCAACGACTGCCTTGTAGGCTTCCAGCGCCAGCACTTGGTAGTCGCCACCAACGACAACAGGTACGCCGAAATCGGTGATGGTCAGCGTGAATACCAGGCAAAACGCGGCGAACACCGCCTGGCGCGTGGCCGGCCAAGTAATGCTGCGAAACGCCCGGGCCGGGCTGGCGCCCATGCTGGAGGCGGCATCGAACAGCCGCGCATCGGCCAAGGACAGCGCCGACAGCAGAATCATCAAGGCATGTGGGAAGGTGTAGATCACTTCACCCAGCACAATGCCCCAGAAGCCGTAGATATTGTCCGAGAGCAACCCACGCAACATGCCCTGGTTGCCGAACAAGTAGACCAGCGCGATGCCCGGCAACATCGACGGCGCCATCAGGGGCAGCAGCGACATACCGCGCCAAATCGCCTTGCCGGGGATTAGCGTGCGTTGCAACGCGTAGGCAAACAGGTAGGCCAGCGGTACGACAATGGCCGCCACACTCAGGGAAACTTTCAGGCTATTGCCCAGCAGCCAGTGGAAATTGGCGCTGGTTACCAACTCCCGTGCGGCGACAAGACCTCCGCCCTGCCCGGCTTCACTGCTGAACCCCCGCCAGAAAATCGCCAGCAATGGCAGCAACACCGCCACGCCCAGCAGGCACAGCCAGAGCAGCTTGCCGCCGACCACGAAGAGACGGTCGCCGAGTTCGGCGCGAGACACCTGACGCGCAACGGGCAAGGTCATGACAGCGGCCATCTCAGGCAAACACCTGCAGGCTGCGCGGCGGCAAGGCGACCCAGATGTCTTGGGCACCCAGGCGCGGCATGGCCTCCGGAGCCAGCTCGGCCAGCAGCGGGTGGCCGGGCAGTTGCTCCAACTCGAAGCTCATGCGGCAACGGTTACCGAGAAAGGTGATCTCGCGGACCTTGGCCGGGAACAGGTTTTCTTCATGCACCGGCGGGTTGACGCTGATGGCTTCCGGGCGGCAGAACAAGCGACCGGACTTGGCCACGCCAGCATCCTCGGCCAGGCGCATGTTCATCCCGCCGACCTGGGCGTGACTGGCGCTGTTGCGGCTGAACGGCAGCCAGTTGCCCTGGCCGACAAACTCCGCCACGAACGGTGTGGCCGGGCGGTCGTAGATTTCCTGGGGCGTGGCGTATTGCTCGACCTTGCCGTTGTTCATCACGGCGATGCGGTCGGCCATCAACATGGCTTCGTCCTGGTTGTGGGTGACCATCAATGTGGTGATGCCCAGGCGACGCTGCAGTTGGCGCAGCTCGGTGCACAGATGCTCACGAACGCGGGCATCAAGGGCGGACATCGGCTCATCCAGCAACAGCAAAGAAGGCGCCGGCGCCAGCGCACGGGCCAGGGCAACGCGTTGTTGCTGGCCACCAGAGAGTTGGCCGGGGTATTTCTTTTCGCTGCCCACCAGGCCTACCAGCTCGAGCATCTGCCCGACGCGCTTGCGCACTTCATCGCGGCCACTGCCGGTGAGGCCGTAGCCGATGTTCGCCTCTACCGTCAGGTTGGGAAACAGCGCGTAGGACTGGAACAGAATGCCGTAGTCGCGCGCTTGGGGAGGCAGCAGGGAAACGTCACGCTCGCCCAGGTAAAGTTCACCGCTGTCCTGGCGCTCCAGGCCAGCGATGCAACGCAACAAGGTGGTCTTGCCGCAGCCGGACGGGCCCAGCAGGCACACCAACTCCCCGGCAGCGACGTCCAGGGAGACGTTGTCCAGCGCAGTAAAGGCGCCGAAGCGTTTCTGGACACCGCGCACCTTCATTGGCGCGCCGGGCTGGGTCAGGACTGTGCTCATGGGGGCACCTCATCAAACTGATGAAGGCCATGCTAGGCAGGCAATGCGTCGCTCATGTGGCAGGAAGGCAAAAGCGGGTGATAGTGGTATTGGTGAATTTTGTAGTGAGCGGGCCTCGGTCAGAGGGGTGACATTTCTTGCGCCAACCCCAGAAAAGCCGCCGGCAACCGCGCGCCCTTTCTTTCCTTGAGGCAGTACAGATACTCCGGAATCTGCGGCGCATTCTCGATGGTCAACACGCGCAGCTGCGGGTCATGGGGCACTTCCTGGCGCGCAATGATGCTGATGCCGATATTGCGCAGCACCGCCTCGCGGATCGATTCACGGCTGCCGATCTCCAGCAGCGGCCCGTAACTCACGTTGGCGCCCTGCAGCATCCCCTCGGTCAACCGCCGCGTGGTCGAGCCCGCTTCACGCATCAACAAGGTGTGCCCAGCCAACGCGCTGAGCGGCACATGGTCGAGCTTGGCCAGGGGATGGTTGCGATGCACCGCCAGCACCAGCGGGTCGGTGCCCAGCACGCGGCGGATCAGGCGGGGATCTTCCAGCAACTGCGAGGATGCAGCCACGTCGACGCGGTAGTCATCCAGCGCTTCGAGCACCTGCTGGGAATTGCCAATCTCCACCGACACCTCAACCTGCGGCAGGCGTTCGCGAAAGGCTTTGACCAGGTCGAGGATGTAATACGGCGCCGTCGCGGCAATCCTCAGCGCGCCCTGGACCTGACCACTGTTACGCAGGAAAAACTCGATGTCCGCTTCCTGCTGCAACAGCGCCTTGACCATCGGCAGCAGGCGCGCACCTTCGTCGCTGACGGTGAGGCGGCGGCCACCGCGATAAAACAGTTCAACGCCGTATTGGCTTTCCAGGTTGCGAATCTGGGTGGTGACCGTGGGCTGGCTCAGGCCGAGTTTTTTCGCCGCCTGGGTAATGCTGCCCAGGCGGGCAACCATGAAAAAAGCCTTTAGCTCGGCACTCAGCACACCACCCTCTCATCCTCTATTTGCGCAGCAAGCGCAGGCCATTGAACACCACCAACAGGCTCACGCCCATGTCGGCGAACACCGCCATCCACATGGTGGCCATGCCCAGGAAGGTGACCGCAAGGAAGATCGCCTTGATCACCAGCGCCAGGGCGATGTTCTGCTTGAGGATACTCGACGTTTGCCGCGACAACCGAATGAATGCCGGAATCTTGCGCAAATCATCGTCCATCAAGGCCACGTCGGCGGTCTCGATGGCGGTGTCGGTGCCGGCAGCAGCCATGGCAAAACCAATCTCGGCGCGGGCCAGGGCCGGTGCGTCGTTGATCCCATCGCCGACCATGCCCACACGATGGCCTTGGCCGTAGAGGGTTTCGATAGCCTGCAGTTTGTCGGTGGGCAGCAAGTCACCCTGGGCCTGGTCGATGCCGACCTGGGCACCAATCGCCTGGGCGGTGTGGGTGTTGTCGCCAGTGAGCATCAGGGTCTTGATGCCCAACTCATGCAACTGCTGGATCGCTTCGCGACTGCTGTCCTTGACGGTATCGGCCACGGCAAACAGTGCCAGCGGGCCGGACTTGTCGAGCAGCAGCACCACGGACTTGCCTTGTTTCTCCAGGGCGAAGAGTTTCTCTTCCAGCTCCGGTGAGCACAGGCCAAGGTCTTCCACCAGGCGGTGGTTACCCAGGTGGTAGGTTTCGCCGTTGATATCGCCGCGCACACCGCGACCGGCCAGGGCCTCAAAGTTATCCACAACGTGGCTTGGCAGGTTTTTATCCACAGCCGCATTGGCGATAGCCAGCGACACCGGGTGGTCGGAACGCCCAGCCAAACTGGCAGCCAAGGCCGGGGCACTGTCTTCGACGTTGGGGAACAGCGCCAGGTAATCGGTTTGCACCGGTTTGCCGTGGGTAATGGTGCCGGTCTTGTCGAGGGCCAGGTAATCGAGCTTGTAACCGCCCTCCAGGTACACGCCGCCCTTGATCAAGATGCCTTTGCGCGCTGCCGCCGCCAGGCCGCTGACGATAGTTACCGGGGTCGAGATCACCAGCGCGCAGGGGCACGCAACCACCAGCAGCACCAGGGCGCGGTAGATCCAGTCGAACCACGCGCCGGCCATGAACAGCGGTGGAATCAACGCCACGCCTAGCGCAAACAGGAACACCGCCGGGGTGTAGACCTTCGAAAAGCTGTCGACAAACCGCTGGGTCGGCGCCCTCGCGCCCTGGGCCTGTTCCACCGCGTGGATGATGCGCGCCAGGGTGGAGTTGTTGGCCGCAGCGGTCACTTTGTATTCAAGGGAACCGGCCTGGTTGATCGTCCCGGCGAAGACTTTATCGCCCACGGTCTTTTCAATCGGCAGGCTTTCACCGGTGATCGGCGCTTGGTCGATGGTGGATTGACCAGCGGTGACCTCACCATCCAGGCCGATGCGCTCACCGGGTTTTACCCGCACAATTGCGCCCAATTCGATACTTTTAACTTCCTGTTCCGCCCACGAACCATCGGCCTGTTGCACCGTGGCCTGCTCCGGGGTCATTTGCATCAAGCCGCTGATGGCGTTGCGCGCACGGTCCAGGGACTTGGCTTCGATCAGCTCGGCCACGGTGAACAGGAACATCACCATCGCCGCTTCCGGCCACTGGCCAATCAGCACTGCGCCGGTGACAGCGATGCTCATCAACGCGTTGATGTTCAGGTTGAGGTTCTTGAGGGCGATCCAACCCTTTTTATAGGTGGTGAGGCCACCGCTGAGGATCGACACCAACGCCACCAACGCAATCACCCAGGTGGGCGCGGCATTGGTGAAGTGCAGCACCTCGGCACCCAGTGCACCGATGCCGGACAATGCCAGCGGCCACCAGTGTTTCTTGGCCGGTGGCGCGGCAGCCGGGGCACCGTCTTCAATCGGGTCGGCTTGCATGCCGATGGATTTAATCGCCTCGATGATCGGCGCGGTGCTCGGCAGGTCGTGGGTCACGCCGAGAATCCGGTTGATCAGGTTGAATTCCAGTTGCTGCACGCCTGCGAGCTTGCCCAGTTTGTTCTGGATCAGCGTCTGTTCGGTGGGGCAGTCCATGGCTTCGATGCGGAAAGTGCTCACACGCGAGCCGGCGGTCGGCGCTTCGCTGAGCGTGACAACGGCAGGCGCCGCAGCACCGGAGCAGCAGGAGTCGCCCGCATGGTCGTGCTTTTTGACCGGCGTCAGTTTGGGGCCATGGTCGTGGCTATGGTCATGACCATGATCGTGGTTGTGATCATGTTTATTCGGGGTGTGGATGGAATCGCTCATTCTGTCGCGTCCGTAAAGGTGCCTGTTGCCAAGTAAAGACCCTGTAGCCACTATAGGGTCAAGCACCCATCTGGAGATTGCTGCAATGAAGATCGGCGA
This sequence comes from Pseudomonas sp. PGPPP1, assembly GCF_002255865.1. Taxonomy (NCBI): domain Bacteria; kingdom Pseudomonadati; phylum Pseudomonadota; class Gammaproteobacteria; order Pseudomonadales; family Pseudomonadaceae; genus Pseudomonas; species Pseudomonas sp. PGPPP1. Next base: position 6,336 of record NZ_NKIG01000003.1, on the reverse strand, counting down.
ACTGGCCAAACTGACCGACTGCCCGGTAGAAACCATCCGTTACTACGAGAAGGAAGGCCTGCTGCCGCCTCCGGCGCGCACCGACGCCAACTACCGCGTGTATACCCAGGCGCATACCGAACGGCTGATCTTCATCCGTAACTGCCGCAGTTTGGACATGACGCTGGAGGAGATCCGCAGCCTGCTGGGTTTGCGTGACAGTCCCCAGGACCAGTGCGAGAGTGTGAATGCGTTGATCGACGAGCATATCCACCATGTCAAAGCGCGGATCGATGGGCTGCTGGCGTTGCAGGAACAGTTGCTGGACCTGCGCCAACGCTGCGGCGGCGGGGAGCAATGCGGGATTTTGCAGCGGCTGGAGGTCAGCGGGAGCGTGGCGGCCAGCGAGGCGGAGCCTTCGCATGTGGGCAGAAGCCATGGTCACTAGCCAGGGGTGAAAACCGAATCAAACTGTGGGAGCTGGCTTGCCTGCGATGGCTGAGTGTCAGGCGACATCTATGTCGCTGATCCACCGCAATCGCAGGCAAGCCAGCTCCCACATTTTATGACCAAGGCAGCCTTTAGATAGCGACGTCAGCCTTGATGCTTGGATCAGCGTCGTAACCCACAATCTCAAAATCTTCGAACTTATAGTCATAGATCGACGCAGGTTTACGCTTGATCACCAGCTCCGGCAACTTCTTCGGCGTGCGCGCCAGTTGGGTCTGGATCTGTTCCATGTGGTTGCTGTAGGCGTGGGTGTCGCCCGTGGTGACGATGATCTCGTGGGGGATCAGGTCGCACTGCTGCGCCAGCATATGGGTGAGCAACGCCAGGGCAGCGGTGTTGTACGGCAGGCCGAGGAACACGTCGGAGCTGCGGATGTACAACTGCATCGACAGGTGACCGTCGTGCACGAACGCCTGGTACAGCAGGTGGCACGGCGGCAGGGCTTGCTTGCCGTTGCGTGCGTTTTCCTGGGGGCTCTTGGTTTCGTCGGGCAGGTACTCGACGTTCCAGCCGTGGAACAGGATGCGGCGGCTGTTGGGGCTGGTCTTCAGCGTCTCGACCATGTAGTCGATCTGGTTGATCTTGCCGCCGTCCTTGGTTGGCCAGGCAGTCCACTGCTCGCCGTACACCGGGCCGAGGTCGCCATCTTCGGTGGCCCATTCGTCCCAGATGCGCACGCCGTTTTCATTCAGCCACTTGATGTTGGTGTTGCCGCTCAACATCCAGATCAATTCGTTGGCGATGCTTTTGAAGTGAAGCTTCTTGGTGGTCAGCAGCGGGAAGCCGTCGGCCAAGTTATGCCGATACTGACGGGCGAACACGGCCTTGGTGCCGGTGCCGGTGCGATCGCCCTTGGTCAATCCATTGGTCACGACGTCGTTCAGTAGCTCGAGATATTGCTTCATTTTGGTACCCGTATCGTTGAAGCCGGAACCTGGAGGCCCCGGCATTCGAATTTAAAGCGTCGCGCTCTTGATAGGCTGCGGACGGTTGTACGCCCACCACAACAAGCCCAGGCCGCCGAGGATCATCGGCAAGCTGAGGATCTGGCCCATGGTCACCCAACCAAACGCCAAGTAGCCCAGCTGTGCATCCGGCACGCGCACGAACTCGACGATGAAGCGGAAGATCCCGTAGAACAGCGCGAACATGCCCGACACCGCCATGGTAGGGCGTGGCTTGCGCGAGAAGATGTAGAGGATAAGGAACAGCGCCACGCCTTCCAACGCGAATTGATACAGCTGCGACGGATGGCGCGGCAATTGTGCCGGGTCGCTGAACGGCGGAAAGATCATGGCCCACGGTAAGTCGGTCGGCTTGCCCCACAGTTCGGCGTTGATAAAGTTGCCGATACGCCCAGCCCCCAAGCCAATCGGCACCATGGGCGCGACGAAGTCCATCAGTTGGAAGAACGACTTGCCGTTGCGACGGCCAAACCACCAGGCGGCGATCATCACGCCGATAAACCCACCGTGGAACGCCATGCCGCCTTTCCACACTTCAAAAATCAGCGTTGGCTGCGCGATGTAGGCGGGAAGATCGTAGAACAGCACATACCCGAGGCGCCCGCCGACGATCACCCCCATCGACAACCAGAAAATCAGGTCGGAGAGCTTCTCCTTGGTCCAGGTCGGGTCGAACCGGTTCAGGCGTCGGGAGGCCAGGAACCAGGCACCGCCGATGCCGATCAGGTACATCAACCCGTACCAGTGGATTTTCAGCGGACCGATGGCCAAGGCCACCGGGTCGATCTGCGGGTAAGGCAGCATTGCGACTCCTCGTTAAATCATTCGTTATAGCGACCGGACCATGCCGGGCCGCGATTAAGCCTGCATTACAACAAAAAGTTTAAGCCGACACAGAACAGCAGCCCGGCGAACAACCGCTTAAGCAAGCGCGGTGACAACTTGTGTGCCAGGCGCGCGCCGAAGCGGGCAAATACCATACTGGTCAGGGCAATGCCCAGCAGCGCCGGCAAATACACGAACCCTAGACTATGAGCGGGCAACAGCGGGTCTTGCCAGCCCAGAATCATGAAACTTAATGCACTGGCCACCGCGATGGGCAGGCCGCAGGCAGAAGACGTGGCCACCGCCTGTTGCATCGGCACGCTGCGCCAGGTCAAGAACGGCACGGTCAGCGAGCCGCCGCCAATGCCGAAGATCGCCGAAGCCCAGCCAATCACCGTACCTGCGAGGGTCAGACCGACCTTGCCCGGCACCGTTCGACTCGCCTTGGGTTTGACCTCCAGGGCCAGTTGCACGGCCACCAGCAGGGCAAACACACCGATGATTTTTTGCAGGTTCGGGCCGGAAATCGCTTCGGCGGTCAACGCACCAAACCCAGCGCCGACCAGGATACCCACGGTCATCCACACAAAGATCGGCCAACGCACCGCGCCACGCCGATGGTGCTCGCGCACGGCGTTGACCGAGGTAAAGATGATGGTCGCAAGCGAAGTGCCCACGGCCAGGTGGGTCAGCACTTGCGGGTCGAAACCCTGCAAGGTAAAGCTGAACACCAGCACCGGCACGATGATGATCCCGCCGCCCACGCCGAACAGCCCGGCGAGCACGCCCGCACAGGCGCCCAGTGCTAAATACAGCAGAAATTCCATGGGAGCCCCCCAGACAAGTCCGGCATGTTAACGGATGGAAGGCATGCGACCCAACTGGATACGATGGAACGCCTGTGCCTGAGTGCGTAGAGTGGCAAAAAACACAAAAGGGATCGCCTGATGTGCCTGATTGTTTTCGCCTGGCGGCCGGGCCATGCCCAACCGCTGATCGTCGCGGCCAACCGTGATGAGTTCTACGCCCGCCCCAGCCTGCCGCTGGCACAGTGGCTGGATGCCCCCGACGTTTATGCTGGCCGCGATCAGGAAGCGGGTGGTACGTGGCTGGGGGTGAATGCCGATGGGCGCTTTGCTGCCCTCACCAACATCCGCGACCCACATCAGCCACCGGCCCGTAAGTCGCGTGGGGAGTTGGTGGCGCGCTTTCTCAATGGAACCCAACCGATTGACGACTATTTAGCCGACGTTAACGGCCGTTCCATTGAATATGCCGGGTTTAACCTGCTGGTGGGTACGCGTGATGAGCTGTGGCATTACAACGCCAACCAGACCGAGCCGACTCAGTTGAAGGCTGGGGTGTATGGGTTGTCGAACGCGGGGCTGGATACGCCCTGGCCCAAGTTGATCAAGGCCAAGGCGGCGTTGAGTGCGGTGCTGGATGATCCGCAGCCGGAGGCATTGCTGGGGATTCTGAGTGACCCGCAGACGGCGCCGTTTGCAGACTTGCCGGATACCGGGGTTGGGTTGGCGACCGAGAGTCTGCTATCCAGCGTGTTTATAGCCAGCCCCAGCTATGGGACGCGGGCGAGTACGGCGTTGATTGTGAATGCGGATGGAACGCGGCGGATGGTGGAGCGCAGTTTTGGGCCGCATGGTGGGCGGCTGGGCGAAGTGGAAATCAAGATCTAGCGATGCTTGTACTGGCCTCATCGCAGGCAAGCCAGCTCCCACAGGGGAATGCATTCCAAATGTGGGAGCTGGCTTGCCTGCGATGACGGTCTAGAGAGTTTTGGCAGAAGCCGGGTTGATCATCCGCGTCAGCCCCAGGTTCTTCAGCGCCAACTGCAACGAGCTGTGGATAACTTGCGGGTTGTCGATGGTCATCAACTCCGCCAGCAGATCCTTGGCCATGCCCAGGTCGACCTGGCGCAGCATCCACTTCACCTTCGGCAAGTTGGTGGCGTTCATCGACAGGCTGTCGAAGCCCATCGCCATCAACAGCACGGCCGCCGCCGGGTCACCGGCCATTTCACCGCAGATGCTCACCGGCTTGCCTTCGGCATGCGCGTCGCGCACTACGTGTTGCAGGGCTTGCAGCACCGCCGGGTGCAGGTAGTCGTAGAGGTCGGCCACCCGTGGGTTGTTGCGGTCCACGGCCAGCAGGTACTGGGTCAGGTCGTTGGAGCCCACGGACAGGAAGTCCACCTGCCGCGCCAGCTCTTTGGCCTGGTACACCGCCGCCGGGATTTCGATCATCACGCCGATCGGCGGCATCGGTACATCGGCGCCTTCGTCGCGTACTTCGCCCCAGGCCCGGTGGATCAGGTGCAGCGCCTCTTCCAACTCATGGGTGCCGGAGATCATCGGCAACAGGATGCGCAGGTTGTTCAGGCCTTCGCTGGCCTTGAGCATGGCGCGGGTTTGTACGAGGAAAATTTCGGGATGGTCGAGCGTGACACGAATACCGCGCCAACCCAGGAACGGGTTGTCTTCCTTGATCGGGAAATACGACAGTGACTTGTCGCCGCCGATGTCCAGGCTGCGCATAGTCACCGGCAACGGGTGGAAGGCTTGCAGTTGCTCGCGATAAATCGCCAGCTGCTCCTTCTCACTCGGGAAACGCTGGTTGATCATGAACGGCACTTCGGTGCGGTACAGCCCCACGCCCTCGGCGCCGCGCTGTTGCGCACGGGCCACATCGGCCAGCAGGCCGGTGTTGACCAACAGCGGCACGCGGTGGCCGTCGGTGGTCACGCACGGCAGCTCGCGCAATGAGTCGAGGCCCAGCGCCAGTTGCTTCTCTTCTTCAACCACTTCGGCGTATTGCTTGCGCAGCACGTCGCTGGGGTTGGTGAACACTTCACCGCGATGACCATCGACGATCATGTCGATGCCATCGACCTTGGCATACGGCAGGTCCACCAGGCCCATCACCGTCGGGATGCCCATGGCTCGGGCCAGGATCGCGACGTGGGAGTTGCCCGAGCCGAGTACCGAGACCAGGCCCACCAGTTTGCCCTCTGGCACTTCGCCGAGCATGGTGGCGGTCAGTTCTTCACTGATCAGGATGGTGTTGTCGGGGTAGACCAGGTTGGTGGTGCGGTCTTCCTGCAGCTTGGCCAGCAGACGGCGACCCAGGTCGCGCACATCCGAGGCCCGCTCGCGCAGGTAGTCGTCGTCCATCATTTCAAAACGGTTGACGTGATCGGTCACCACTTGGCGCAGCGCGCCCTGGGCCCACTGGCCGGTCTTGATCACGGTCTTGACTTCGTTCCCGAGGGACGCGTCGTCGAGCATCATCTGGTACACGTCGAACAGCGCACGCTCTTCGGGGCGCAACTGGGTGGCCAGCTTGTTCGACAGGTTGCGCATGTCGGCGCGCACGCCTTCCAGGGCCGTCTTGAACAGTTTGATTTCAGCGTCGATATCGTCGACGGTCTTGTCCGGCACCACATCGAGGTCGGCCGGCGGCAGCATGACCACCGCCGTACCGACCGCCGCACCCGGCGAACCCGGCACGCCGACGAACTTGGCTTCCTGGATGCCCTTGCCCTGACGCCCCAGGCCGCGAATCGAGCCAGTGGCTTCAGCGTGGGCGATAACCCCAGCGAGTTGCGCGCTCATGGTCACGAGGAAGGCTTCTTCACCTTCGTCGAACTGGCGGCGCTCTTTTTGCTGGATAACCAACACGCCGACGACGCGGCGGTGGTGAATGATCGGTGCGCCAAGGAACGAGGCGTAGCGCTCTTCGCCGGTTTCGGCAAAGTAGCGATAACGCGGGTGATCGGCCGCGTTTTCAAGGTTCAGGGGTTCTTCACGCGTCCCCACCAGGCCCACCAGACCTTCATTGGGCGCCATGCTGACCTTGCCGATGGAGCGCTTGTTCAAGCCCTCGGTGGCCATCAGCACAAAACGGTTGGTCTCGGGGTCCAGCAGGTAAACCGAGCAGACCTGGCTGCCCATGGCTTCCTTGACGCGCAACACAATAATCCCCAACGCCGCCTTGAGATCCTTGGCGGAGTTAACTTCCTGGACGATCTTGCGCAGCGTAT